>NZ_JAAMPA010000001.1:1865956-2176949 GCF_011758655.1 Modestobacter marinus
CCGGTCGCACGTCGATCCGGGTGATCGAGCCGTCGGCGACCATCGTGTCGTCGCAGTACGCCCGGGCACCGAACCGGCGGGCCAGCGGACGGCGCGCGGGGCCGTACGCGGTCACCAGGCCGGTGTGCAGCAGCACCCCGCCGTGGTCGTCGCGGACCAGCGGCAGCTCCCGTTCGGTGCCGGTGCCGACACCCAGGGAGCGGGCCAGCCCGGTGGACGCCGGGTCGTCCGCCGGCTGCCAGCTCACCGGCACCGCGGGCAGCCGCTCGGTCTTCCACAGCCGGGTCAGGACCGCCGACAGCGCGGGCACCGGGCCCAGCACGTGCACCGCATCGGCGCCGTCCACCACCGAGGCGACGTGCCGGCGCGACGGCGGTTGGACCGCCGCCAGGCCGCGCAGGTCGAGCTGAGTCGCGGGCATGCCGATACCCTGCCACCTGGCCAGCCGGGAACCGCCGGTGTCTTGGGCAGACGCGACGAACGAGGAGAACCCCCCGATGCCGGCAGTCGTGCTGATCGGCGCCCAGTGGGGCGACGAGGGCAAGGGCAAGGCGACCGACCTGCTGGGCGGCCGCGTCCCGTACGTCGTCCGCTACCAGGGTGGCAACAACGCCGGGCACACGGTGATCACGCCGGACGGCGAGAAGTACGCCCTCCACCTGATCCCCAGCGGCATCCTCACCCCGGGGTGCACGCCGGTCATCGGCAACGGCGTGGTCATCGACCCCGAGGTGCTCATCGGCGAGCTCGCCGGCCTCGAGGAGCGCGGCGTGGACACCTCGCGCCTGGTCATCTCCGCCGACGCGCACCTGATCATGCCGCACCACCGCGCCCTGGACCGGGTCACCGAGCGCTTCCTCGGGAACCGCAAGATCGGCACCACCGGCCGCGGCATCGGGCCGGCCTACGGCGACAAGGTCGCCCGCAACGGCATCCGGGTCGCCGACCTGCTCGACCTCTCGATCCTCCGGCAGAAGCTCGAGGGCACGCTGCAGGAGAAGAACCAGGTCCTGGTCAAGGTCTACAACCGCAAGGCCATCGACGTCGACGAGGTCGTCGAGGAGTACGCCGGCTACGCCGAGGCGCTCAAGCACCGCATCGTCGACACCCGGCTGCTGCTCGGCAACGCCCTGGACGCCGGCGAGTGGGTGCTGCTGGAGGGCTCGCAGGGCACCCTGCTCGACGTCGACCACGGCACCTATCCGTTCGTGACGTCGTCCAACCCGACCGCCGGCGGCGCGGCCGTCGGCGCCGGCGTCGGCCCCACCCGGATCGAGCGGGTCGTCGGCATCCTCAAGGCCTACACCACCCGCGTCGGCTCCGGCCCCTTCCCGACCGAGCTGCACGACCAGTGGGGCGA
Source organism: Modestobacter marinus (assembly GCF_011758655.1). Taxonomy (NCBI): domain Bacteria; kingdom Bacillati; phylum Actinomycetota; class Actinomycetes; order Geodermatophilales; family Geodermatophilaceae; genus Modestobacter; species Modestobacter marinus. The sequence goes on from NZ_JAAMPA010000001.1 coordinate 1,867,317, forward strand.
GTACCTGCGCAAGCACGGCGGCGAGGTCGGCGTCACCACCGGCCGCGACCGGCGCTGCGGCTGGTTCGACGCCGTCGTCGCCCGCTACGCCAGCCGGGTCAACGGCATCACCGACTACTTCCTCACCAAGCTCGACGTCCTCTCCGGCCTGGAGACCGTGCCGATCTGCGTCGCCTACGACGTCGACGGCGTGCGGCACGACGAGATGCCCATGACGCAGACCGACTTCCACCACGCGAAGCCGATCTACGAGGAGATGCCCGGCTGGTTCGAGGACATCACCGCCTGCCGCCGCTTCGAGGACCTGCCGCCCAACGCGCAGGCCTACGTGCGCCGGCTCGAGGAGCTCTCCGGCGCCCGGGTCAGCGTCATCGGCGTCGGCCCCGGGCGGGACGAGAACGTGGTCCTGCACGATCTGATCTGACGTCCTCCGGACGTCACCGCGGCCAGGAGCCGTTCCCGGCTTTGCGGTGAGCCGCTTCGTGGGGCGGGGCCGGGGAGCCTCCGGCCCCCGCGTCCCCGACCCACAGCCGCTTCGCGGCGGCGATCTCATGGCGACCCTCCGGGCCGCACCGCGGCCAGGAGCCGTCCCGACTTGGGGTGAGCCGCTTCGTGGGATGACGGCAGGAGGCCTCCGGCCCCCGTGCCGTCCTCCCACAGTCGTCTCACGGCGGCGATGCTCATGGCGACCCTCCGGGCCGCACCGCGGCCAGGAGCCGTGCCCGACTCGGGGTGAGCCGCTTCGTGGGATGACGGCAGGAGGCCTCCGGCCCCCGTGCCGCCCTCCCACAGTCGCCTGGCGGCGACACCGTGGCTGCGTTCCGGCGTCGACTCACCCGAGCCGTCCCCGGCTTCGGTGGTTCGCTTCGTGGTGTCGCGGTCCGGGTCGGCTCACCCGCGCGTCCCCGACGTGCGTCGTCGGCTGGTTCGACCGTCCCTGGCTGCCCGGCGTGCTCGTGGGTGGGCGTCAGGCGGGTTCGGGGACGCCGCCGGTGTCGCCGCCGGGGTCGTCGGGCGTCGCCTCGATCGGCGGGGGCGGCAGCGTCTCCGGGGTGTCGGGGAGGAGCTCGCCCGCGTCGTCCGGCACGGGCTGGTCCGGGTCGAGGGGGGAGTCCGGCTCCGGGATCGACGTCATGCCGCGAGTCAACCAGCGCATGATCGCCTCCGCCATCGACCGCGGCCGGCCCGATCGGGCCGGTGGAGCCGTCAGACCCGGGGGCGCACCGGGGCCATGGCGGCGGCGGAGAGCTCCGCGCGGGCCCGGTGGGCGGTCTCCGGCGCGTCGGTGATCACGCTGTCGACGCCGAGGGCGAAGAGCAGCCGGGCCTCGGTCTGGGCGTCACCGAACCCGCGTGGGTCGCCGCCGCGGCGCAGGTGGCTGGGGAGGAAGACGTTCTCCGGCCGCAGCGTCCACGGCTCGACGGTGAGACCGGCCCGGTGCGCCTGGGTGATCAGGTCCGAGACGCCGACCAGCCCACCGTCGGCACCGTGCAGCAGGATCCGCCCCTTGTGCGGGGCGATCCCGTCGGCGTAGGTGGAGACCTCGCGCAGGCCCGCGGGGGTGACCAGGGCGTCCTGGATGCCCTCCTCCTCGATCAGCTGCACCAGCCGGGGGCCGTCGCTGCCGAGGTCGTCCCGCAGCTCGCGCAGCGCCGCCTGCTCGAAGGCCATGACGACCACCGAGCCGTCGGCCCGGGCGGCGTCCAGCCGGCGCAGCTCCGCGGCGACCAGCTCGGTCATCGGCAGGCCCTGCGCGGTGAACCAGGACGGGCACTTCAGCTCCGCCTGCACCCGCACGGGGTGCTCGGGCGTGGAGCGGCGCCGGGCCACCTCCACGACCTCGGCGAGGGTCAGGATGCCGAACCGGCCGTCGTAGGCGGTGTTCATCGGCCGCATCCCGGGCAGCCGCTCGACCGCGCGCAGGGTGCGCAGCTCGGCGAGGGTGAAGTCCTCGCTGAACCAGCCGGTCAGCTCCTCGCCGTCCACCTCCTGGGTGCGGCGGCGGCCGGCGAACTCGGGGTGGTGGGCGACGTCGGTCGACCGGGAGAGCTCGTTCTCGTGACGGGCCACGAGCTCGCCGTCCCGGGTCACCACGACGTCCGGTTCGACCAGGTCCGCGCCCAGGTCGATCGCCAGCTCGTAGCTGGCCACGGTGTGCTCGGGGCGGTAGCTGGGGGCACCGCGGTGCCCGATGATGCGCGGGGAGCGCTGCTGGCGGGGCGAGTGAACGGCCTTCAGGCCGGTCTCCTGCATGTCTCCAGGGAAACCCAGTTCCCTGTCCGGGGGCTGAACGCGCGCCGACGTCATGAGGACAAATCGGGGGACAGCGCGCTCACCTGGAGACGAGCATGACCCGTGTGAGGGATGTCTCAGCAGGGTCGGGTAGAGGCGGGCAGGTCTCCGACGGTGAGGAGGTGGCCCGGGTGGCGCGGGTGGACCGCGGCCGGCTCACCGTGCTCACCGCCGAGGGGGAGCGGCGGGTGAGCTGGGGCGGCGCGCTGCACCTGGGGCCCGGGCCCGCGGTCGGGGACTGGGTCGCGCTCCGCGGGGAGCAGGCGGTGCGGGTGCTGCCGCGGCGCACCGCCTTCGTCCGCACGGCGGCCGGCCGGGGGTCGGCGGAGCAGGTGGTGGCCGCGAACGTCGACGTGGTGCTCGTGGTCGACGCGCTGGGGGCGCAGGCGCGGCTGCGGCGGATCGAGCGCTATCTCGCCGTGGCCTGGGCCAGCGGGGCGACGCCGGTCGTCGTCCTCACCAAGGCCGACCTGTGCACGGACGTGCCGGCCGCGGTGGCGCAGGTCGCCGAGGACGCCGTCGGCGTCGAGGTCCTGCCGGTCAGCGCGGTCACCGGCAGCGGGCTGGCCGCCGTCCGGGCGCTCGTCCCGGCCGGGTGCACCGCGGCCATGGTCGGCCCCTCCGGCGTCGGCAAGTCCAGCCTCGTCAACGCCCTGACCGGCCGGCCGGTGGCCGCGGTCGCCGGCATCCGCGCCGACGGTCGGGGCCGGCACACCACCACGGCGCGGGAGCTGCACCTGCTCCCCGGCGGGGGACTGCTGATCGACACCCCCGGGATGCGCGAGCTGGCGCTGGCCGACGGCGAGGGGCTGTCGGCGACCTACGCCGACGTGGCCGACTGGGCGGCCGGGTGCCGCTTCCGGGACTGCGCCCACCGCACCGAGCCCGGCTGCGCGGTGGCGGCCGCGATCGACCGCGGCGACCTGGACCCGGCGCGCTTCCTCGCCTGGCGCAAGCTGCAGGCCGAGGCGCACCGGCAGGAGCTGCGCGCCGACGCCCGGCTCCGCGCGGCGGAGTCGGCCCGGCTGCGGGCGCTGCACCGGCAGTTCCGCGCCCGGCCCGACCGGTGACCGCCCCACCACCGAAATGGCCATTTTGGTGGCGGGAGGGCGGTGGGTAGGTTCGCCCGGTGCGCGTCCTCGTGATCGGTTCCGGTGCCCGGGAGCACGCCCTGTGCGTGGCTCTGCAGTCCGACCCCGCCGTCACGGCGCTGGCCTGCGCGCCGGGGAACGCCGGCACGGTCACCCTGGCCCAGGCCTTCCCGCTGGACGCCGCCGACCCGGTCGCGGTCAGCGCCCTCGCCGTCGAGTGGCAGGCCGACCTGGTGGTTGTCGGCCCGGAGGTGCCCCTGGTCGCCGGTGCCGCCGACGCCGTGCGCGAGGCGGGGATCGCCTGCTTCGGCCCCTCGGCCCAGGCCGCGCAGATCGAGGGCTCCAAGGCCTTCGCCAAGCACGTGATGGTCGCCGCCGGCGTCCCGACGGCGCAGTTCTGGGCCGTCGGCGGCGCAGCCGAGCTGGAGACCGCGCTCGACGAGGCCGGCGCCCCCTACGTCGTCAAGGACGACGGTCTGGCGGCCGGCAAGGGCGTGCTGGTCACCACCGACCGCGCGGCGGCCGTCGCGCACGGGCACGCCGTGCTGGACGCCGGGCACTCGGTGGTCATCGAGGAGTTCCTCGACGGCCCGGAGGTGTCGCTGTTCGCGCTGTCCGACGGGACGACGGTGGTGCCGCTGCTGCCCGCCCAGGACCACAAGCGCCGGGACGACGGCGACGGCGGCCCCAACACCGGCGGCATGGGCGCCTACGCCCCGCTGCCCTGGGCGCCCGAGGGACTGGTCGAGGAGGTCCGCGCGACCGTCCTGCAGCCCACGATCGACGAGATGGCCCGCCGCGGCGAGCCGTTCAGCGGCCTGCTCTACGCCGGGCTCGCGCTGACCTCGCGCGGCGTCCGGGTGGTCGAGTTCAACGCCCGGTTCGGCGACCCGGAGACCCAGGTCGTGCTGCCGCTGCTGGAGACCCCGCTCGCCGGGCTGCTGCACGCCGCGGCCACCGGGACGCTGGCCGAGCAGCCGCCACTGCGCTGGCGGGACGGCGCGGCGGTCACCGTCGTCGTCGCGGCCTCGGGCTACCCGGAGCGGCCGCGGCTGGGTGACCCGGTCACCGGCGCCGACGGCGAGGGCGTGCTGCACGCCGGCACGGCGCTGGGCGCCGACGGACTCGTGCACTCCGCGGGGGGACGGGTGCTCGCGGTCACCGCGGTCGGCGACGACCTGGCCGCGGCCCGGCAGACCGTCTACGAGCGGCTGGCGGCCGTCCGGCTGGCCGGCGCGCACTGGCGCACCGACATCGCCCTGGCCGCCGTCGAGGGGCGCATCACCGCCCCCTGAGGCCCCGGGTGGGGCAGGACCGGCCGGCTCAGCCGGCCGCGACCATCCGGCGGGCTCGGCGGGTGTCGGGTCGGGGCGGCCGGGGGCCCTCGTTCCGCCGGGACAGGTAGGTGCCCGCCACGTTGCCGCAGGCGATGACCGGGACGGCGATGAGCGCGCCGAAGACCCCGCCGATCAGCAGCCCGGCGGCGATGCCCAGGACGACGGCCAGCGGGTGCACCGAGACCGCGCGGCCCAGCAGCAGCGGCTGCAGCACGTGGCTCTCCAGCTGCATGATCAGCACGATGATCCCCAGGGCGATCAGCGCCCGGACCGGTCCGACGGCGACCAGGGTGACCAGCACCGACACCGTGCCGGCCAGGAACGACCCGATGATCGGGATGAAGGCGCCGAGGAAGACCAGTGCGGCCAGCGGCACGACCAGCGGCGTCCCGAGGAAGACCAGGCCGATGCCGATGAAGACGGCGTCGAAGGCGGCGACCCCCACGGTCGCCCGCACGTAGGAGATCAGCGTCCGCCACGAGCGGCGGGCCGCCTCGTCCAGGTAGCCCTGCGAGTCCACCGGGGCCAGCCCGACCACCCACAGCCAGATCTGCCGGCCGTCCATCAGGAAGAAGAAGAGGACGAACAGGGTCAGCAGGGCGCCGGTGAGCACCTCGCCCACGGTCGCGGCGGTGGTCAGCGCGCCGGAGGTCAGCACGTCCCGGTTGTCCGCGATGGTCTGGCTCGCGTTCTCCAGCGCGTCGGTGATCTGCCCGTCGGTGACCGGGAAGGTGCGGGTCGCGAAGTCCTGGATCTGGGTGAGGCCCTCGTCGACCTGCGACACCAGGTCGGCGTAGCCGGCGGCGAACTCCTCCACCACCAGGGTGACGATCCCGGCGACCACGCCCACGCCGACGACGAGCATGGTCAGCGCGGCCAGCGAGGTCGGCCAGCCGCTGCGCCGCAGCATCGCGGCGCCGGGCTGCAGCAGCGCGGCGAGCAGCAGCGCCACGATGACCGGCACGATGACGACGGCGACGTAGCCGGCGGCCCGCAGCAGCAGGTAGAGCGCGACCACGACGGCCACCGCCCGCCAGGACCAGGCCGCGGCGACCCGCAGCCCGTAGGGCACCTCCCGCTCGGCGGGCCCGGGAGCGGCGGCCGGGGCCAGCAGGCTGCCCCGGCGGCGGTCCCGGTCGGGCGCCGGCGGGGGACCGGCCGGTGCCGGGGGGCCACCGATCCCGCCGGGGGCGTCGACGTCCCCGGCGGCGGGGTGGGGGACGCCGGGAGCTGGGTGGCCGTGGGCGGGGTGGGGCTCGCCGGGGTGCGGCTCCTCGACGTGGTCGACGACCGCCCGGCTGCCGTCCTCCAGGACCAGCACGGTGCCGTCGGGCCAGCCGTGCGGATCGTGCTCGGCCGCTGCCCGGATGCGCTCCCGCGCCCGGTCGACCACGCGCCTGGCGCCCTGCAACATCCGGTCCTCCGAGCTGATGGCGGCCCGCTCCCAGCGGTGCGAGAGGATGAGGCCGTGGTGCGACGAGCAGACCGGTCCGAAGCGGTGCCCGCATGATCGACAGGTACACCCTGCCCGAGATGGGCCGGGTCTGGAGTGACCAGCACAAGTACGACCTGTGGTGCCGGGTCGAGACGCTGGTGCTCGAGGCGCACGCGGCCGCCGGGCGGGTGCCCGCCGACGTCGTCGAGCCGGTGCGCAACGCGCCGCCGCCCACCCCCGAGCGGGTCGCGGAGATCGAGGAGACGACGCAGCACGACGTCATCGCCTTCCTCACCGCCTGGGCCGACAACACCGAGCCGCGCTCGGCCGCGGCCTACGTGCACCACGGCATGACCTCCTCGGACCTGCTGGACACCGCGCTCGCGGTGCAGCTCACCGACGCCACCGACGTGCTGCTGGCCAAGGCCGACCGCCTGGTGGTCGCGCTGCGCGACCACGGGCTCGCCCACCGGGACACGATCAAGGTGGGGCGCACGCACGGGGTGCACGCCGAGCCCGACGTCTGGGGCCACCGGGTCGCCGACCTGGCCTTCGCGATGGCCCGGTCCCGGGACCGGCTGCGCCGCGCCCGCGCCGCCGTCGGCGTGGTGGCGATCTCCGGTGCCGTCGGCACGTACTCCCTGATCGACCCCTCGGTCGAGGTCGCCGTGGCCGAGGCGCTGGACCTGCGTGCCGCCGACGCGTCCACCCAGGTGGTGCTGCGGGACGGGATCAGCGAGTGGGTGTCGGCACTGGGCATCATCGCCACCGTCTGCGAGGCGATCGCCCTGGAGGTGCGGCACGGCCAGCGCACCGAGGTGCGGGAGCTGTCGGAGGCGTTCGGCGCGGGCCAGAAGGGCTCGTCCGCCATGCCGCACAAGAAGAACCCGATCCGCTCCGAGCGGATCGCCGGGCTGGCCCGGGTGGTGCGCGCGGCGATCGTCCCGGTCATGGAGGGCATCCCGCTGTGGCACGAGCGGGACATCTCGCACTCCTCCACCGAGCGGGTCTTCCTGCCCGACGCGGCGATCACCACCGACTACCTGCTGGACCTGACCGCGGGCCTGGTGGAGAACCTGGTCGTGGACGCCGACCGGATGCGGGCCAACCTCGAGTCCACCGGCGGGCTGATCTACACCTCCTCGGTCCTGCTGGAGCTGGTCGAGGGCGGGATGAGCCGCGAGCAGTCCTACGCGCTGGTGCAGTCCGCGGCCATGCGCACCTGGTCCGACGGCACCCCGTTCCGGCAGACCCTGCGGGAGCGTGCGACCGAGGACGGCGTGACGCTCGACGAGGCCCGGCTGGACGAGATCTGCCGCCCCGAGCAGTACGTGGCCAACCTGGGCCCGCTGTTCGACCGGCTGGCCGCGCTCTCGTGACCCTCCCCTTCGACCTCGTCGCCCGGGGCAAGGTCCGCGAGGTCTACGCGGTCGGCGACGACCGGCTGCTGCTGGTCGCCAGCGACCGGGTCTCCGCCTACGACTCCGTGCTCCCCACCCTGATCCCGGACAAGGGCCGGGTGCTCACCGCGCTGTCGGTGTGGTGGTTCGAGCAGCTGGCGCCGGTGCTGGCCGAGCACGGCGCGGAGCACCACCTGCTGGCCGCCGGCGACGAGCTGCTCGCCTCCGGTGTGCCGGCCGAGCTGGCCGGCCGGTCGATGCTGGTCCGCCGGCTGGAGATGCTGCCGGTGGAGTGCGTGGCCCGGGGCTTCCTGTCCGGGTCCGGCACGGTCGAGTACCAGCGGACCGGCGCGATCGTCGACGTCCCGCTCCCGGCCGGGCTGGTCGAGGGCTCCCGGCTGCCCGAGCCGGTGTTCACCCCCTCGACGAAGGCCGAGGTGGGCGAGCACGACGAGGCGATCGGCTTCGCCCAGGTGGTCGAGGCCGTCGGTGCCGACCGGGCCGAGGCGCTGCGGTCGCTCACCCTGGCGCTCTACCGCCGGGGCGCCGAGATCGCCGAGCAGGCCGGGATCGTGCTGGCCGACACCAAGTTCGAGTTCGGCACGGCCGCGGACCGGCTCGTGCTGGCCGACGAGGTGCTGACCCCGGACTCGTCACGGTTCTGGCCGGCCATGACCTGGTCTCCGGGCGCGCCGCAGCCCTCCTTCGACAAGCAGTACGTCCGGGACTGGCTGACCACGTCCGGCTGGGACCGGGTCTCCCCGCCCCCGGAGCTTCCCGAGGACGTCGTCGCCGCCACCCGCGACCGCTACGTGAAGGCCTACGAGCAGCTCACCGGCCTGCCCTGGCGCTGACCGGGCCGGTCGCGGCTCAGACCAGCCCGCGCCGGCGGAGGTCGCGGAGCCCGGCGAAGACCGTGGCCCGGATCCGGTCCTCCACCCGTTCGGGCAACCCGACGAAGCGGGCGGAGACCTCGTGGTGGTCGTCCGTGCGCTGGTGACGGCGGATGACCTCGACCTTGGCGCCGAACTGTCCGGTGTCGAGCTCGACGACCACGTCGACCACGTCCCCGACCTGCCAGTCACCTCCCGGGCGCCGGCTCTCCGCACCCGTCGGTGACCCGGGGAAGACGGCCCGGAAGCCGCCCTCGCTGACGTCCACGGTGGTGCCGCTCAGCGTGGTCGAGCCCACGGTGGCCCGCACGGCCAGGGAGAGCGGGGCGCGGACCGCGGCACGGCGCTGGCCGCGGGCGGCCGGTCCGGTCGGGCGCAGCCGCCAGCAGCCGCCCTCGCTGGCGACGAGTTCGGCCGGCAGGGACCGGAGCTCGGTGGGGCCCCGCCACACCAGCTCGACGCGCTGGCCGGGCTCCAACCGCACCCGCCGCTGGGACCGGTCCTGTCCGGCGGTGACCACCAGCTCGCGGCCCTCCACCCGCTCCACCCAGCTGATCAGGGCCTCGCCGCGGTCGGCGACGAGCAGGTCCACGATCCCCCGTTCCTCGGGGTGGTCGGTACCGGGCACGGTGCTGGTGGTCATCCGGCGCTCCTCGGGCGTGCCGCGAACCGGACCGGGGAGCGTCGCGCGGCGGACGCTCGACCCGGCGGGCCGACAGGCGTCGGCGACAGGTATAGCGGCACCGCCTCGGCCGATATGTCATGCGACCACCGGCGTGTCGCAACCCGCCGGGAGCGGATCGCCGTGGTGGGAACGATCCCTGGGGCGCCTGCTCGGCGCGCTCCCGGTGGCCCTCGACGTCGTCCGGAGCCGGAGGTCCCGGGGGTCCGGGCGCAGCTAGTAGAGCGCGGAGAGGCCGCGGGCGCGGGCGTGGCGCAGCGCGGTGAAGACGTGCGAACGGATCAGGTCGGCGGCCGGGTCGGGCAGGTCGACGAAGCGCAGCGACCACTCGTGCAGGTTGTCCTGCCGGGGCCGGCGGCGGACCAGCGCGACCTCGGTGACGAGCTCGTCGGACCACAGGTCGAGCGAGAGCACCAGCGGCTGTCCCCGCTTCGGGAACGGGACGCTGACGCCCAGGTCGCCGTGCGGGCGGAAGACGGCGAGCAGCCCGCCCTCGCTGAGGTCGAGGGTGCTCCCGGTCAGGGTCGCCCGGTCCCAGGAGAGGGTCACCGACAGCCCGAGGGGGGCGCGGACGGCGTCGCGGCGCTGGAGCCTGCTGGCCGGGCCGGTGACCCTGACCTTCCACAGGCCGTCGCCGGCGAGCGCGACCGCGTCGGCAGGGACGGACCGGAGCCCGTCGTCGGCCTGCCAGGACAGCTCGAGCACGTCGCGCTCGACGAAGGGGATCGCCTCCCCGACCGCGTTGCGCGGTGCGCTGAGGTAGAGGTACGACTCGCCCTCCCGGCGGACCCGCGCGGTGAGCGGGTCGTCCTGCCCGAGCGGGAGGACGCCGAGCGCGGTGGCGGCGGCCGGGTGGTCCACGTTCGGCACTCCCGCGACCATCCCGAGCTCCTCCGTCCGCCCTGCCGACCGCCCGGTGGCGATCGCGTCCGGGCCCATCATCTGCGGACGGGGCGGGTCGTCCAGCGCAACGGTGCAGGTCGGTGACCCGTTGGGATGAGCGCAGGTCGGTGGACCCTGGTCAACGGGAATCGGTTGTGCACGACCGGTCCCTCGACCGGCGTGGTGTCGGCGCCGATCGCCCAGCCGGTACCCTCAGCGGCGTGTCCCAGGTGGTCGTCGACGTCGTCCTGAAGCCAGAGATCTCCGATCCCCAGGGGCAGGCGGTGCTCGGCGCCCTCGGGCGCCTCGGCCACACCGGCGTGCGCAGCGTCCGCCAGGGGAAGCACTTCGTGCTCGAGGTCGACGGCGACCCCGACGAGGCCGAGCTGCGCCAGATCGCCGAGACGCTGCTGGCCAACCCCGTCATCGAGGACGTCGAACTGCACCTCCCCGCTCGCACCGCCGACTAGGCCGGACGCCGTCCTGGCCGCACCACCACGGAGAGAAGAACAGTGCGCATCGGTGTCATCACCTTCCCGGGCTCCCTGGACGACGTCGACGCCGCACGCGCCGTGCGGCTGGCCGGCGCCGAGCCCGTCTCCCTCTGGCACGGCGACCACGACCTGAAGGACGTCGACGCCGTCGTCCTGCCCGGTGGGTTCTCCTACGGCGACTACCTGCGCGCCGGGGCCATCGCCGCGCGCTCGCCGCTCATGGCCGACGTCGTGGCCGCGGCGCACGGCGGTCTGCCGGTGCTCGGCATCTGCAACGGCTTCCAGGTGCTGTGCGAGGCCGGGCTGCTGCCCGGGGCGCTGACCCGCAACAGCCACCTGCACTTCCGCAACCGTGACCAGGGGCTGCTGGTCGAGCGGGCCGACACCGCGTGGACGACGTCGTTCACCCAGGGGCAGCGGATCGTCGTCCCGGTGAAGAACGGTGAGGGTCGCTACGTGGCCGCACCCGCCGACCTGGACCGGCTCGAGGGCGAGGGTCGGGTGGTGGTGCGCTACGTCGGGGGCAACCCGAACGGCAGCTCCCGCGACATCGCCGGCGTCACCAGCGCCGACGGCCGGGTGGTCGGGCTGATGCCGCACCCGGAGCACGCGGTCGAGAGCCTGACCGGCCCGAGCACCGACGGCCTGGGCTTCTTCACCTCCGTGCTGACCGCGCTGGTCGCCGCGTGAGCGCCGACGTGACCGCGACCCCGCACCCCGCCGACGGCCCGGCCGACGCCGCCGTCCGTGCGATGCCCGACCTGGACACCGTCGACCGGGCCGGGCGCACCCCGGACACCGCGCAGCCCTTCGCCGAGCTGGGCCTCGAGGACGACGAGTACGCCTCGATCCGGGAGATCCTGGGCCGCCGCCCCACCACGGCCGAGCTGGCGATGTACTCGGTCATGTGGAGCGAGCACTGCTCCTACAAGTCCTCCAAGGTGCACCTGCGCCGCTTCGGTGACCTGCCGAAGAGCGACGCGCTGCTGGTCGGCATGGGCGAGAACGCCGGCGTCGTCGACGTCGGCGAGGGGTACGCGGTCACCTTCAAGGTCGAGTCGCACAACCACCCCAGCTACGTGGAGCCCTACCAGGGCGCGGCCACCGGGGTCGGCGGCATCGTCCGCGACATCCTGACCATGGGCGCCCGGCCGATCGCCGTCATGGACTCGCTGCGCTTCGGTGCGGCCGACGCCCCGGACACCGCCCGGGTGCTGCCCGGCGTGGTCGCCGGCGTCGGCGGCTACGGCAACTGCCTGGGCCTGCCCAACATCGGCGGCGAGCTGCTCTTCGACGAGACCTACGCCGGCAACCCGCTGGTCAACGCCCTGTGCGTGGGCGTGCTGCGGCACGAGGAGCTGCAGCTGGCCAAGGCCGAGGGCGTCGGCAACAAGGTGGTGCTCTTCGGGGCGCGCACCGGCGGCGACGGCATCGGTGGGGTCTCGGTCCTGGCGTCGGAGACCTTCGACGCGGAGGGCCCGGCCAAGCGGCCGGCCGTGCAGGTCGGTGACCCGTTCACCGAGAAGCTGCTGATCGAGGCCTGCCTGGAGATCTTCGCCGCCGGCCTGGTCACCGGCATCCAGGACCTCGGCGGCGCCGGCATCTCCTGCGCGACCAGCGAGCTGGCCGCGGCCGGCTCCGGCGGCATGGCGATCGACCTGGACGCCGTCCCGCTGCGGGACTCGACGCTCACCCCCGCCGAGATCCTGATGAGCGAGTCGCAGGAGCGGATGTGCGCGATCGTCGAGCCGGCCAAGGTCGAGGAGTTCCTCGCCGTCTGCGCCAAGTGGGACGTGCTGGCCACCGTCATCGGTGAGGTCACCGACGGCGACCGGCTCACCATCGACTGGCACGGCGAGCGGATCGTCGACGTCCCGCCGCGCACGGTCGCCCTGGAGGGCCCGCGCTACGAGCGGCCGATGGCCCGCCCGGCCGACCTGGACGCGCTGCAGGCCGACGCCCCGCCGTCGTCCTCGGCCGACCTGCGGGCCGACTGGCTGGCTGTGGTGTCGAGCCCGGACGGCGCGGACAAGAGCTGGGTCACCGAGCAGTACGACCGCTACGTGCGGGGCAACACCGTGCTCGCCCAGCCCGAGGACGCCGGTGTGCTGCGGATCGACGAGTCCAGCAACCTGGGCATCGCGCTGTCGCTGGACGGCAACGCCCGCTACGCCCGGCTGGACCCCTACACCGGTGCCCAGCTGAACCTGGCCGAGGCCTACCGCAACGTGGCCGTCTCCGGCGCCAGGCCGCTGGCGGTCACCAACTGCCTGAACTTCGGCTCCCCGGAGAACCCCGAGGTGATGTGGCAGTTCGCCGAGGCCGTCCGCGGCCTGGCCGACGGCTGCCGCGAGCTGGGCCTGCCGGTCACCGGCGGCAACGTGAGCCTCTACAACCAGACCGGTGACGTGGCGATCAACCCCACGCCGGTGATCGGGGTGCTGGGCGTGCACGCCGACGTGACCCGCCGGGTGCCCACCGGCTGGCGGGCCGACGGCGAGTCCGTGCTGCTGCTGGGGGAGACCCGGGCGGAGTTCGGCGGCTCGGCCTGGGCTGCGGTCGTCCACGGCCACCTGGGCGGGCTGCCGCCCCGGCTGGACCTGGCCGCCGAGCGCGCCCTGGGTGAGCTGCTGGCGTCCCTGTCGGCCGACGGGCTGGTCGGCTCCGCGCACGACCTGGCGGACGGCGGGCTGGCGCAGGCCCTGACGGAGTCGGCGCTGCGGTACGGCACCGGCGCCCGGCTGAGCGTGCCCGGCGACCCGACGGCCGCGCTGTTCGGTGAGTCGGTGGCCCGCGTCGTCGTCACCACCACCGACCCGGCCGCGGTCCGGGCCGCCGCCGAGGCGGCCGGGGTGCCGGTCACCGAGCTCGGGACCACGGGCGGCGACGCCCTGGTGCTCGACGGCCTGCTGGAGCTGCCGCTGGCCGAGCTGCGGGAGGCGTGGACGGCGACCCTGCCGGCGCTGTTCGGCAGCCCGGAGATCGCCGTGGGCAGCGTCCCGGCGGGCACCGTCCCGACCAGCTGAGCCGGGTCCTGCCGTGCTGACCCCGCCGCCGGGGCCCCGTCCCGTCGTGCCGGTCCCCGTCGCGCCGGCCCCGTCGTGGGCCGGTGTCGACGGGCCCGTCGGAACGGGCCCCGCGGTGACGGTGCGGCGCTGATGGTCGGGGTCGCGCCGATCTCCGCCGAGGACCTGCGGGCGGCGCTCGCCCCCACGGCCGGCTGGCTGGCCGGGGAGTCCGAGCAGCCGCCCCGCGCGGTGCTGGGCGCGGCCGTGAAGACCTCGGCCCGCTGGCTGGCCCAGCACGTGCCCGGGCGCTCGGTCGAGCTGCGGGTGCCGCCGTTCGTGGCGGTGCAGTGCGTGCCCGGGCCGCGGCACACCCGCGGCACCCCGCCCAACGTGGTCGAGACCGACGCCGCGACCTGGTTGCGGCTGGCCACCGGCGCACTCTCCTGGGCCGAGGCGGTGGGGGAGGGCCGGGTCAGCGCCAGCGGCAACCGCGCCGACCTCTCCGAGCACCTCCCACTGCGGGGGCTGCGCTCCTCCGGTCCGCAGCCGCCCCGGTGACCGCCGGCGGACGGCTGCCCGGCACACCGGCGGGTGTCGCCGTCCGCCGATGACGGCCGGTCGCGGGAACGACAGCGCCCCTCCTGCCGGTGGCAGGAGGGGCGCTGTGCTGCGTGGTGCGGTGGGTCAGCCGGTGAACAGCGTGCTGGCGGTGCGGATGGTCTGCACCAGCCCGTACACCAGCGGGAGGCCCACCAGGGCCCAGGCGAAGGCGACCAGGCCGGTCGGGGTGCTGCTCTGCTCGCTCATCGGGTGGTGCTCCGTTCGGGGTTGGCGCGGGCGGTGGCGGGGGTGGTGGCGTGCGGCTCGTGCCACTTCGCCGCGACCGGCTTGACCAGCAGGTTGGCGACGAAGCCCACGGCCAGCAGGCCGACCATGATGAACAGCGCCGGCCGGTAGTCACCGGCGTTGAGCTGACCCGGGGTGCCCTGGGTGTCCAGGACGCCGTTGACGATCAGCGGGCCGGCGATGCCGGCGGCGGCCCAGGCGGTCAGCAGCCGGCCGTGGATGGCCCCGACCTGGTAGGTGCCGAAGAGATCACGCAGGTAGGCCGGGACGGTCGCGAAGCCACCGCCGTAGAAGCTGATGATGATCGCCGCGAGCGCGACGAACAGCCAGACGGCGCTGCTGCCGATCGTGGCCAGCAGGACGTAGAGCACCAGGCCGACACCCAGGTAGACCATGTAGATGCCCTTGCGGCCGATGTAGTCCGACGTGGAGGACCACACGAAGCGGCCGGCCATGTTGAACAGCGACAGCAGCCCGACGAAACCGCCGGCCGCGGCGGCGGCGACCGCGGAGGTCTCGCCGTTGCGGAAGAAGTCCTGGATCATCGGCGCGGCCTGCTCGAGGATGCCGATGCCGGCGGTCACGTTGCAGAACAGCACCGTCCACAGCAGCCAGAACTGCGGGGTCTTGATGGCGTTGCCGGCCGAGACGCTCTCGGTGGTCACCAGGGCGCGCTGCTTGACCGTCGAGGGGTCGAAGCCGGCGGGGCGCCAGTCGTCGGCGGGGACGCGGACGATGAAGGCACCGAACATCATGAACACCAGGTAGAGCACGCCCAGGGTGAGGAACAGGCCGGCGACGGCGTTGCCGCTCGGGGTCGTGCCCGCGGTGCCGTCGTAGACCGGGTCGTACCAGTTCATCAGCTGGCGGGACAGCGGCGAGGCGATGAGCGCACCACCACCGAAGCCCATGATCGCCATGCCGGTGGCCAGGCCCGGACGGTCGGGGAACCACTTGATCAGCGTGGAGACCGGCGAGATGTAGCCGATGCCCAGGCCGATGCCGCCGATGACGCCGTAGCCGAGGTACAGCAGCCACAGCTGCTCGGTGTAGATGCCCAGGGAGCCGACGAGGAAGCCGCTGACCCAGAAGACGGCGGAGGTGAACATGGCGGCGCGGGGACCGTTGCGGTCCACCCAGGTGCCGAAGAGCGCGGCCGACAGGCCCAGCATCACGATCGCGATCGAGAAGACGATCCCGATGGCGGTCAGGCTCGAGTCGAAGTGCGAGACCAGCGCGGCCTTGTACACGCTGGTCGCGTACGCCTGGCCGATGCACAGGTGCACGGCGAGCGCGGCTGGCGGGATGAGCCAGCGGTTGAAGCCCGGGCGAGCGATGATGCGCTCCCGGGCCAGGAAGCTGGGTACTGCCACGGAACGACCTCCGAGGTACGGGAACGGCGCGGCCGGACGGACGCAACCCGGCTGCGACCCGTGTACTCGTGTGACACAGATCGCGGCCGCAGGGCACCGTACGACGCTGTGGAGCTCCTGAGCGCACCGTGGGGCCCAACCGGGTGAGGCTGAGACCAATTCGTTGCACGCGCAACCGTTGTTTCCACGGTGCGGGAGCGAGGCGCGGACGGTCGTCCGGTTCCCTAGGGTGGCGGCATGCCGTACGAGGTCAAGGGCGTCGTCGCCCTCAGCAAGGGTGCCCCGGTCACCATCGAGACGATCATCGTCCCCGACCCCGGGCCGGGTGAGGCGGTGGTCGACGTCCAGGCGTGCGGGGTCTGCCACACCGACCTGCACTACCGGGAGGGCGGGATCAACGACGAGTTCCCGTTCCTGCTCGGCCACGAGGCGGCCGGTGTGGTGTCCGCGGTCGGCGAGGGCGTCACGAACGTGGCCGTCGGCGACTACGTCGTCCTGAACTGGCGTGCGGTGTGCGGCGAGTGCCGGGCCTGCGCCAAGGGCAAGCCCTGGTACTGCTTCAACACCCACAACGCCGCGCAGAAGATGACCCTGGCCGACGGCACCGAGCTGTCCCCGGCGCTGGGCATCGGCGCCTTCGCCGAGAAGACGCTGGTCCACTCCGGGCAGTGCACGAAGGTCGACCCGGCGGCGAAGCCCACCGCGGCCGGGCTGCTGGGCTGCGGGGTGATGGCCGGGGTCGGTGCGGCGATCAACACCGGTGGCGTGGGCCGCGGCGACTCGGTCGCCGTCTTCGGCTGCGGCGGCGTCGGTGACGCCGCGATCGCCGGTTCCCGGCTGGCCGGTGCGGGCACGATCATCGCCGTCGACATCGACGACCGGAAGCTCGAGTGGGCCAAGGGCATGGGCGCCACCCACACGGTCAACTCCAAGGAGACCGACCCGGTCGAGGCGATCAAGGCGCTCACCGGCGGCTTCGGGGTCGACGTGGCGATCGACGCCGTCGGGCACCCGGCGGTCTACGAGCAGGCGTTCAACGCCCGGGACCTGGCCGGCACCGTCGTCCTGGTCGGCGTCCCCAACCCGGCCATGACGATCGAGCTCCCGCTGATCGAGGTCTTCGGCCGCGGCGGTGCGCTGAAGTCGTCCTGGTACGGCGACTGCCTGCCGAGCCGGGACTTCCCGATGCTGATCGACCTGTACCTGCAGGGTCGCTTCGACCTCGACGCCTTCGTGAGCGAGACGATCGGCCTGGACGAGGTCGAGGCGGCCTTCGACAAGATGCACGCCGGTGACGTGCTGCGCTCCGTGGTCGTGTTCGAGGGGGCCGGCTCGTGAGCGTGCGCATCGAGCAGGCCGTCGTCAGCGGCGTCTTCAGCCTCGACGGGCAGGACTTCGACGTCGACAACAACGTCTGGCTGGTCGGGGACGACGACGAGGTGGTCGTCATCGACGCCCCGCACGACGCCGCTCCCATCCTCGAGGCGATCGGCGGCCGCCGGGTCACCGCGATCGTGCTCACCCACGGTCACAACGACCACATCACCGCCGCCGTCGCGCTCCGGGAGGCGACCGCCGCCCCGATCTGGCTGAACCCGGCCGACCGGATGCTCTGGGACGTCGTCCACCCCGACGCCGCGCCGGACCAGGACCTGGTCGAGGGCACCCGGCTCAGCGTGGCCGGGGTGCAGTTGCAGGCCCTGCACACCCCGGGGCACTCGCCGGGCAGCACCTGCCTGCACGCCCCCGACCTGGCCACCGTGTTCACCGGGGACACGCTGTTCTGCGGCGGGCCCGGGGCCACCGGCCGGTCCTACAGCGACAAGCCGACCATCCTGCGGTCGATCACCGACCGGCTGATGACCCTGCACGGCGACACGGTGGTCAAGACCGGGCACGGCGACGACACCACCATCGACGCCGAGCTGGGCAACATCGCCTGAGCCGGTCCGGCGTCGTCCCCTCCCGAGTGAGCGGTCCCACCCGGGAGGGGGCCACGCAGCCGGTACGCTCGCACCCGTGCCTCGCGGTGACGGACGGCTGACGCACGACCTCGACCCCCATGACGCTGGTCCCCAGGACGCCTGTGGCGTCTTCGGGGTCTGGGCTCCGGGGGAGGAGGTCGCGAAGCTGACCTATTTCGGCCTGTACGCCCTCCAGCACCGCGGTCAGGAGGCGGCCGGCATCGCGGTGTCCGACGGTTCCTCCGTCGTGGTCTACAAGGACCTCGGCCTGGTCAGCCAGGTGTTCGACGAGCCGACGCTGGGCAGCCTCCGCGGCCACATCGCCGTCGGCCACGCCCGGTACTCCACCACCGGGGCCTCCACCTGGGAGAACGCCCAGCCGACGTTCCGCACCACCGGTGCGGGCACCGGGCTCGCGCTGTGCCACAACGGCAACCTGGTGAACACCGCCGAGCTGGCCAGCGCCGCGGCCGACGAGGGCGTCGCCGGGGCGTTCGTCGCGACCAACGACTCCGACCTGGTCACCTCGCTCATCGCGGCCAAGCCCGACATGTCGGTCGAGGCGGCGGCGATGGAGGTGCTCCCGCGCCTGCGCGGGGCGTTCAGCCTCACGTTCATGGACGAGGACACCCTGTACGCCGCGCGCGACGCGCAGGGCGTGCGGCCGCTGGTCCTCGGCCGGCTGGAGCGCGGCTGGGTCATCGCCAGCGAGACGGCGGCGCTGGACATCTGCGGCGCCTCCTTCGTCCGCGAGGTCGAGCCCGGTGAGCTGATCGCCATCGACGAGGACGGCCTGCGCAGCCAGCACTTCGCGCACCCCGACCCCAAGGGCTGCGTCTTCGAGTACGTCTACCTCGCCCGGCCGGACACCACGATCTCCGGACGCGGCGTGCACGCCGCCCGGGTCGAGATCGGCCGCCGGCTGGCCAAGGAGCACCCGGTCGAGGCCGACCTGGTCATCCCGGTGCCCGAGTCGGGCACCCCGGCCGCGGTCGGGTACGCCGAGGCCTCCGGCATCCCCTACGGCCTCGGGCTGGTCAAGAACTCCTACGTCGGGCGCACCTTCATCCAGCCCAGCCAGACGATCCGGCAGCTGGGCATCCGGCTGAAGCTGAACCCGCTGCGCGACGTCATCCGCGGCAAGCGCCTGGTGGTCGTGGACGACTCGATCGTGCGGGGCAACACCCAGCGGGCGCTGATCCGGATGCTCCGCGAGGCCGGTGCGCTCGAGGTGCACGTGCGGATCGCGTCGCCGCCGGTCAAGTGGCCCTGCTTCTACGGGATCGACTTCGCCAGCCGCGCCGAGCTGGTCGCCAACGGGCTGGACGTCGACGGCGTACGCGCCTCGATCAACGCCGACTCGCTGGGCTACGTCTCCGAGCAGGGGCTGATCGCGGCCACCGAGCAGCCGGCCAACCGGCTGTGCACCGCCTGCTTCACCGGCGAGTACCCGATCCCGCTGGGCCAGCCGGAGGTGCTCGGCAAGCACCTGCTGGAGGGCATCGGCCGCCGGGCGCTGAACGGCGCGCTGACCGACGAGGCCCCCGCGGTCACCGGGTGGACCGGCCAGCAGGCCGGCAGCCCGATGGTCCCGGGCGGCGCCGACGACGCGCTGAGCCGGCCGTGACGACCTCCGAGGGCGAGCTGACCTACGCCGCCTCCGGCGTCGACATCGACGCCGGCGAGCGGGCCGTCACCCTGATGCGCGCCGCGGTGGAGCGGACCAACCGCCCGGAGGTCGTCGGTGGCCTCGGCGGGTTCGCCGGGCTGTTCGCCCTGGACACCGCCAGGTACCGCAAGCCGCTGCTGGCCTCCTCGACCGACGGCGTGGGCACCAAGATCGCGCTGGCCCGGGCGCTGGACCGGCACGACACCGTCGGCATCGACCTGGTCGCCATGGTCGTCGACGACCTGGTCGCCTGCGGCGCCGAGCCGCTGTTCCTGCAGGACTACGTCGCCTGCGGCCGGGTCGTGCCGGAGCGGATCGCCGCCATCGTCACCGGGATCGCCGAGGGCTGCACGCAGGCCGGTGCCGCGCTGGTCGGCGGGGAGACCGCCGAGCACGGCGACCTCATGGGCGCCGACGACTACGACCTGGCCGCCACCGCGGTGGGGGTCGTCGAGGCCGACGCGGTGCTGGGGCCGGAGCGGGTGCGGGCCGGCGACGTGGTCGTCGCCATGGCCTCCTCCGGGCTGCACTCCAACGGCTACTCGCTGGTGCGCCGGGTCGTCGACCGGGCGGGGCTGGACCTCACCGGCACCCCGGCCGGCCTGGGGCGCCCGCTCGGCGACGAGCTGCTCGAGCCCACCCGGATCTACGCCCGCGACTGCCTGGCGCTCGTCGAGGAGCTGGGCGTGGAGACGGTGCACGCCTTCGCCCACATCACCGGGGGCGGGCTGGCCGGCAACACCGTCCGCGTCGTCCCGGCCGGGCTGGAGGCGGTGCTGGACCGGGGCACCTGGGCGCTGCCCGCGGTGGTGCGGCTGCTCGAGGAGCACGGCGTGCCGCGCGCGGAGTCCGAGCGGGCCTTCAACTGCGGCGTCGGCATGGTGGCCGCGGTCGCTCCCGAGCACGCGGACCGGGCGGTCGAGCTGCTCATCGGCCGGGGCGTCCCGGCCTGGGTGGCCGGCACGGTCGGCGCACACGACGGAGGGCCCTCGGCCCGGCTGGTCGGCTCCTACCGCTGAACCGGCCGCCGGCCGGCCGCGGTGGCGCCGGCCGGCTCCGGACGCACGACAGCACCGCTCCTCCCGGAGGAGGAGCGGTGCAGCCGTGTCTCAGGGGCTGGGTCGCTGGCTCAGCGGCTCAACGACTGGCAGCCCAGTCGTCGTCCTCGTCGTCCTGCGACCAGCTCCCGACGTGCGTGTCGTCCTCGTCGTCGTCCTTCGGCCCCCGGGAGGGGAACGACGACGGCTGTCCAGCCAGTTCTCGCTGGAGGGCAGTGAGGTCGGTGTTGGGTGAGCTGTACTTGAGCTCACGGGCCACGCGTGTCTGCTTGGCCTTCGCTCGGCCGCGCCCCATGGCTCGACCCCCTCGTGACGGAGTGCGGGTCGTCGTCCAGCACTGGGCTGGACGGCCCGTGTGGCGACCCCGACTGAGTGACTGTGTCCTTGGCCGAGCTTACGACACGGATCGGTCACGGGCACGCAGCGCACCCCCCGGCTGCCTCATCCGGAGGTGGATGTGACCGGGGTCTCACCCGATCCGGCGGCCCCGGCCCCCTCGCAGGGCCTGCCGCGAGTGGGAGGACCCCGTCCTCCTCATCCCTCGCACGTTCGGGACGAGCCTCGGGACGGGGCCGGGGGCGAGGGGTCCTTCAGCCGCGGGGCAGCCGGATCGTGGCCAGCCGCCCCACCGAGCGCATCCGCTCCTCGGCGAGCCGGTCGGCCGCGACGGCCGGGGAGACGCCCTCGGCGTCCGCCGCGGCGAAGACCCGCAGGGCGACGTCGAAGATCGAGGTGGTCTTCGACTCCGCCCGCGGGAAGGAGAACCCGTGCCGCTCGTCCTCCACCTGGATCACGCCGCCGGCGTTCACCAGGTAGTCGGGGGCGTAGAGGACGCCGCGGTCGCGCAGCAGCTCGGCGGTGCCCTCGTGGGCCAGCTGGTTGTTCGCCCCGCCGCAGACGATCTCGGCGGGCAGCACGGCCACCGTCTCGTCGTCCAGGGCGCCACCGAGGGCGCAGGGGGCGTAGACGTCGTGCGGCGTGCGCACCAGGGTCGCGGTGTCCTCGACCGCCTGCACCGTGGAGTGCCGGGCCCGGACCCGGGCGACCGCGGCCGGGTCGACGTCGGTGACGACGACGGACGCCCCGTCGGCGACCAGCCGGTCGACGAGCCAGCTGCCCACCTTGCCCACCCCGGCGACGGCGACGGTGCGGCCGGCCAGGGTCGGGGCGCCCCAGCGGTGCTGGGCGGCGGCGCGCATCCCCTGGAAGACGCCGAACGCGGTGAGCACCGAGGAGTCGCCGCAGCCGCCGAAGGCCTCGGACCGGCCGTGGGCGAACCGGGTCTCCCGGGCCACGACGTCCAGGTCGGCGTTGTAGGTGCCGACGTCGCAGGCGGTGAGGTAGCGCCCGCCGAGGCTCTCCACGAAGCGCCCGTACGCGCGCAGCAGCGCCTCGGTCTTGTCCGTGTGCGGGTCGCCGATGATGACCGCCTTGCCGCCGCCCAGGTCGAGGCCGGCCAGGCTGTTCTTGTAGGCCATCGCCTTCGACAGCGCCAGCGCGTCGGCCACCGCGGCCTCCTCGGAGGCGTAGGGGAAGAACCGGGTGCCGCCGAGCGCCGGACCGAGCGCGGTGGAGTACACCGCGATCACCGCGCGCAGCCCCGACCCGGGGTCGGAGCAGAAGACGACCTGTTCGTGCCCGGTGCCCATCACGTCCACGACCGGCAGCCTAGGCAGCCGCGCGCCTCCGCGCCGCGTGCACGCGCCCTCGCGGGGCACGTCGCTGCCGTTGCGCAGCGGGCGTGACGGCGACGCCCGGGTCCGGAGAAGGGAGTCCGTGCCGTGTCCGCCCGCCCGGGCGGGCATGATCGGGGGCTGACGAGAGGCGCCGGCCGACCCCGGTGCCGCACACTCCCTCCGTCGGGCCGAGTCGAGGCCCGGCCGGTGGAGGACATCAGCGGGGCATCGCTGCGCCGCCACACAGGAGCGACGACAATGAGGAACTGGCACACGATGGCTCGACCCACCCGGCTGCTCGCACTCGCCCTGGCGGCACCCCTGCTGATCAGCGCCTGTTCCACGGAGAACTCCGGCGGGGGCGACGAGAGCGGCGACGGCGGCGGCGCTGCGACCGCCTCCGGTGACCTCGACTTCGCCGTCGTCACCCACGGGTCCGCCGGGGACGCCTTCTGGGACGTGGTGCAGAACGGTGCCGAGGCGGCCGGTGAGGACCTCGGCGTGGGCGTCGACTACCAGAGCGACGGGGACCCGCAGCGGCAGTCCCAGCTGATCCAGGCCGCGGTCAACCAGGACGTCGACGGCATCGTGGTCTCGATGGCCAACCCCGACGCGCTCGAGGACTCGATCGGCGCCGCGGTCGACGCCGGCATCCCGGTCGTCACGATCAACTCCGGCGGGGACCGGTCGGCCGAGTTCGGTGCCATCGGGCACGTGGGCCAGGACGAGACGGTCGCCGGCTTCGGTGCCGGGCAGCGGCTGGCCGCCGACGGGGCGCAGAACGTGATCTGCGTGGTGCACGAGGCCGGGAACATCGGCCTGGAGCAGCGCTGCGCCGGGGCCTCCGAGGGGCTGGGCGCCGACGTCCGGCTGCTCCAGGTGGACGTCAACGACCTGCAGGCAGCCCAGTCGACGATCACCTCGCAGCTGCAGAGCGACCCCTCGATCGACGCGGTGCTCACGCTGAACTCCGCCGTGGCCTCGGTGGCGGCGTCGGCCGCCGACGACGCCGGCTCCGACGCCGAGATCGCCACCTTCGACCTCAACGGCGACGTCATCTCCGCGATCCAGGACGGCACGATCGCCTTCGCCGTCGACCAGCAGCAGTACGAGCAGGGCTACCTGCCGATCGTGATGCTGCAGCTGTACGCGGAGAACCTGAACACCGTCGGGGGCGGCCAGCCGGTGCTCACCGGCCCGGCGATCGTCGACGCGGAGAACGTCGACGAGATCGCCGACCTCGCCTCGGCGGGGACCCGCTGAGCGCGACCCGGGAGGCGCCCGTCGACGGGCCGGCGCGCGCCGACGAACGCGTCGCCCGGGTCAGCCCGTGGCGGCGGCTGCTGGTCAAGCCCGAGCTCGGGTCGCTGATCGGTGCCGTCGTCATCCTGGGCTTCTTCTCCGCCCAGTCCGAGGTCTTCCGGTCGCTGGCCGGGGTGGCCAACTGGCTGGACGTCGCCTCGGTGCTCGGAATCATGGCGGTGGCCGTCGCACTGCTGATGATCGGCGGGCACTTCGACCTCTCCGCCGGGGTGATGACCGGCACCACCGCGCTGACCGTGGGCGTCGTGGCGGTGGAGCTGCAGCAGAACATCTGGGTGGCGATCGCCGCGGCGCTGGTGCTGGCTCTGGCGATCGGCGCCTTCAACGGCTGGCTGGTCACCCGCACCGGCCTGCCGAGCTTCATCATCACGCTGGGCACGTTCCTGATGCTGCAGGGGCTCAACCTGGGCATCACCAAGGCGTTCACCGGCACCGTCCAGGTGCGCGGGCTGGCCGACGCGCCCGGCTACCACTCGGCGGAGCTCGTGCTGGCGTCCACGGTCAGCGTCTTCGGGCAGCCGTTCCGGATCGCCGTCCTGTGGTGGCTGCTGGTCACGGCCGTGGCCGCCTGGGTGCTCCTGCGCACCCGGTTCGGCAACTGGGTCTTCGCCACCGGCGGTGACGAGGTGGCCAGCCGCAACGTCGGGGTCCCGGCGCGGCGGACGACGATCGTGCTGTTCATGACCACCGCCACCGCCGCGTGGCTGGTCGGTTCCATCACCGCCGTCCGGCTCACCTCGGTGCAGGCCAACACCGGCACCGGCCAGGAGCTCATCTACATCGTCGCGGCCGTGATCGGCGGCTGCCTGCTGACCGGCGGGTTCGGCTCGGCCGTCGGCGCGGCCCTCGGTGCGCTGATCTTCGGCATGACCCAGCAGGGGATCGTCTACCTGAACTGGGACGCCGACTGGTTCTACTTCTTCCTCGGGGCGATGCTGCTGCTCGCGGTGCTCACCAACCGGCTGGTCCGGCGCTACGCCGAGGCGGCTCCCCGATGAGCACCCCGGCCGCAGGCGCCCCGCTGCTGGAGCTGCGCGACATCGGCAAGGACTTCGGCTCGGTCATCGCCCTGCAGGGCATCTCCACCAGCGTGCGCGCCGGGCAGGTCACCTGCGTGCTCGGCGACAACGGCGCCGGCAAGTCCACGTTGATCAAGGTGCTCGCCGGGGTGCACCGGCCGACCCGGGGGCAGCTGCTGCTGGACGGCGAGCCGGTCGACTTCGGCGCCCCGCGCGAGGCGCTGGACGCCGGCATCGCCACCGTCTACCAGGACCTGGCGATGATCCCGCTGATGTCGATCTGGCGGAACTTCTTCCTCGGGTCCGAGCCGACGACCGGGTGGGGCCCGTTCCAGCGGTTCGACCGGGCCACCGCCAAGGAGGTCACCCGGCGCGAGCTGGCGGCGATGGGCATCGACATCCGCGACCCCGACCAGCCGGTCGGCACGCTGTCCGGCGGCGAGCGTCAGTCGGTGGCGATCGCCCGAGCGGTGCACTTCGGCGCCCGGGTGCTGATCCTGGACGAGCCGACGTCGGCGCTGGGGGTGAAGCAGGCCGCCGTGGTGCTGCGCTACATCGCCCAGGCGCGCGACCAGGGGCTCGGCGTCGTCTTCATCACCCACAACCCGCACCACGCGCACCCGGTGGGCGACCGCTTCCTGCTGCTCAACCGCGGCCGGAGCATGGGGGACTTCGCCAAGGACGAGGTGACCCGGGAGCAGCTGACCGAGATGATGGCCGGCGGCGACGAGCTGACCCGGCTCGCCGAGGAGCTGGGACGGTCGGACGGCGCCTGAGTGGCCAGGTCGACATGAGGACCGGGCCGGGCGGTGACCGGACGACTTCGGGACGACGCGCGGTTGCTGCGCGTGTTGTGCGTGTGACTCGTGGTGCGACTGGGACGCTCGCTGAGCCCACCCGTCCATCCCTCTTCCCCAGGGAGCGACCATGACGCAGGCACTCCGGCCCCCGTCCCCGGCAGAGCCCGGCCGGCTCGGCGAGGCAGGACGCAGCCGGGTCCGTGCCGGACGCCGCCGGCCGTCCCGGCTGCTGGCCGGGGCCCTGACCGCGGCCGTGGCGGCCGTGCTGCTCGGCGCCGGCGGCGGCACCGCGCGCGCCGAGCCGGTGAACCCGAGCGACGAGCAGCTCGCCGGTGCCCAGACGGCGCAGGACGCGGCCGCGGCCGAGGTCGGCCGGATCGCCGGGCAGGTCGCGGCCGCCGAGGCGCAGCTGGAGCAGGTCCAGGTGCTGGCCGAGGCCGCCGGCACCGCCTACCTGGCGGCGGAGGAGGCCCGGGTGCAGGCCGAGGCCGCGGCGGCCCGGGCGGCGCAGGACCTGCAGGTGGCCGCGGACGCCGTCGCCGCCGCCCAGGCGCGGGTCGCCGAGTTCTCCCGGGACACCTACAAGAACGGCGGCGAGCTCACCAGCGAGATGGCCCTGCTGGACGTCGGCGGGCCGTCCGAGCTGGTGCAGAAGGCCGCGATGCTGTCCTACGTCGGCGACCACCAGGTCGACGTCCTGGGGGTGATGGAGCAGGCCCGGGTGCAGCAGGCGCAGGCCGACGCGGCCGCCCGGGCGGCCCGGGACGAGTCGGTGGCGGCCGAGGCGGCGGCCGAGGGGGCGCGGGTCGAGGCCGAGCGGCAGCTGGCCAACCAGCAGTCGGTGTACACCCAGGTGACCGCGCAGAAGGCGGCGCTGGACCAGCAGCTGCAGGACGCCCAGGTGCAGCTGCTCTCGCTCCAGGGCGAGCGCAACGCCTTCCAGGCCTGGCAGCAGCAGAAGGCGGCCGAGGAGGCTGCGGCCCGGCTGGCCGAGGAGCAGGCCCGGGCCCAGGCGCTCGCCGACGACCGGCAGGCGCTGCTGGCCGACGCCGAGGCCGCCGGGTACGGCTACGCCCGGCCGGCCGTCGGCACCACGAGCAGCTGCTTCGGCGCCCGCTGGGGGGTCACGCACTTCGGCGTCGACATCGGGGCGCCGATCGGCACGCCGGTGCGCGCGGCCACCGCCGGGGTGGTCCAGCGGGCGGGGCCGGCGACCGGCTTCGGGCTGGCGGTCTACCTCCGCGGCGACGACGGCGCGATCACCGTGTACGGCCACGTGAACCAGTACTTCGTCCGCGCCGGGGAGCGGGTCGCGGCCGGTGAGCAGATCGCCGAGGTGGGCAACCGCGGTCAGTCGACCGGGCCGCACCTGCACTTCGAGGTCCACCCCGACGGGCAGATGCACAGCGGCCAGGTGGACCCGGTGCCCTGGTTGCGCGCCCGCGGCATCACCGTCCGCGGCTGCGGCTGACCCGGCCGACGACGCCCCACTCCTCCCCTCAGGGCCGCCCGATCGCCACCACAATGGCCATTGTGGTGGCGATCGGCCCGGTGCCTCGAGACGGGGCGGGCCGCCGGGTCAGGCGTTGTCGCAGTTCTCCGTGATCCAGGCGTCCAGCCGGGTCTGGGACTCGGTCGCCTGCGCCTCGATCTCGGCGAGCGCCTGCTCCGCGCTGGCCTGGCCCTCCGGGGTGGTCAGGTCGATGCCGCCGAGGGTGTCCCGGATGCCGACGAACGTGTCGAGCAGGACGTCCCAGTCGGCGCTGATCTCCGCGGGCGGGTCGAGCTCCCCCAGATCGGCGATGGTCCGGTCGAGCAGCTCCTGCTGGGTCAGCTCGGCGGCATCCGGGGCGGTGAGCACGGCCTCGGCCTCGGTGCAGAACGCCTGGACGTCCTCGTCGGAGGTGGTGGCGGAGCTGCTGGCGCTGCTCGAGGTGCTGGAGCTGGTCGCGGTCGACGCCGCGTCGGGCTGCTCGTCGTCGCTGCCGCACGCAGCGAGCAGGACGACGGCAGCCACGGCGGAGAGGCCGGCGCGGAACGGGGTGGGGAGAGCGCGCATGCGATCGACGGTAGCCGCTGCCTGCGGCCGGCACCGGGGCCCGGCGGGCCCGCTACCGTGCTGCCCGTGACCGCCCCCGTCGACCCGCGGACCAGCTGGGCGCTGCCCGCACCCGGCACGATGGCCCCGGTCGCGGACCCCGAGCCGCTGGTCACCCGGGTGCTGGCCCCGAACCCCTCGCCGATGACGCTGGACGGCACCAACACCCACCTGGTGGGCGAGCCGGGCTCAGGCCAGGCCGTCGTCGTGGACCCCGGCCCGGACGACCCCCGGCACCTGGCCGCCGTCGAGGCCGCGCTGGCCGCCCGGGACGCCCGGGTGGTGGCCGTGCTCGTCACCCACCACCACGGCGACCACGCCGAGGCCGCGTTGCCGTGGGGCCGGCACTTCGGCGCACCGGTCGCCGCCGCCACCCCCGCGGTCGCCGGCCCGGGCGGGCGGCTGCTCCGGGCGGGGGAGCGGCTGCAGCTGGCGGGCACGACGCTGGACGTCGTCCCCACGCCCGGGCACACCGCCGACCACCTGGCCTTCCGGCTGGCGTCGGGTGCCGTGCTGGTCGGTGACCACGTGCTGGGCCGGGGCACCTCCGTGGTCACCCACCCCGAGGGCGACGTGCTCGCCTACCTGGAGTCGCTGCGCCGGGTGCACGACCTGGGCCCCTCGGCGCTGTACTGCGGACACGGGCCCGAGCTGACCACCGACCCCGGGGCGGTGCTGCGGTTCTACCTGGCGCACCGGGCGTACCGGGAGCAGCAGCTGCTCGACGCCCTCGCGGCCGGCGCCCGGACGGTGGACGAGCTGGTCGCCGTCGTCTACGCCGACGTGCCGCAGGCGGTCCGGCCGGCCGCGGCCCAGTCCACCCGGGCGACGCTGGCCAAGCTGGTCACCGAGGGCCGGGTGGAGCCCGACGGGGACCGGGTCCGGGTGGCCTGACCCGTCGCGGTCCTAGGGTGCCGGGGGTGGAGCTGTCCGGGGAGTGGGACGTCGTCGTCGTCGGCGCCGGGTCCGCCGGCTGCGCGCTGGCCGCCCGGCTGGTCGACGCCGGCCGGCGGGTGCTGGTCCTGGAGGCCGGCGCCGACCACCCGCGCCCCGAGGACTTCCCCGCGACCATCCGG
This sequence comes from Modestobacter marinus, assembly GCF_011758655.1. Classification (NCBI taxonomy): domain Bacteria; kingdom Bacillati; phylum Actinomycetota; class Actinomycetes; order Geodermatophilales; family Geodermatophilaceae; genus Modestobacter; species Modestobacter marinus. Next base: position 1,895,733 of record NZ_JAAMPA010000001.1, read on the forward strand.
GACGCCGCGACGATGGGGGCCGCCACCCCCGGCCACCCCGCGAACTGGGAGCTCACCGGCGAGCTGACCGACGACCTCCGCTGGCCGGTGCCGCGCGGGCGGGTGCTGGGCGGCTCCAGCGCGCTCAACGGCACCTACTTCATCCGGGCCACCCGCGCCGACCTCGACGGCTGGGCCGCCGCGGGCAACGACCTGTGGTCGGCCGACGCGCTCCGCCCGGCCTTCGTCCGCTGCGAGCGCGACGTCGACTACGGCGACCGCCCGGGGCACGGCTCGAGCGGCCCGCTGCCGGTCACCCGGGTGCACGAGCCGCACCCGCTCACCGATGCCTTCGCCGGCGCCTGCGACGCGCTCGGCTTCCCGGCCGAGCCGGACAAGAACGCCGACGGCCCGCCCGGGCACGGGCCGGTGCCGTTCAACGTCTCCGACGGCGTGCGGGTGAATACCGCGATGGCCTACCTCTCCCCGCGCCGCGGGCACCCCGGGCTGACCGTGCGGGGCGGGGTGCGGGTGACCCGGGTGCTGGTCGAGCACGGCCGGGCGGTGGGTGTGCAGACCGACCGCGGCCCGGTGCGCGCCGCGGAGGTCGTGCTGTCGGCCGGCGCGGTCGGCTCCCCGCACCTGTTGCTGCTGTCCGGGATCGGCCCCGCAGACCAGCTGCGCGCCACCGGCGTCGACGTCGTCGCCGACGTGCCCGGGGTGGGGCAGGGCTTCAGCGACCACCCCGACGTCTACGTGACCTACCGGCCGGCCCGGCGCACCCCGATGCCCCGCGGGCTGCTCCCGCTGGCCACCGCCCTGAACACCGCCGACCACCTCGAGGTCATGCCGTGGCTCAAGCCGTTCGGGAAGGTGATGCTGTCGCGGGCCTCGGGGTCGGCGCTGTCCGGCGTCACCGAGGTGCTGCGCCGGCCGGCCGCCACGCTGCGCGCGCTGCGGGGCGCCTCGGTGCCCCGGCTGCTGGACTCCGCCCGCCGGCGGGACGACCTCTACCTGGCGGTGGCGCTGCAGCAGGAGGAGAGCCGCGGCCGGATCAGCCTGACCACCGCCGACCCGCTGGTGCAGCCACGGATCCGGTACCGCTACCTGACCGAGGACGCCGACCGGCGCCGGCTGCGGGACGGCGTCCGGCTGGCCGCCGAGCTGCTGCGCACCCCGGCCTTCGCCCCGCTGGTCGCCGAGCGCACCGGACTGCCCGACGACGTCCTGGCCGACGACCGGGAGCTGGACCGGTGGACCCGGGCGCACCTGGCGACCGCGGTGCACCTGGCCGGCAGCGCCCGGATGGGTCCGACCACCGACCCCGGGGCGGTGGTCGACCAGCACCTGCGGGTGCGCGGGGTGGCCGGGCTGCGGGTGGTGGACACGTCGGTGATGCCCCAGGTGCCCTCCCGCGGCCCGGCGGCGACCGCCGTGGCGATCGGGGAGCGGGCCGCCGAGCTGATGGACGGCTGAGCCAGCCCCCTGGGTTCAGCGCTGGGCGTCGGCCACGGCCAGGGACCGGTCCAGGTAGACCGCGTTGCCGGACAGCAGCCGGTGCAGGTCCCGGAACGACCGGTCCAGCACCGCGGCCGGGTCGGTGTCGGCCGGGTCCGGGTCCGGCGCCTGGCCGGCCATCTCGGCCAGCCCGACCGACGCGTCGGCCAGCGTCGGCCACAGGTGGGCCCACTGCCAGAACTCGTAGGTGGCCGGCCCCACCACGGCCGACGCCGGCGTGCCGAGCAGGCCGATGCCGTCGACGCCCGGCCGGTCCGGCAGCTCGCCCAGCCCCAGGAGCAGGGACTGCACCCGGTGGGTGCGGGCGAACACGGCGGCCGGCTCGCTGCCGGGGACGAGCTCGGCCACCAGGCCCCGCTCGATCAGCGCGTCCAGCACGCGGTCGCAGTCGGGGACGCCGGCCTCCTCGGCCGCCTCGCGGACCGCGGCGCGGGTCCACGGGACGCCGTCCCGCACCCGGCTGGGCACCCCGTGGGTCAGCGTCCACACGTCGGCGGTGGTCCGGTCCTCCAGCAGCGGGCTGTCCCAGCCCAGCCGCACCACCCAGTAGCTCGGTGGCTCGCCGCGGTGCTGGTGGAAGGCGCCCATGGGGTGGCCGAGGGGGAAGACGAGCGCCTCGTCGGCGGGGGGCATCAGCTCACCGCCCAGGTGTCCAGGTGGACGGCGTTGGGGGTGAGGAGCCGGTGCAGGTCCTCCAGCAGCGAGGTGAGCAGGGCGTCGGGGTCGGTGGCCAGGGCGTCGTCGATGCCCACCCGGGCGGCGGTGGCCGCAGCCCCCTCGCAGGCCCGCCAGAGGCTGCTCTCCATGTGCGCCCACTCGAACAGGTCGTAGGCGGCGGCCGACAGCACGGCGAGCGGCCGGCCGGGCAGCCCGACCGCGTAGGCGTCCGGGGCGGCGGCGCTGTTCCCCAGGCCCAGCACGAGGGGCACCATCCGGACCCGGCGGGCCAGGTCGCGGGCCGACCCGGTGCCGGGTGCGGCCAGGGCGACGAGCCCCTGCTCCTGCAGCCGGTCCAGCCGCTGCGCGCAGTCGGCGAGGCCCACCGCCTCGGCCTGGGCGGCCAGCGCGTCGGGCGTCCACGGGCGCGGCACGTGGTCGGCCGGCCCGTGCGCCATGGCCCAGACCCCGAACTCGGCCGAGGTGAGGCTGTGCAGGGCGGCGCCGACCCGGATGTCGAACTGGTCCACGACCGCCCGGACGCCGATCAGCTGACCGATCGGGTAGACCTGCTCCGCGGTCGAGTCGCTGGTCATCGCCGGGGAGCCTAACCGGGACCGGGAGCCCGACGCCGGGTCGCCGGGCGGGTGTCGCGCGGGTCCGGCGCTGCTGCGCTGGTCAGCTCAGCGGACGGCGCGGATCTGGGTGCTGGTGGTCGACAGCGGCGACCAGGCGTCGGGGTGCGACTGCCCGGCGTCGCTCACCCAGCCCGGCGCGCGGGTGCCCGTGGCGCCGTTCCGGGTGGCCGGGCGGGCGGACAGGTGCACGATCAGGGAGAGCAGGACGAGCAGCCCCACGAGCACACCAGCGATGACCAAGAGCGTCGAGAGCATGCTGGAGAAGCTAGTGGTCCGGACTGGTCCGTGTCCGGTGTCCGGTCGGGCAGAAGGTGCCGAACTTGATCACCGGATGCGCGAAGTCTGACAGTGGGAGTCGACATGTCGACCACAGCTGGACGATCCGGCCCGGCAGAGTCTGCCAGCCGCCGTCCTCAGACGTCGAGGGGGAGGCCGGTGTAGTTCTCGGCCAGCTCGCGGGCCGCGGCCTCCGACGAGCAGACCCGGCGGAGCTGGGAGAGCTGGAGCTCGGCGTCGAAGTCGTCACCGGAGCGGTGCAGCATCGAGGTCATCCACCAGGAGAAGTGGGTGCAGCGCCAGACCCGGGCCAGCGCCCGGTCGCTGTAGCTGTCGACCAGGTCGGTCTGCTTCTCGGCCAGCAGGCGGACCAGTGCGGTGGCGAGCAGCGTGACGTCGGCGACGGCGAGGTTGAGGCCCTTGGCGCCGGTCGGCGGGACGATGTGCGCGGCGTCGCCGGCGAGGAACAGCCGGCCGCGGCGCATCGGCGCGCTGACGAAGGAGCGCATCGGCAGGATCGACTTCTCGGTGACCGGCCCGGTCTCCAGCTCCCAGCCGTCGAGGGCGAACCGGGTGGACAGGCCGTCCCAGATCCGGTCGTCGGACCAGTCCTCGATCTTCTCGTCCGGGTCGACCTGCAGGTAGAGGCGTGACACCGACGGCGACCGCATCGACAGCAGCGCGAAGCCGTCCGGGTGCCAGGCGTAGACCAGCTCGTCCTCCGACGGCGCGACGTCGGCCAGGATGCCCAGCCAGGCGTAGGGGTAGGTGCGCTCCCACAGCCGGCCGGAGGTGCCGGCGGTGACCACCGGGCGGGAGACGCCGTGGAAGCCGTCGGTGCCGGCGATCACGTCGCACTCGAGCACCTGGGACACGCCGTCGGCGTCGGTGAACCGGATCCGCGGGTGGTCGGTGTCGACGTCCTCGGGGGTGACGTCGGAGACCTCGAACAGCAGCGGCGGGCCGCCGGCGAGCTGGGCCGAGATGAGGTCCTTGGTCACCTCGGTCTGCCCGTAGACCCACACCTTGCGCCCGCACAGCTCGGGGAAGTCCAGGTGGTGCCGGGTGCCCGGGTACTGCAGGAAGATGCCGTCGTGCGGCAGGCCCTCGCGCTGCAGCCGGTCGCCGACGCCGGCGTCGATCAGCGTGGAGACGGTGTGCTGCTCCAGGATCCCGGCGCGGATCCGTGCCTCGACGTAGTCGCGGGACCGGTTCTCCAGGACGACGGTGTCGATGCCCTGCAGCTGCAGGAGGCGGGACAGCAGCAGTCCTGCCGGGCCGGCTCCGATGATCCCCACCTGGGTGCGCATCGGCCGAGTGTGACCCCGGCCGCCGACCTCTAGCGACCCCCTCCTCCCGCTGGGCGGAAGGGTCAGCGGAACTGCTCGGTGCGCGCCAGGGCCCGGCCGATGCCGCGGGCGGCCACCTGCAGCACCGGGGCCAGCCGGGCGACGTCCCGGCGGTGGGCCGGGACGACGATGCCCAGCGCGGCGGCGACCACCGGGCCGGACGGCCGCTCGACGGTGACCGGGACGGCGACCGACGCCGCGCCCAGGCTCATCTCCTCGGCGGTGCGGGCCCAGCCGCGGCGGCGGACCTCGGCCAGCTCCCGGCTCAGCAGCCCGGCGTCGACGACGGTGTGCCGGGTCTCCCGGGACGGCTGCCGGAGCACCTGCTCCAGGACGTCGTCCGGCGCGGAGGCCAGCAGCACCTTGCCGACCCCGGTGGCGTGCAGCGGCAGCCGGCTGCCGACCTGGCTGACCACCGGCACCGACTCCCGGCCGGAGATCCGTTCGACGTAGAGCGCCTTGCTGCCCTCGCGCACCGCCAGGTGCACGGTGTCGCGGGTGGCGGTGTGCACGTCGAGCAGGAAGGGCGAGGCGACCTGCCGCAGCTCCAGGTCGACCGGGGCGAGCAGGCCGAGGTCCCAGAGCTTGCGGCCGACCTCGTACCGGCCGTCGGTGCGGCGGACCAGGGCGCCCCAGGCGGCCAGTTCGGCGAGCAGCCGGTGGGTCGTGGTCAGCGGGGTGCCCGACCGCTCGGCGACCTCGGAGAGGCTCAGCCGCGGGTGGGCGGCGTCGAAGGCGTCCAGGACGCCGAGCGCCCGGGAGGTCACCGACCGGCCGGCCGCGGCGGCGCCACCGGCCATGTCGCCCTACTTTCTGCTCAGCGGAAGACGTTGCTTGGGCAGCGTACTGCCGGGTCGTACGGTCCCGGCATGACCGGGACCACACCTCGTGCGCCGCGACCGGCGTCGGACAGTGCGCTGACGCTGCCGCGCTACCTCCGGGAACCCGCCGACCGGCGCACCCCGCTGGACTACGCGGGATACAAGAGCACGGGGCTGCGGGCGCCGCTGCGCACGCCGGTCGACCTGCCGCACCGGCTGACCGAGGTCACCGGCCCGGTGCTCGGGGAGGACCTGGTCACCGCCGCCGACGCCGACCTGACGCTGCGCGAGGGCGGCGAGGCCCAGGGCCAGCGGATCATCGTCTACGGCCGGGTGCTCGACAGCGACGGCCGTCCCGTGCCGCACGCGCTGGTCGAGGTCTGGCAGGCCAACGCCGCGGGCCGCTACCGGCACGTGGTCGACAACTGGCCCGCTCCGCTGGACCCGTACTTCGACGGGCTGGGCCGGGTGGTGACCGACGACCTGGGCCGGTACGAGTTCACCACCATCAAGCCCGGGGCCTACCCGTGGGGCAACCACCACAACGCCTGGCGGCCGGCGCACATCCACTTCAGCCTCTTCGGCCAGGCCTTCACCCAGCGACTGGTCACCCAGATGTACTTCCCGGACGACCCGCTGTTCGGGCAGGACCCGATCTTCAACTCCATGCCGACGACCGCGCGGCACCGGGCGGTCAGCCGGTTCGACCTGGAGCGCACCCAGCCCAACTGGGCGCTGGCGTTCCAGTGGGACATCGTGCTGCGCGGGCGCGACCAGACCCCCTTCGAGACCGACGACGACGGAGATGTCGCGTGAGCGCCGACCGACTGTCCCCCCTGGTGCTGGCCGCCGACGAGAGCAACGACCGCCGGCAGGGGACGCCGCGCCGCGGCACCGGGTTCCTGACCGAGCCGTTCCGGCTGGGCACGACCCCGAGCTCGACCGTCGGGCCCTACCTGGCGATCGGCCTGACCTGGGCCGACGGCCCGGACGTCGTGGCCGAGGGCACCCCCGGGGCCATCTGGCTGCGGGGCCGGGTCTTCGACGGCAACGGCGACCTCGTGCCCGACGGCATGATCGAGACCTGGCAGGCCGACCCGGACGGTCGTTTCGACCACCCGGACGACCCGCGCGGCGCCGTCGCCACCCCCGGCTTCCGTGGCGTGGGGCGGTCGCACACCGTCGAGCCGGCGGGGGAGTACGCCGTCCGCACGCTCAAGCCCGGCCGGCTGCCCGACGGCGAGGGCGGGCTGCAGGCGCCGCACGTCGACGTCTCGGTCTTCGCCCGCGGCCTGCTCGACCGGCTGGTCACCCGGATCTACTTCGCCGACGAGGCCGAGGCCAACGCCGAGGACGCCGTCCTGCGCAGCCTCCCGGACGACGCCTCGCGGGCCACGCTGATCGCCCGGCCCAGCGCGGACGGCTACGTGCTGGACATCCACCTGCAGGCCTGCGCGGCCAAGGGCATGGACGAGACCGTCTTCTTCGCGGTGTGAGCGCCCGCCGCCCGGGACCACCCGCCAGGATGGGCGCGTGATCCTCGACGCGACCTTCGCCCGCGGCCCCGTCTCCGCCGGCACCTCCGGGGACGCCTGGCTGGTGGCCCTGCTGGAGGTCGAGGGTGCGCTGGCCCGCGCCGCCGCCCGGGTCGGCCTGGTGGCCGGCACGGCCGCCGACGAGGTGAGCCGGGTCTGCGCCGAACCGGCCGCCCTCGACCTGGCCGCGGTCTACGCCCGGGCCGGGGACGCCGGCAACCCGGTGCCCCCGCTGGTCCGGGCGCTGCAGGACGCCGTCGGTCCGCACGCCGCCCGCGCCGTGCACGTCGGCGCCACCAGCCAGGACGTCGTCGACACCGCCGCGGTGCTGCTGGCCCGCCGCGGCCTGCAGCTGATCGACGCCGATCTCGCCGCGGCCGCCGGGGCCTGCGCCCGGCTGGCCGGCGCGCACCGGGACGACGTGCTGATGGGCCGCACCCTGCTGCAGCAGGCGCTACCGATCACCGCCGGGCTCAAGGCCGCCACCTGGCTGGCCGGCCTGGACGGCGTCCGCGCCCGGATCGCCGCGGTGACGGCGGCGCTGCCCGTGCAGTACGGCGGGGCCGTGGGCACCCTGGCCGCCAGCTCCGGCTCCGGGGTGGACCTGCGCCGGGAGCTGGCCGCCGAGCTGGGGCTCGCGGTCACCGAGGTGCCGTGGTTCACCGTGCGGCTGCCGATCGCCGACGTCGCCGGCGTGCTCGGTGCGGCGGCCGGGGTCGTGGCCACGATCGCCCTCGACGTCATCCTGCTGGCCCAGACCGAGGTCGCCGAGGCGACCGAGGTGGCCGAGGGCCGCGGGGGCTCCTCGGCGATGCCGCACAAGGCCAACCCGGTGGCCGCCGTCTCGGCGCGGGCCTGTGCCCGCCGCGCCCCCGGCCTGGTCGCCACGCTGTTCGCCGCGATGGAGCAGGAGCACGAGCGCGGCGCGGGCACCTGGCACGCGGAGTGGCCGACGCTGACCGACCTGCTCGGCACGGTGGGCTCGGCGGCGTCCTGGCTGACCGAGTGCCTGGCCTCGCTGCGGCTGGACCCGGAGCGGATGGCGCGGACGGTGGCCGCGGCCGGTGACCCGCAGCTGGCCGGTGCGCTGGCCGAGGCGCTCACCCCGGCGCTGGGCGCGGGCGCCGCGCACGACGCAGCGGCGGCCGCGGTGCGCGAGGCGGCCGCCGCCGGTCGCCCGCTGGCCGACCTGGTGGCCGGGCGCACCGACGTGGACGGCGCGGCACTGGTCGCCGACAGCTCCCCGGACGTCGGTGAGGCCGGGGCCCAGGTGGACGCCGTCCTCGCCGCGCACACCATCGCGGCGCAGTCCGACCCCATCGCAGGAGGACCGGCATGACCGCTGGACAGCCCACCGGCCCGCGCGCGTCGCAGGCGACGCCACCGGACGAGTCAGGAGGCAGGCGATGAGCCCGGTGGAGGTGCACGCCGTCGTCGAGGGCCCGGCCGACGCGCCGGTGCTGCTGCTGTCCAACTCGCTCGGCTCGGACCTGTCCATGTGGGACCCGCAGGTGCCGGCGCTGACCGAGCACTTCCGGGTGGTCCGCTACGACACCCGCGGGCACGGCCGCTCGCCGGCGGGGGCCGGCGACGCCACGATCGACGACCTCGCCGACGACGTCGTCGCGCTGCTGGACCGGCTGGGGGTGGCCCGGGCGCACGTCGCCGGGGTGTCGATCGGCGGGATGACCGGCCTGCGGCTGGCGGTGCGCGACCCGCAGCGGGTGCTGACCCTGGCGGTGCTGTGCAGTTCGGCGCACACCGGCAACCCCGACAGCTGGGCGGACCGCGCGCGCACCGTTCGGGCCGAGGGCACCGGCGCCATCGCCGAGCCGGTGGTCAGCCGCTGGCTCACCCCGCCCTACGCCGCCGCGCACCCCGAGCTGGTGGCCCGGCTGCAGGCGATGGTCGCCGCCGCCGACGACGAGGGCTACGCCGGCTGCTGCGCCGCCATCCAGCACATGGACCAGCGCCCGGACCTGCACCGGATCACCGCCCGGACGCTGGTGGTCTCCGGCGCCGAGGACCAGGCGGTGCCGCCGGAGCACCAGCAGCGCATCGCCGACGGCGTCCCCGGTGCCCGGCTGCTGAGCCTGAGCCCGGCCGCGCACCTGGCCAACCTGGAACAGCCCGAGCAGGTCAGCCGGGCGCTGATCGCGCACGCCACCGGAGGCACCCCGTGACCGACGACCTCGAGCCCGGACCGCTGGAGACCGACGAGCAGCGCCGGACCGCCGGCATGCGGGTGCGCCGGGAGGTGCTCGGCGACGCCCACGTCGACCGCGCGGTCGCCGCGGTGACCCCGCTGACCGCCGACTTCCAGGACTTCATCACCCGGGTCGCGTGGGGCGACCTGTGGCAGCGGCCCGGGCTGGACCGGCGCGAGCGCAGCATGCTCACCCTGGCGATCACCGCGGCGCTGCGGCACTGGGACGAGTTCGCGCTGCACGTGAAGGCTGCGGTGCACAACGGGCTGACCGACGAGGAGATCGCCGAGGTGTGCCTGCACACCGCCGTCTACGCCGGGGTGCCGGCGGCCAACCACGCGCTGGCCGTCGCCAAGCCGATCCTGGCCGAGCTCCGCGCCCAGGGCTGAGCTGCAGGCCGGGCCGAAAGGCGCCGAGGACGACCGGCTGGACGGCGCCCGGGCGGTCAGCCGGCCGGGACGGTGACCGGGACGGTCGCCCGGCCGGTGCCGAGGTCGACGGTGGCGCCGTCGGGGGAGGTCGCCGAACCCGCGACGACGACGGTGGCCCCGGTGAGGTCGGCGGGCACGTCGAACGCGGTGATCACCCGGGTCGGGGAGTCGTCCAGGTCCTGCGCCCGGAGGGTGGTCCCGTCCGGCAGGCGCAGCGACAGCAGCCCCGTCGGCACCGCGCCCGGCGGGGACTCCGGCAGGGCCATCGTCACGTCGAGCAGCAACAGGGCGCGGCTCGGGTCGGCCGGCCGCGCCTCCCGGACGAACCACTCGAGCCGGCCGCCGCGCACCGCGATCGTGACGGGCAGCGACGCCGAGACCCGGCCGGGTGCGCTCAGCGTCGCCGTCAGCTCCCGGACGGCGTCCACGTCGGCCTCCCGGGAGGTGCGGGCCAGCACCTGCAGGTTGCCCGGCCCCGGGGCGCCGGTGAGCAGTGACAGCCGCTGCTCGACCCCGGCGTCGGAGACCACCAGGTCGGCGACGGTGGTGCCCGTGGGCACCGACAGCAGCGCCTCGACGGTGGTGCCCGGGGCGGTCAGCGCCGGGGGGACGGCGACCGGCTCTCGGCCGCCGACCTGGTAGGTGAGCGTGGGCGCGGCGGGGGAGCGGCCCTCGCCCTGCTCGACCACGTACCGCACGGCGAGGAACTCCTCACCGTCGGCGGGCCGCCGGGCGGCGTCCCCGGTGCCCACCCGGTCGGGCCGGGCCAGCCCGGTGACGGTGACCGCCGCGGCCGGGCCGGAGAGCCGGGCCGCGCCCGCCGGCTTGCGCCAGCTGACGTCGGGGAACGGGCCCACCACCGTGTGGCCGGGCTCCGCCTGCGGCACCGCCGGGGCGGTCAGGCCGCCGGTGCCCCGCGGCGGCTCGGTCCGATCGGGCCGGCGGAGGAGCTCGCGGTCGGTCAGCGGCTCCGGGGCGGGGTCGGCGGGCAGCGCGGCCACCGAGAGCCGCACGTCGCCGCCCGCCGGGGTGCCGGTCAGCGGGAACCGGAGCCAGCTGGCGTCGTCCTGCCCGTCGACGAACAGCGCGGGGCCGCAGAGCAGGTCCGGGCGCACCTCGGAGCCGGCGGCGTCGTCGAGCTGGAACCAGCAGCGGCTGTCCGCGCTGCTGACCCCCTGACGGGCCGCCACGTGGTCGGCGAACACCCGGTCGGCCGCGGCGAGGACCGCGGCGGGCTCGGTGACGTAGCGGCCGCCGTAGGTGAACGGGTCCTCGCGCAGCAGCGCGAAGAGGCCGGTGCCGGCCAGCAGCACGACCAGCAGGGCGGCGCTGAGGATCGACCCGACCGGCCGGGGACGGCGGCGCCCGGCCGCCCGGCGTCCGGACACCGGGCGCTCCGGCGCGACCGGAACGGACGGCGCGGGCGGGTCGGACGGCCCGGCCGGATCGGACGGCGCGGGCGGGTCGGACGGCCCGACCGGATCGGACGATTCCGCCGGACGGGACGGCGCGGGCGGGTCGGACGGCGCGGGTGGCTCGGACGCGGGGGCGCCGGGGCGCTCCTCGCCCTCTCCGCCCACTGGTCCTCCGGCCTCTCGGTGCACGTGACTGGCCCGGGGAGCGGCCGACCGGGAACGCTAACCGACCGGGCGGGGCCGTGGCACGCACCGCCACCGGTTCGCCGGAGCCGGTCGGTCACCCGGACGGAGGAGCGACGTCTTGCCCCTCGGTTCGGCGGCGGCTAGACCGGGTAGACAGCGATCCGCTGAGAGACCCCCACCCGTCGAGGAGCACCGCACCTGCCGCGTCGGAGTGCCCGACCGCAGGAGGCGTACGACCGCGTGACCGCAGTGCCCGAGGAGACGGCCCGCCCCCTGCGGGTGGCGACGGTGCCGTACGCCGGTGCGTACCTGGACGCCGTGCTGCCGGAGGGGATCGTCCGGGTGGGGCCGGCCGGCTCGCCCAGCCCGTGGCTGGACCCCCGACACCTCGGCGCGCACGCCGGCGAGGTCGACGTGCTGCACCTGCACGGCGGGTACGACCACCTGACCGTGGCCGAGATGGACGCCTGGACCGCGGCGGTCCGGCGCGCCGGCGTGCCGCTGGTCGTCACCGTGCACCACCTGGACGCCCTCGAGGGAGCCGACACCGGCACCCACCCCGGCGCCGCCCGCACCCGGCACCGCGCGCACCTGCGGGCGCTGCTCGGCACCGCCGAGGTCGTGCTCACCCTGACCCGGGGCGCCGCCGACGAGATCGCCGACCGCTTCGGCCGGACGGCGATCGTCGTCGCCCACCCCTCCCTGGCCGGCCCCACCCCGGACGTCGGGCGGGAGACCCGGCTCGCCGGGCTGCACTTGGGGCGGCTGGGCCCGGACGTGCCCGAGGCCGAGGACCTGGTCCGGGCCGCGCTGTCCGGTGCGGTCTCCGGCGGCGGCCGGCTCCGGGTCGACGTGCACCCCGACGTCGACCTCGCGGCGCGGCTGCCGGGGCTGCTGGCGCTCGCCGACGCCGGGGAGCTGGAACTGGCCCGCAGCTGGCCCGGCGACCCGGCCGCCTGGGTCCGCCACCTGCAGGAGCTGCACGTCTCGGTGCTGCCCCGCCGCACGGGCACGCACTCGGGCTGGGTGGAGCTGTGCCGCGACGCCGGCACCCGGGTCGTCGTGCCCGGCGGTGGTCAGCACGCCCAGCAGTGGTCCGACGTCGTCCTGTACGGCAACGACCCCGACCACGGCCTGGACGCCGCGTCGCTGACCTCCGCGGTGGTCGCCGCGCTCACCCGGCCGGCGCCGGCCCGGGTGGACCGTGCGTGGCGGGCCGAACAGCGCGCCGCCGTGCAGCGGGTGCACGCCCAGGTGTACGAGCAGGTCGCCGCCGACGTTGCGGTGAGCTGACCGGCGGGAGGTCAGTCCGCCTCGGCGACGGCCCGGGTGGCGTGCGGCAACCACACGGTGAACGCGGTGCGCCCGGGGATGCTGTCCAGCTCCACGCGGCCGCCGTGCGCGGCGACGACGGCGTGCACGATCGCCAGCCCCAGCCCGGTGCTCCCCGCCGCGCGGGAGCGGGAGGCATCACCGCGGGCGAACCGCTCGAAGACGTGCGCCTGCAGCCCGGGAGGCACCCCCGGGCCGTCGTCGAGGACCTGCAGGACCGCCGCGTCGCCCTCCGTCCGCAGCAGGGTCGTGACGGTCGTCCCCGCGGGGGTGTGGCTGCGGGCGTTGCCCAGCAGGTTGACCAGCACCTGGTGCAGCCGGGCGCCGTCGCCGCGCACCAGCACCGGGGTGTCCGGGAGGTCGAGCTGCCAGCGGTGACCCGGACCGGCGACGTGCGCGTCGCTGACCGCGTCGACGACCAGGGCGGTGAGATCGACCTCCTCGGTTGCGAGCTCCCGGCCGGCGTCGAGCCGGGCCAGCAGCAGCAGCTCCTCCACCAGGGCCGACATGCGCAACGCCTCGGACTCCACCCGGCGCATCGCCTGGCCGACGTCCTCGGCGACCTCGCTGTGCTGCCGCCTGACCAGCTCGGCGTAGCCGCGGATGGAGGCCAGCGGGGTCCGCAGCTCGTGGCTGGCGTCGGCGACGAACTGGCGGACCCGGGTCTCGGACGCCTGGCGGGCGGCCAGCGAGCCCTCGACGTGGTCGAGCATCCGGTTCAGCGCCGCCCCGACCTGGCCGACCTCGGTGTCCGGGTCGGTGTCCTCCGGCGCCACCCGTTCGGCCAGCTGCACCTCGCCGCTGGCCAGCGGCAGCTCGGAGACGCGGGTCGCGGTGGCCGCCACCCGGTCCAGTGGTGCCAGGGCGCGGCGGATCACCAGCACCGCGGCGCCGGCGGCGGCGAAGAGCGCGGCCAGCCCGGCCAGCAGCTCGACGGTGACCAGGTTGCGGACGGCGTCGCCGGCGCCGGTCAACGGCAGCCCGTTCACCAGCACCCCGTCCTCGGTGGTGCTGGCGACCAGCCGGTACTCGCCGAGGCCGCCGCCGAGGTCCCGGGTCACCGGCTCCGCGTCGGTCGGCAGCTCGGCGAGCATGCCCTCCTGGGTGTCGGTCAGCGGCATCAGGACACCGTCCGCGTCCAGCACGGCGGAGCCCTCGACGGCTCCTCCGGTGATCACGGCGCCGAGCGTGCCCTGTCCCTGGCCGCGGGCGCCCAGGCCGCCCGGCCCGCCCGTTCCCCAGCCTCCGCGGCCGAACCACCCACCGCCGCGCCCGGCGGCGAACCCCTCCGAGCGCTCCTGGACCGCCGCCAGCTGGGTGTCCACCTGACCGACCAGCTCCGAGCGCAGCGCGGTCACCGAGACGATGCCGACCAGGGCCAGCACCAGCACCAGCGGGACGACGAAGGCGACCAGCAGCCGGGTGCGCAGCGACCGGCGGGACCGGGCAGGGCCGCTGGTCACCGGAGGTGGGGGGACGTCATGCGGCGGGCTTGATCACGTACCCGGCGCCCCGCAGGGTGTGGATCATCGGCGGGCGCCCCGCGTCGATCTTGCGCCGGAGGTAGGAGATGTAGAGCTCGACGATGTTGCCCTGACCGCCGAAGTCGTACTGCCAGACCCGGTCGAGGATCTGCGCCTTGGACAGCACCCGCTTGGGGTTGCGCATCAGGTACCGCAGCAGCTCGAACTCGGTGGCGGTCAGCCGGATGTCCTGGCCGGCCCGGGTCACCTCGTGGCTCTCCTCGTCCAGGGTCAGGTCCCCGACGACGAGCAGGCCGTCGTCGGCCACGACCCGGCTGGTGCGGCGCAGCAGGCCGCGCAGCCGGGCGGCGACCTCCTCCAGGCTGAAGGGCTTGGTGACGTAGTCGTCGCCGCCGGCGGTGAGCCCGGCGATCCGGTCCTCCAGCGCATCCTTGGCGGTCAGGAAGACCACCGGGACCAGCGGGGTGTCCGCGCGCAGCCGGCGCAGCACCTCCAGGCCGTCCATGTCGGGCAGCATGACGTCCAGGACGACGGCGTCCGGGCGGAACTCGCGGGCCTCGCGCACCGCAGCCGCGCCGTCGGGGGCGGTGCGGACGTCCCAGCCCTCGTAGCGCAGCGCCATCGACAGCAGTTCGCAGATCGAGGGCTCGTCGTCGACGACCAGCACCCGCAGGGCGGTGCCGTCCGGCCGGGTGAGCTGGGCGCGGGAGCCGGGTGCCGGGGTGGTGGTCGTCATGGGATCACTGTGCGTCCTGGACCTGAGAACCGCCTGTGCGTCGGCCAGGAAGTCACTGGGCGCCTGCGCAGCGGCCAGGAGTGCGGCCGGGCAGGCGGGGATGAGGTGAGGTGGGCAGGGGCGGGGTCGAACCGCCGACCTCTCACTTTTCAGGCGAGCGCTCGTACCAACTGAGCTACCTGCCCCTCCCGGTGTGCTGGACACCGGGTGGCGACCCTGACGGGACTCGAACCCGCGACCTCCGCCGTGACAGGGCGGCGCGCTAACCAACTGCGCTACAGGGCCTTGCTGTACTGCTGGTGGAGCTGTGGTGCATGGTGCGTGCCCCCAACGGGGTTCGAACCCGTGCTACCGCCTTGAAAGGGCGGCGTCCTGGACCGCTAGACGATGGGGGCTCGTGGTCGCTGGAGGCAGGGAGAACCATACATGGCCTCCAGCGGGTGTTCGCACCGGGGGGCCACCGGTGCGCGTGGCGCCCGCTCCGGCCGCGCCCGCCGTGCCAGCATCCAGCCCGTGCCGATCCGCCGTCCCGCTCGGGTGACCCGCTCCGCCGGGCTCGCCGCCGCCCTCCTGCTGGTGGCCGGCTGCGCCGCGCAGCCCGGCACCGACAGCGCGGCGTCGACCGGTGCCGCGTCGTCCAGCGCGGCACCGGAGACGGGCGCGTCGACCGCGCCCACCACGACGGCGGCAGGGTCCGAGAGCCCGGCGCCGGAGTTCAACGGGGACACCTCGCCCGAGACCGCCGAGCCGGTCGACCCCGAGGGGCTCACGGTGACCGCCGTCCGCGCCGCCGCGCACGAGGGGTACGAGCGGGTGGTGTTCGAGCTCGCCGGCACCGGCACCCCCGGGTGGCGGGTCGAGTACGTCGACGCACCGTCGTCCCAGGGGTCGGGTGCAGCCGTCGACGTCCCGGGGTCGGCCTGGCTCCAGGTGACCCTGCAGGGCACGAGCTACCCGTACGAGACCGGCGCCGAGGAGGTCGCCCGGGGGCCGGTGCCGGTCACCGGCACCGAGACCGTGCAGGGCGTCGTCTACGACGCCACCTTCGAGGGCACCTCGGTGGCCTGGATCGGCACCAGCGCCGAGGTCCCGTTCCGGGTGTCCGCGCTGAGCGACCCGACCCGGCTGGTGGTCGAGGTCGCCGACGCCGGCTGAGCTCGGCCCGCGGAGACGCTCCCGCGCTCCGTGCTCAGTCGCGGGACGAGGTGGAGAACACCCAGCTGCGCAGCGCGACGAACCGGATCAGGCCGATCGCGCCGGTGACCGCGGCGATCAGGCACAGCTGGACCACGGTGCCCACGTCGCCGAGCAGGGTGTGCAGACCGGCCAGTGCGAGCGAGGTGGCGACGAGCCCGATGCCGGCCAGGCCGCCGCCCTCCCACTGGGCGGTGAACCAGGAGACCCGGCCGCCGGCGTGGAAGGTCAGCCGGCGGTGCATCTCGTTGGCCAGCAGGGTGGAGGCGATCGCGCCGGCCAGGTTCGCCGGCTGGGCGCCGACGGGCTGCAGCGCGATGAACACCAGGGCGTAGAGGGCGCTGGAGACGCCGCCGACGACGACGAAGCGGGCGAACTGCGCCCCGGCGTCGTCCTGGTGGAGCCGCTCGCGCACCGCGTCGGACCGCTCCCGCACCCACGTCGGCTCGACCGTGACGTCGAGCCGTCCCTCGCGCACGCCGTCGACGGCGGTGCGGCGGAGCAGGGACGGGCAGGTCACGGGTCCTCCTCAGGACGTGAGCACGGGTCCGTGCTCGGTCGGCGGTGTCATCCTCCGGCAGCAACCAGTGGGCCGCATGTGCATTCCCGCTGCGTTCCCGCGACACTCCGTGACCTCCCTCACGCTCCGTGGTCACGGGGAGGTCACAGCCGCTCGGCCAGGAGCGCTCAGGTGCGTCGGCCAGGGTCGGGGCATGAGCGCACCCGGTCCTCGTCGTCCCTGGCTCTACGACCCCTCCGCGGGCGGACGGGCCGTCCGTGCCCACCGGCCGCCGTCGGCCGGCGCCGTCGACGCCGTGGTGTCCGACGCACTGTGGACGGACGTGCTGCGGGTGGTGCGCTGGGCGACGGCCACGCTGGACTGCCGACCCGAACTCGTCCACGGGACGGCGTGGCGGACGGCGGCCGCGTCGGCCGGTCTGCTGCGCCGCCTGCGCGGGTTGTGCGCCGAGGTGGGTCTGGTCTGGCCCGGGTTCTCGGCCGTCGACCCCGACGGTCCTGCCCGGGGGCGACTGCGTGCGGCGACCGGCCGGCTGTCCGCCCACCTGAGCTCCCCGGGGCAGGACGTCCTGACCTCGGAGGGACTGGCCGCGGTGGCCGCGGACGTCGACGCGGTCGGTGCCGCGGCCGTCGCGCTGCTGGCCGAGGAGGCCGACCGGACGGTCTGCAGCCGGGTCCGCGCGGCAGCCGGCTGACCCCGGTCCGGTCGGCCGGTTCCGGCGGCGCCGGCCGGGTATGGGCGGGTGCATGAGCCTGTTCGGTGTGCTGGACCGCCTGTCCGAGGTGTCGCAGTTCGACGCGAAGCTCGAGTCCGCCCGGACGGCGGTGAACAAGGTGCTGCAGCCGCAGGCGTTCCGCGACCTGCTGCACGGCACCTGGCTGGGCCATCCGCTGCACCCGATCCTGGCGATGGTCCCGGTGGGCACCTGGCTGTCGGCCGGGATCCTGGACCTGCTGCCCCCGGCCCGCCCCGCGGCCACGGCGCTGATCGGCACCGGCGTGGCGGCGAGCCTGCCCGCGGCGATGGCCGGTGCCGCCGACTGGTCGGAGCAGGACGACGCCGTCCGGCGGCTGGGCGCGATCCACGCCGCCACCAACGTCGTCGCGCTGGGGCTGTACGTGGGCTCGCTGGTGGCCCGAGGGAAGGGCCACGCCACCCTGGGGCGGGTGCTGTCCTACAGCGGTCTCGGTGTGGCGAGCGGGTCGGCGGCCATCGGCGGCCACATGTCCTACGCCCAGTCCTCCGGCGCCAACCACGCCGTCACCGACGCCCGGCAGCTGACCACCGACTGGATCGACCTCGGCCCGCTCGACGACCTGCCGGAGGGCCGGCCGGCGCTGCGCACCGGCGAGGGCCAGGGCGCACCCGTGGCGCTGGCCGTGGTGCGCCGGGGCGCCCGGGTCGACGCCTTCATTAACTCCTGCGCGCACGTGGGCGGGCCGCTGGCCGAGGGCACCGTCGAGCAGGTGCGCGGCTCGGACTGCATCGTGTGCCCGTGGCACGGCTCGGCCTTCGACCTGGAGAACGGCGAGCCGCGGCGCGGTCCGACGGCCTCGGCCCAGGAGCGGCTGGAGGTCAAGTACGAGGCCGGCCGGGTGCTCGGCAAGCTGCCCAACCGGCACGTCTCGAAGTGACCGCCGGCGGCTGAGGCCGCCCTACGCTCGGCGTCGTGCGGACGCTGCGCGCCCTCGTCCCCGCGCTGCTGCTCGTCGGTTGCGCGGCGGGTGGCCCGCCGCCCGCCGCTGCGCCCTCGCTGCCGGCCGTCCCCGGCATCGAGGGCGAGGCGTTGCGCTTCCGGTCCGACGAGGCGATCGGCGGGCAGGTCCAGGTGCACCTCACCAACACCGGGACGGCGCCGTTCACCGTGACCGGGGTGGCGCTGGACTCGCCGGGCTTCGCGTCCCTGCCGGCCCGTCCGGTGGACGCCGAGTACGCCCCGGGGCAGACGATCGACCTGCCGACGCCCTACGGGTCGGTCGACTGTGCTGTGCTGCCCGACCCGGCTGCGGCCCGGCTGACCGTCGTCCGGCCCGGTGGGGCGGTGGAGGAGGTGCAGGTCCCGCTGGCCGGCGGGACGCTCGCGCAGGTGCACGCCGAGGAGTGCGCGGCCGTCGCGGTGGCCGAGGTGGTGGACGTCGCCGTCGACGGGCTGGCCCCGGCGGGGGACGAGGTGACGGGGTTCCTGCAGCTCACCCGGCGCAGCGGCGACGAGCCGGTGGCGATCGCCGCGCTGGGCCGCAGCGTGGTGCTGGAACCGGTGCTGGACGCCGAGCTCCCGGCCACCCTGGGCCCGGGGGAAACCGGCTGCGCCTGCCGGTGGCCTTCCGCCCGGCCACCTGCGCCCCGCATGTGCTGGCCGAGACCAAGCAGCCGTTCGTCTTCCCGCTCCGGCTGACCGTCGGCGAGGGCGAGGAGGTCGCGGTGGACCTGCCGCTGGAAGAGGCCCAGGAGGCCCAGTTGCAGGAGCTGCTCGGCCGGGTGTGCACCGGCTGACCGGGGTTGACCGGCCGGTGCGGCGGGCACCGGAGGGCGATGTTCCTCTTCTTCACCAACCGGCTCGGTTGCCTGGGCTCCCTGCTGATCAGCCTGGTGCTCACCGGACTGCTCTTCCTGCTGTTCACCCTGCTCTGAGCGGTCCCCCTCGCCCCCGGTCGCCGGTCAGGATGCTGACGGGCCGTCCGGGATCGTGAGGACCACCTTGCCGCGGGCGTGGCCGTCGAGGAGGTGCCGCATGCCGGCCGCGACCTGGTCGAGCGGGAGGGTCCGGTCGATGACGGGCGTGAGCCCGGTGGACTCGAACAGCTCGCGCAGGGCCTGGAGGTCCCGGGCGTTCTCCGAGGAGAGGAAGGTCGCCAGCGTCTGCCCGACGAACGGGGAGAGCAGCCGGGCGCGCAGCAGGCGGTCGGTGCCACCGAGCCACCGCCCGCCCGTCTCGCCGCCGACGAGGACCAACCGGCCGCGGGCGGTGAGCACCCGGCGCAGCCGGCCGAGCGGGCGGTTCCCGCCGATGTCGAGGACCACGTCGTAGCGGCGGCCCCCGGCGGTGACGTCCTCGCGGGTGTGGTCGATGACGTGGTGGGCCCCGAGCGCCCGGACGAGGTCGACCTTCGAGCCGCTGCAGACACCGGTCACCTCCGCGCCCGCGTGCAGGGCGAACTGGACGGCGAAGGTGCCCACCCCACCCGAGGCGCCGATGACCAGGACCCGCTGCCCAGCGGTGACCCGACCCTGGTCGCGGACGGCCTGGAGGGCGGTGAGCCCGGAGATCGGCACCGCGGCCGCCTGCTCGAAGGACAGGTTCGCGGGCTTGGGCGCGAGCTTGTCGGCCCGCGCGCGGGAGTACTCGGCGAAGGAGCTGCGGCCGACGCCGAACACCTCGTCGCCGGGGGCGAAGCCGGCGACGTCCGCGCCGGCGGCGGTGACGACCCCCGCCAGGCTGCGGCCGGGGTTGGTGTCCTTCGGGCGGCGGAGACCGAACCCGGCCGCGCGGACGGGGTAGGGCAGCCCGGCCATGACGTGCCAGGTGCCCCGGTCGATGCTCGCGGCGCGGACCCGCACCAGCACCTCGTCGGCGTCGATGTCCGGCCGCTCGACCTCCCCGACCCGGAGCACGTCCTCCGGGTCGGGGCCGTACCGGTCGTGCAGGACCGCCGTCATCCGGTCGGCGGAGACGAGTGGTGGGGAGTACGCGCCGTGCTGTCCGGGTGTCATGGCATCGCTTCCGTCCGAGTGTCCCTTACGCCGTAAGGGTGCGCCTTACGGCGTAAGGTCGTCAAGGGTGAGAGGAGTGGCATGAGCCCGTCGGACGCCGCACGTGCGCCGCTGGACCGCCAGCGCGTGCTGCGGTCGGCGATGGCGCTGGCCGGGGAGACCGGCATCGAGTCGCTGAGCATGCGGAAGCTGGGCCAGGCGCTCGGGATCGAGGCGATGTCGCTGTACCACCATGTGGCGAACAAGGTGGACCTGCTCGACGGCATGGTCGACCTGGTCTTCGCCGAGGTGGACCTGCCACCCGCGGGGGTCGACTGGAGGACGGCGATGCGGCGCCGGGCGGTCTCCCTGCACGACGCCCTGTCCCGGCACCGCTGGGCGATCGGCTTGATGGACTCCCGCACGGCGCCGGGCTCGGCGACCCTGACGCACCACGACGCGGTCATCGGCTGCCTGCGGCAGGCCGGTTTCTCGGTCGCGCTGACCGCGCACGCCTTCTCGGCCATCGACAGCTACGTCTACGGGTTCGCCCTGCAGGAGCGTGCGCTGCCGTTCGAGACGGCCGAGCAGACCGCCGACGTGGCCGAGGCGATGCTGGCCCGGTTCCCACCCGGCGCGTACCCGCATCTCGTCGAGCTGGCGACCGCGCACGTGCTGCAGCCCGGCTACGACTACGGCGACGAGTTCGAGCTCGGCCTGGACCTGGTGCTGGACGGGCTGGAGCGGGCGGCCGAGCGGGAGGGCCGGTAGTCGGCGCCTGGCCGGGACGACGACGATGCCGGGGGCTGTCCGTGCTCCTGCTCCCTCTCCGACCCTGCTGTCGGCGCGCGCGGGTGGGGTGCCACGGCGTGGCCGACCCTCCCGTGGCACTCCGGTCAGCCGCCCGGGACCAGGCCTCCGACGTCCAGGGCGGACCCCGGCGCCTCGACGGTGCGGTCCGAGCCGAACCGGTCCAGCCGGAAGTCGCCCTCGGCGCTGTCGATCCGCAGGGGGTACGGCTCGCCCTCGGCGGCGACGCGCACCGACGTGCCGTCCGCCCCGGTGACCACGAGCACCGGCCGACCGGCGAGCTCGCCGGCCCGGGCGTCCTCGCGGGCCTCCCCGGCGCGCGCCCGCAGCTCCTCGGCGAACGCGGCGACGGACACGGCGTCGAGCTCTTCGGCCTGCCCCTCGGGGACGGTGACCCAGACGTCGTCGAGCTGCCCGGCCACGAACCAGGGGACCCCCTGGTCCTCGTAGAAGCCCGCCGGCGCCCGGGCGTAGATCTCGCCGTCCGCCCGGACGATCTCGACGGTGCGGCCCGCCAGCCCGAAGGTCCCGGTCAGGTCGTCGCCGCGGAGGAACACGTCGACGGGGGTCTCCTCGCCGTCGCCCGTGGCCGTCCCCCGCACCCGGACGGCCCCGGACTCCTCCAACGCGTCGGCGGCGGCCTCGACCAGCTCGGGACCGGACCGGCGTGGCTCCTCGGTCGTCGTCCCCGCCGGCGGGCCAGCGGTCACGGCCGATCCGCCGGCGTCGCCCCCTCCCCCGCAGGCGGGGACGAGCAGGACGGTCAGGACGGCGACGGTCGCGGCTCCGGTGCGCACCGTTCCCCCCTACCCCGTCCCGGCCCGTCACGACCATGCCAGGACGGCGGGACCAGGCCGGACCACGCCGCCGGACGGTGCGGCGCAACGCCGGGCGGCTTCGTCCGCGTGGCTCCCGGTCCGGCGCCGCTGGCCGCTCCTGCGGCGCGCTAGCCTCGGACCGGGCCGCAGACGCCCCCCGTTGTCTCCTGCGTTGCCTCGTGCGCTGTGTGGAGGGATGTCTGCACCCACCGGGCCTCTAGCTCAACTGGCAGAGCAGCGGACTTTTAATCCGCGGGTTGTGGGTTCGATCCCCACGGGGCCCACGATAGGAGCTCTAGTACCAGCATGTTCACCGATCAGGGGCCTTGGCTGCCGAGTCCTGGTCGGATCAATTCGACACTTATTCGACACTTTGGTCGGCGCTATCGCCCACCGTCAGAGGATCGACGCTGCTCGGGTCGAGACCGTGCGACGGCTCATGTAGACGTCCTTGGTCATGCTGGCCCGCTTGTGACCCAACTGGTTGGCCGTCTCCCGGTCGGTGGCTCCGGCCTCGTCCATCCACGTTGCCACCGTCTTGCGGATTGTGTGCCCGGTCGCCCACTTGAACCCGGCACCGTCCAGCAGTGCCCAGACGTGCTTGGTCGTGTTGGAGATGTCCCGCAGCCTGCGCTCCCCTTCGGCTCCGGCGGTACCGGGCCAGCGGGCTTGGGACGGGAACACCACGTCCCACTCGTTCGGGACGGCTTCGACCTGGCGGGCCAGCAGACGGGACACCAGCCACGGGGGCAACTCGACGGTCCGGTTGCTGTCAGCGGTCTTGCCGTCTTCCTGCAAGACCAGACCAACCCCGGGCACGCGGACCGGCAGGGGGCCAAGGTCTGCCCGGCCTGCGTCTAGATCCAGGTGCGACCAGCGCAACCCGCAGGCTTCTCCGACGCGGGCTCCGGTGGCTGCCATGAACGCCAGCAGATCCGGCAAGTCATGGCGCTTGGCTACAGCGTCGGCATCCACGTACGCCAGCAGTTCGGCGCGCTCCTCTGTGGTGAACGCCCGGTGCGTGTCGCGCTTGGTCGTCTTGGTGGTCGGCACGGAGACGTGTCCGACGTCGCGCACCGGGTTGTGCGGGATGGCCTCATGTCGTACCGACAGGTTCAGCACGCCGTTAAGCACCGACCGCGCCGTCTTCATGGCGTCGGGACCACTGGCCTTCTCGATGCCGCGCAGCCACCGTTCGATGGCGACGACCTTGACCTCTCGGACCGTTAGGTTCGCCAGGTCGCCCCCGATGACGTGCCGGTTCAGTGACGATGCGTAGACCGTTCGGGTGTTCACCTTGAGCCGGTCGAGAAACCAGCACCGTCGCCCGTCTTTGCGCCCAAAGATGACAGCGACTACCTAGCCAACGTGGTCAAGACGCAGCAAAAGCGAAGTCGCAAGCACGAAGCTTTAATCAAGGCATTCGGTGAGCCTGTTCGGCAGGCGGGCGGCGTCCTGGCCACCAACGTGCACCCTCGTGACATGACTCTGGACGCGGCGTATGAGCATTGGTTGGTCGAGGCCAAGACGGTCGGAACGAAAGCTGAGCTCGCGGTCCGCGAGGCGATCGGCCAGGTGTACGCCTACCGTCACTTTGTTACCGCAGTCAAGGATTAATAGACCCCCAATTGGTCGCCGTTTTCAACGCCCCGATCGGCGATGCCCTAGCGGTGCTCCTAGTCTCTTTGCAGATCGAAGTAATCTACCGACTCTTCGACGGCTGGGCCGGGAGCAAGGACGCCGCAATGCTAACGGGGAGCCACGCGCTGTGATTGGCCTCAAACGGCGCCTCCTTTACGGGATTAAGAGAGCTCGCCTGGGTTGCGGTCGTGATGTTGCTGGCTCCCAACGTCCGATCAGGCGGGCGCACGCGGTTCACCTCGGCGATCAGTAGGCCCATGCCGTCACGTTCGGCGGCTCCTGCGACGGGAACCACCAGCTTCGAAGGACACGTGCAGGGCCTCCCGCAGCCAGCCCCCCGGACCACGGCCGGCGTAGTGTGCCCTAGTGCAACAGCGAGATGGATTGTCGGTCGACATCGCCAGTAGCTTGACAGACACGGTCGTGCCCGGAGCTGGCCCGGTTATGAAGCGCTTGTTTCGGCAAGTTTTTGCTGAATGGGGCCGGAACGGGTCGGTCGCCCTAAGTGCAGCGGAGGCAGCCAGTGGACTCACTCGTGAGGAACTTGCTGAGTCTCTGCGTGAGCGGCCCCGGCTTCACCCGCTGCTCACCCGGCTGTTGTTCGCTGCCGGTATGAATGGTCATGACGCGGTACTGCGTGCCATGGGTACGGCCGTCGGTAACGCGGTCGTCGACCCCCTCCGCGTGGACGAGTGCGAGTTGATCCTGGCCGCATTGGCGGACCTCAATGCTGCGCATACGCAGCTGCTGCACTTGATGACAACTCAGGCGACCGTCTCCCCCGAGGGAAGCGAAGGTGGCTTGTTTTGGACAACGGAGACACTGGTGACGGAAGCCGACTTCCCCGATCAAGTGGGTTCTTTGGTGCTCGCGGCGCTGATTAGCCGAGGGCTTGCCGAGATTCCCGCGATGGTGCTCGGAGCGCCGGTCCGTATTACTGCGCTCGGGAGTGTCGTGTTGGACGTCTTGGACGAGTGGGAAGGGGCCGACTCGGGAGGTCGAAGGGGTAGCTAACGCCGGGGAGGTCGCCGCCGTCCGGCCTAGTAGTAGTTCTCCGCGTGGGCGAACCAGTCATCGGCGACGGTCACGGTACCGCAGACCGGAGCTTGATCGGGCGGCGGGTGGCCTACCGATGCGTGCAGGACTTTGGCTCCGCCATACTAGATGTCTTGGGTGCGGAAGAAGCCGTGCTGGTCGGCGACTCACCGCAAGTCGGCGGGCCGGCGGCGGCAATCGTTTAGCAAGGCGTGGCGATAACCGCCTGTGGCCCTGGTGATGCCGCAGGCCACCGTCCTGTTCGCCGACTACCCCTTCGGAGCTTACGGCGCTCGCCCTTGAACCGGCGCTGCACCGTCGTCCGTCGTCCGTCCGGTCGGTCGTGACGGCACGCAGCGACACACGGCGCGTAACTTCGGAACGCGACCGTTCGTTTGGCACGATGTGCGGGTCTTACGCCTAGCCCAGAGGACAAGCTGATGCCAAACCTTACGCCCGGCCCACGGTGCTTCGTCATTTCACCCATTGGCGAGAAAGAGTCCGACGTTTGGGTCCGGGCAAATAAAGTACTTCGCCACATCATAAAGGCGACTCTTGAGCCTGAGTATGTCGTTGATCGTGCGGACGACAGCAGTAACCCGGGTGCGATCACGCCCCAAATAGTTAACAGCATCTTAAAGGCTGACCTGATCGTCGCAGACATCAGCGGAGGAAATGCGAACGTCTTCTATGAGCTCGCTATCGCGCACGGCTACGACAAGCCGACGGTTCATATTCAGAGTGTTGGCAACAAAGTGCCGTTCGATATTAAGGACATGCGCACCATCCACTATGACATAAACGACCTGGACAGTGTCGAGGAAGCCAAGCAGGCACTTGCAAAGGCGGCAAAATTCGCGGTGTCCAATCCGGCGGACATTGAAACGCCCCTCAAGGGGGCCCAGGCCTTCGGGGCCGTTGAGTCGAGCACGGACCCGGAACTACACGTCACGTCACAAGTTCTCAGTGAGGTTCAGCAGCTTCGATACGAACTGCGCACTGAACTGTTCGCAAGCGACTTTCCGTCGCGGACCCGCCGAACTGGCAATGCCTCTGACGCTGACTCCCTGCGACGGCTGGCAGCTAGAGTGGGAGCGGCTGGGCGGCTGAGGCCAACTGATTTCGAAGGATGCATCACTCAGTCCACTACGGAAACGCTGGATGCGTGGCTTCGTCAGGCTCTCAAGCGTGTAACCGGAATTTCCGATGCGGACGAGCTGAACGAGATCTTGTTTGACGACGCGGTGAAGGGGGGCCTCGCCGCTACGTCGTCGGATGATGACGCCCCATTCTAGGGTGGTCGCGAGGCTTTGCGACGGCTCTCAAAGGTGTGCCAAGTCCTACTGGCCGCGCCTTGCCCTGGCCGTACTCCCTGACTGCCGGGCAGCTGTCCGCGCTGCTGACCCGTGCGGTGCTGGCCGGTTCGGGCTGCGTGGTCTTCGTGTGGCTACAACAGCGGTCGTCAGCGTGAAGGGGTATCCGGGTGGGCCCGCGGCATTGGGCATAAGGGCCATGGCCCACAAGATCGGCCAGGGAGCAGCGCGGTACGGGCCGGGTATCTGTGATGAAACCGCGGGGAAAGCCCCGGGCTCGACCGGCCTGCCTTCCATGAACAGGACGGGAACCCGGGGCTCTGTGGCGATGTGATCGCAGGCACATGGCTGCACGCCGCGCTCTCTACATCGCCGGTCTGTTGGCTCTACGCTGTCGTGTGGCTCTGTGGGCTCTGCGCCCGGCCCTGCCCTGGCCTGGCCTGGCCTGACCCTGGTCTAGCCTGGCCTGCCCTGGCCGCTGACCCTGGCCGCTGGCCCGAATCGGCTGGCCGCGCGTGGTCGCGGGCTGGCTCGTGCGCCCGCTGAGTTGGCCGTGAGCGCCCGCCTGAGCATTGCCGGGTGTCCAGGTGCGCGGAGCGCACCAATTGATGGGCCGCGCCATCATCCCTTCAGATCGCCGAACCTGACCGGGCCGCGGGATGGCAACCGCCGCTACCCCCTGGGGGTGGTACCCCCTGGGCACTCAGGGGCCTCATCGCCTGTCTTAGCAGCCACCCCCTTGCCACTGTTCAAGGGTCGACGCAGCGGCTCAAGGTCAAACGCCTTGTCCCGGCGTCGGCGAGGCAATTGAGATGACGATCTACCCGCTGGCCCGATGGCGCCAGGCGGCGAGCTGTGGGGCTAGGGCAACACCGAGGCTGCCGCGCCGGAGTTCTCTCAGCGAATCTTGCGCACCGACCTTCCTGGGCGAGAGACTGCCTGGGCGGCTCCCAGGCTGTGCCGTACCAGGGGTCGTCGCTCTTTCGGGTCATGCTGACGGCGGGCGAAACGGGGTCGTTTGTCGATGAGGTCGGCACCGCTGCGCTCCTGGATTTGGGCTCTTATCTCTTCGGCTGCCACGACAGTCGTTGGTGTGACAATAAATCTCGCCACTGACAGTGGGGGGCAGTGGTGGGCCTGGGTAGCTGTCGGATTGGCGACTCTAACAGTGGCATTTACTACTGTTGCCGTTGATCTTCGTCGAACCAATCAGGCGAATGTGCCCCACTATGGCCGAGCTAGGCACAACAACCCGCGAACCAACGTCACCATGTCTGGCGTATCTGCACGCAGTGGGTCAACCGTTAGCCAGACGGTAAACATCAATCCGCCGGCCATCGCTATCGCATTAACCATGACCATTGTCTACGGCGCAGCCGTTGCAACCTTGTACGCCCTTGGAGTACTAAATGTCAACAGTAGTCGAGATCAGGCCAGCGCGAACCCGGACCTGCCCATAAATGGTTCACCCAGTCCGGTCACTGCCGAAGAGGTGGCCCCAATCCCACCATCAATCGAGGTGGATAAGCAAGGCCACTTCTGCAATGACTGGGTTACGCAGAACTCGGTCGAGGAGTTGAACGCGGCGTTGCCGATCTCTGAAGAGTTGATCGCAGAGGGCGATTGGCCGGACTGGGCACCAGTATCTGACGGCGTCCGGGCGAAGGCGAGTACGGTCTTGCTTACCGTCCAAGGCGTCAACTCGACCCAAGTAGTGATCAACGACATTCGTGCCGTGGTTCAATCGAGGCGTCAACCAGTCGATGGGCTTGCGCTTACAAGGGAATGTGGTGGCGAGGGGGCCTATCGTCTGTTGGAGGTCGACCTGGATCAAAACCCTCCGACCGCAACGGCCGTTGAGACTGGGTATACCACGCCTCCACCTGGCGAGCCTGAGTGGTCTATAACTCCGATCAGATTTCCATACGAGGTCTCCGTCGAGGATGCAGAAACATTCGCCATCACTGGCTATACGGAAGAGTTTGACGTCGATTGGGTCATCGAGGTGGACTGGACGTCGGCGGGGTCGTCAGGCACCATCACCGCAGATGACGACGGGCAACCATTCAGAACGACGAGCACTTCCCGGGCGAGGGACTGCGTCATATGGGATCAGATTGAGTGCTTCGACTGAGCTCGTGGATGCCTTTGACTAAGGTCAGCCGCGCTGATGGTTGTCAGGACTTGCTCCAGTCAAACCATGGCGCCGCGCGCCTCACCCGGCGAGGACACAATTGCATCCTCACCGGGCAAGGCGGCCGGTCAATTGAGCCGGTACGTCACTGCGAAGTGCGCGGTGACGGCGAACGGCTTGGTGTCCGCGAAGTGCTCCCGGAAGTCGGGGACGTCCACCTTGCAGTGCTCGACAGAGACGGCCCGTCCCACGCCCTCGGTCGTACGTCCCACCCTTTCCGGCCACAGCCTCACGGAGCAACATCCCCGGTGCACTGGCGATCTGCACGTCGGGCCACACGTTGGTCACGACCTCGATCACCATGCGCCGGACACGCTTGTCTTGCGTCTTGCTGAGCACCTTGTGGCTGACCGACTTGGCCCAGGCCCGACCCTCCATCTCCTCGCCGGACTCGTACAGTCGGGGGGTGCGTCCCTGACCCGTGACTGCGTTACGGAGGGTGTTCCGGGTTTCGCCCTCGAAAGCGCGGAAGTCCGCATCTTCCGGCTCTCGGGTCAACACCGGAACGGGCAGCCAGGCGCGCTGCACCGTGACGCTGGCCGGGTCCTGGCAGTAGTCGCCGTGGTCGATGCTGGACCACATGCCGACCTCCATGGCGTAACCCCACTCCCGGCAGGCACTCTCGATCATCTGTCCATCCAGCTCTGCGAACAGCGGCGGCGGCGGACGGAACAGGATGATCATGAGCTTCCCCGACAGGATCCCGCCGGTGTTCTTCCCGGCCTTCTCCTGCAAGATGAACAGCACCGGGTCGCCGTTGTCGTTGGGCTTGACGTCGGTGGCGAGGGTGACCACCTGCACCGGCAGACGCCCGGCGTACAGCTTCCTGAGGACGTCGGCCAGGACGTCGGCAACGGCGGTGTCGTCGTTGATCAACGCACGCTCGGCCCGCTGGACGCCGGCCTCACACCCCTGGACCAGTAGTGCGGCGACCTCAGCAGCGGCGGTCGTACTCAGCCACTCGGCAGTCAGGGCGTCCACGTCGGTCATGCTGGCCCTGCCGCTGGTCAGGCAGGTGCGGAAGTCCTCAGCGGCGGTCTGACGCTGCTCTTGCTCAGCCTTGGCCTTGGTCACTGCGGCCTGGGCATCGGCCAGTGCCGCCGGGACAACTCGGCCGGGGTCGGGTCGGTCTTGGTCATGTTCTCTCCGGTGTCGGTGGTCGCGGTCGGCGTCGTGGTCTTGCGGGTTCTCGCGCTGGCCTTCCTTGGCGTGCTGGTCGTCGGTGGCGCGGTGGTCCCCGGGTGGAGGTCGTCGGCACTGATCAGCAGAATTCCGTTATGCGGCATTCGTTGACTCGCCTTCTGTCTGTTGTTCGCCGGCTCCGGAATTGGGGACGGATCCCGTTTCTGCGCAGGACTGATAGACCCTGGTTAGGGTTAGAGTGCTGGGATTGGTTAGAGCTCTGTTGCTCTAGACGATGGGCCTATGGGCGGGCGGGGCCCCGCCCCATCCTCTAGTCGTCCTGCTCGACTAGGTCATGGTCGCTGTTGCTCAAGGGGAACTGGTCCATCCCCTAGTTGTCCTGTTCCACCAGGGATAGACCTGTTGGGAGCGATAGTGACCCCAACGCTTCTATTCACTTCGCCGCTGCCATAGAGACGAAGTGCCGCCGTTCCGTAGGTCACGAGGGACACTGCCTCTTTGCCTGCCTTGGATACTTGTCGTCCAGACCAAGAAGATAATCAAGAAGGGGGATACCTGAGAATCGGCCGATACCCTGATTTACCAGGGGTTTCGGCCTCAGCGGGCACTTAGCCCTTGGCCCTACAGGTCAAACGCTTTGGCCCTCAGGACCAGGGAACGGGGAAAACCTTGGCCTGTAAGGCCAAAGTCAACCGTGCACGGGACAAAGCTTTGGAGCACCCTTGCCCTTCTGGAAGGCATGCCGCCCCAAGACCAAACAACGGACAGTCGACTCCTCGGTGATGAATCCCAGACGCTTGGCCGCTTTAATTGCGTCGGACACGCTGTCTTTCCGCGCCACCAATACCTCCCCGGTAGCCGTGTCAACTCGCCCCGGCACCTCCGCCAGTTCGCCTGGTCCGAACACTGCGTGCCCAGCCGAATCGTGCCGCCCTATCGCGGCGAATAAGATGCGGACAGCCAAGGGGGTCACCTCGGGCCTTTTTGCCCACATTCCCATTTCCCGCTGGCAGTAGGCACCCCAGGGCGCATCTCCTGCGAAAGCGATGCCGGGGACGAATGAGGCGGTCACTCGTCGTTCCGCTTGGTCATCCGTGCAGCCGCTTCCGCGAACGACACCCGCCGCTGTGTGGTCTCCGGAACGGGCGCGGGCTCCCTGGGGCTCCGGCGCTTGCGTGCTGTTGCTCGACCACCGATGAGCCTCTTGGAGTTGACCCAGGACCGGGCGTGTACATCCCACACGTCGTCGCCGCGCTTTGCGAATGCGATGGGTATGCGGTGACCGGTCCCACTGCTGGCGGTCATCAGCACGCTGATCACTGAGCCGATGGGGAGGCTTGTCAGGTACTCCCCGGTCAACACGACGTCGTGTGTGTCATGTTCGTTCGTCCACGCTGGTCCCTTACCGATTCCACTTTGGGTGTCGCCCACGTTCTACCCCTCGCCGTTGTTTGATTCCTGATCGTTGTTGGGGGTGTTCATGAGCCCCCTGTATGGCCGCTCAGTGCCCGCGTCAGCTCGCCCGGGTGTGGAGGGATGGGCGGAGCTGAGACGGGCATTGGCGACGCGCCCTGTCCGGTGGGAGGCGCTTCCAACCGTTCCGCGTCTCACCCGCCCAGCTCTCCACCCTGGGACGACACCGGGGGCAGGGGGGACGGACTGCGTTACACCCCAGGGCGTGCGCCCACCCGGCCTGACCGCTGCACGGGTCACAGCTCAGGACGGTCCGGTACTTGGCCATCCATCCGTCGGTGCGCTGTGCCTGCCGGATGGTCTCGGGCTCCGTGGTCGCCATGCGGTGCCCGAGCACTCGATGCGACCAGCGCTGACGAACGCCACCAAGTCGTGCAAGGCATACAACGGGGTGCGGGTGCCCGGAGGAACGTGGTAGCTCGGCCCCCGCCCGGCGCTGGCGAGGTTGGACAGCGTGCCTACGGCAAGGCCGATGAACGCTGCCGCCTCCTTGCGACGCAGGTACACGGGTGGTGCGTCGTTGTCCCTGTGGTGGCTGGTCTTGGCCTTGTCTCGTGTCACTGGGTGATCCCTTCTGGTGTAGGTGGGGACCGGGCGACATGGGTCAACCCGGCGGGCTGCAAACTTCCTACCGGGAGCGACAAATTGGCATAGCTCCGCCTCGGTGGTGAATCGGTGTAGTTGTGAGGGGGCACCCGGCGAGGGGCTTACTCCCTGAGGGAAACCTTGCTCGCTCGACGGCCTGACCAGCGGTGCGTCCGGCTCGCGACAAACTTGCCACGCGTAGTGATGGGGTAGCAAGTGTGCAGCGGGGGCGATCCGACCGGATGTCGCATCTGCCCAGGTCGGCGGTTAGAAGGGTGATTTAGCGGCGAGTCGCAACAGTCACAGGAGCATCAGGGACGGCGAACGAGGTCCACGTCTGTCGGCTGGCGCGGGACGTAAAAGAAGCCTTCCGGCGTCTCGGGTCGGTATTCCACGACCTCATGGCGGTCGCTCAGGCGAGCCAAGAAGTTGGCGTGACGCACCGCGTCAGGCCCACGGACCGACTCGCCTGTGGCTCGGCGTCGACCCTCTAGGCGGAGCATCTGCAAGGGGTAGGCCCACCGGTGCCGCTCCTGCACCTGCCAGGGGATCAGGTCTAGGTCCCGGGTCGTGCGCGGGGCCATTCCCTTCCTGCGTCGGAAGTTCGCCCACAGGCCGATCGTGGTCTCAACGCTGTACTTCTCCCGATACAGCGCGATCATCTCTTCGTAGGTCTTGCCCTCCGCGAACCACCGGAAGACCTCGCCCTCGTCCACGATCTTGCTCGCGGGCATCTACTACTTCTCCCGGATCGTATGGACGGTGTGGATCTATGGCTACAACCTTCCCACCGTGGTGCACGGTGATCAAGCTAGACGGGTCCCGGGGACCGCCGTGTCCGATCCGACACTTACTCGACACTTTCGTCGTGTGGAGGTGGGGTCACGGGACGGCCCAGATCGTTGCTGTGCGGTGCTGACCTAGGCATGCGGGTCAAGTCGTGAACGTCCGTGACGGGTTGCCCTCTACTCCGCGGGTTGTGGGTTCGATCCCCACGGGGCCCACCGAGCAGGCGACTGACCGGTCAGGCGGACGCCTTTCCGGCGGCGGGCGCCAGGACCGTGTCCAGCCAGTCGAACGCAGCGTCCCAGAAGACGACCGGGGCCATCCCCTCGCAGTGCCCTCCGGCGCCCTCGGCCTCCGTGAAGAGCCGGAACTCCTTGGGGCAGCGGAGGTGGTCGAAGAGGACCTTGCCCTGGCCGGTCGAGATCTCGTCGGTCTCGTTGTCGGTGACGAAGGTCGGGCAGACGACCCGGCTCACGGTGTCGGCGTTGGTGTAGCGGAGGACGTCGGCGAAGTACGCCCGGACGCCGGTCACCCCGTGGGTCGCCATCCGGGGCCCCAGGACCGCCGTCATGCCGGGGACGTCGAGCAGGGCGTCGAACTGCGGATCGGCGGCCGGGTCGTGCACCCGGTCCACCAGTGGGCCCAGCCGGGCGGTGAGTGCCGCCCCCAGGTCGTACTGGCCGGGATCGACGACCATCGCCGCGAGCCGGTGCTCCCCGGCGGCGCCCCGCGGCGCGATCAGACCGCCGAAGGACCGCCCGACCAGGACGACGCGGTCGGGATCTACCTCGGGGCAGGCAGCGACGGCGTCGAACATGGCCGGCACGACGTCCTCCCAGTCCGGCCGCATCGGGACCCGCCGGTCGTACAGCATCGCTCCCTGGCCGGGGCCGTCCAGCACGGCGACGGCGTACCCCCGGTCCAGCGCAGCGGGCACCGCGGCGTAGAGCTCCTCCGCGGTGCCGTCGTAGCCGCCGATGTGCAGGATCGTGGGGCAGCGGTCGTCGGTGTGGCCAGGGGTGAACAGGTAGCCCGATGCTGCGCCGGACAACACCTGCGCCGGATGACCGACGTGGCTCAGCGCCGAGCGGAACGCCTGCACGCTGGACGCGTACCCGCTGCGGAGCTCGCTCCCGTCCAGGTCCTCCCGGTGGAAGAAGAAGGCCTGGCGGAAGTACTCCGCCGCGCGCAGGTAGGCGCCGCGGGCGCTGACCCGGTGCCCGTCCTCGGCCGCCTGATCGGCCTGGCCGACCAGCCGGGTCGCAAACCCCGACCATGCTCGGTACCAGCTGTCCCGGTCGCCGGGGGTGATCCGTCCGGCGATGGCCAGGCACTCACCGACGTCGCCCATGCCCGAAGCGGCCTTCCCGACACTGCGCTGCAGCTGGCCGTCCAAGGGGA
Organism: Modestobacter marinus; assembly: GCF_011758655.1. NCBI lineage: Bacteria > Bacillati > Actinomycetota > Actinomycetes > Geodermatophilales > Geodermatophilaceae > Modestobacter > Modestobacter marinus. Next base: position 1,928,900 of record NZ_JAAMPA010000001.1, read on the forward strand.
CGTCGTCGAAGTACAGCTCCACCGGCACCTCCTCGGACGGCCACGGAGGTGCGGCCGGGCGTTCGGCGCTGCGCCGATCAGGCTGGCACTGCGGGACCTCCCCGACAAGGTGCTCGGACGCGACCGGACACCGTCTCTTCTCGCGCGGTTGGGGTGCTGGTCGCCTCGGCGGGTGGTAACCCCGGCCGGTCCGCCCCCATGCTGGCGCGGTGGGCACCCGGAGACGTCTCCCGCTCCTCGTCGGCGGGCTGGCCCTGCTGCCCGCGCTGGTCGTGGCCCTGCTGCCCGGCGACGGTCCGGCCACTGCCGACTCCAACGCGGCCGCCGGGATCCCGGACCGGATGGCCGGCTACTCCTACCTGACCGGGGACGTGTCCGACGCGCCGCCGGGGCGCGCGCTCGCGCTGTTCCAGCACGGGTGGGGCGTGGAGTTCCTCGACTTCCCGCAGGCGGTCGTCGTCGGCGCCGATGACGACGTCTACCGGCGGGTCGACCTCGCCGAGGACCGGGCCGGCCCGGAGACCCAGGGCGACCCGGCGCCGATGCTGCTGTCCCCCGACGGCACCCGGATCGCGGTGGGTGACCACGACAGCGACCGGGCCGACCTGGCGCTGTTGGACCTGGAGACCGGCGACGTCGTCCGGCAGCCGGTGCCCGGGGCCCACAGCGCCCTCCCGGTCGCCTGGTCCCTGGACGGGCGGCTCGTCGCCCACCTGGCCGGCACGGCGGCCACCAACCCCTACAGCGGGACGCCGATCGAGGGGGACGTCGGCCTGCTCGACGTGTCCAGCGGTGCGGTGCGCACGCTGACGGGGGCCACCCAGGTGTCGACGGCGGCGTTCTCGCCGGACGGCAGCGAGCTCGCCGTGCAGCGCTCCGCGACCGCCGGCGGGACCCTGGAGGTGTTCGACCTCGAGGGCGGCGGACGGCGGACTCTCGACCTGCCCGCGGGGCACCACCTCGCCGGCGCGGACGCCTGGTCCCCGGACGGCGCGCTGCTGGCCACCTCCCGCATGCCGTTCCCGTGCCTGGACACGGTCCACGAGGCGCAGTGGACGGCGTGCCAGGGGGAGTGGGAGTCGATCCCCGACGTCCTCACGTTCGTCGCCGCGACCGACCGGCCCACGGAGGTGCCCGAGTCCCTGGACGGGGCGGTCGCCGCGTCTAGCCGGCTGCTGGGCTGGGTGTCGGCGCGCGAGGTGCTCGTCCTCTCCCCGCACGCCGACGACAAGGGCGGCGACCCCGTGGACCTGGCGGTGACGCGGGTGTCGCTGGACGACGGCGCCACCGAGCGGCTCAGCGTCGTCCCCACCGGGGCGGCAACTACGGGGCCGGGCGTTTCCAGCTGGCGACGGCGCTCGTGCCCGACCTGCAGGTCCGGCCGGCCGGGGAGCCCGATCGCGGCCGGTGGCCGACGCCGCTGCGGGTGACCCTGGCCCTCGTCGCTGCGGCAGCCATCGGCCTCACCGTGGCGCGGGCTGCGCCCCGCCGCTGACTGGCAACACCCCAAACGCTCGCCGACCGTCCTCATCCGGACAGCGCTCGTGGCGGCGGGTGAAAGGCCGTGGACCGCGATTCCGATACCTGCGGGGGCCGCATCAGGAATGGCGGGCGCAACATGCCGAAGTGCAATGCCCAGATCTGGATGACCGCACCGCGATCCAGGGAAATGCCAGTTCAGAGCCGTGTAGATGTCGACAAGGCGGCTGCTGAGAGGCCGGTCATCGACCGTTCGGGTGCCTTGCACAACGATTCGGTGACGGGACCGTGATGACGGTGTGAAAGCGCGTCGTCCGGCGCGTCGGGCGCCCTAGTTTTTGGCATGTCCGCGGCGCTTCCCCAGCCGCGACGGACCGCACCGAGGAGCCCCTTGTGACCACCGCGCTCGACCAGGCGCCGCCCCCGTCGTCCCGTTCCGGAGCCCCGGCGGAGGAGGAGCTGGACCTGGCCACCCTGCTCCAGCTCTTCGAGGCCGGCGAGGACGCCGGGGACGAGCCGAGGTCGGTGCGCGCCTCCCTGCGTGCGTCCGGCTCCTCGTTCCTCCGCTGGACGCGCGGCTCCTCGCGTCGGGCCGCGAGCTGGGGCGCCGTCCCCGGTGGGTGGCAGTGATGTTCATCTGGCCGGTGGTCGCCGTCGTCGGTTTCGTGGTGCTGGCCGCGCTCGTCGTGGCCCTCGCGCAGAGCTCGACCGCGCAGTACGAGTTCGAGCGCAACCAGGTGCAGGGCCAGCGCCGGCAGGCGCCGGCCGAGGCCGAGGCCGAGGTCGAGGCCGAGGTCGAGCTCGAGGTCCCGGTCGCGGTCGGCGCGGCGGCGGCCGCCGGCGGGCCGGCCGGCCGGGTCCAGCCCGCCGAGCCGGCCAACGCGGTGGCCCGGCAGCCGGTCCCGGCGCACGCCACGGCGACGCACCCGGCGGGCCGGCAGGGCGGTGGGCAGGGCACCCCGCCGGCCTGGTGGCTGGTCGAGGAGCAGGAGGACGGCGCCCGCGAACAGGTGCTGGCGGGCCCGTTCGCCGACCCGATCGAGGCCGACTGGCTGGCGCTGTCGGCGCCGTCGGGTGCGGGCCGGGCCGTCTACGGGGTGCTGCGCTCCGACGGCCGGCTGGTCCGCCGGCAGCTGCCGGCCGAGCGGGAGTGGCTCAGCGACCTCGGGGACCAGCTCGACCGGCTGCCCGAGGAGTGGGACGGGCCGCTGGCGGACGAGGACGAGCTCGTCTCGCTGGGGGTCGAGCTGACCGCCGCGCTGGTCGAGGCGGGGCTCCAGCTGCACGACTGCGCGGGGGAGGGCCCGGCCGGCGGCGTGTGCCTCACGCCCGAGCCCGGGCACCCGGGTGTGCTGGTCAGCTGGCACCAGCACGACCGGATGAGCCGCGACCTGGTCCGCGGGGTCGCTGCGCAGGAGGCGGTGCAGCACACGATGAACGCCGCGATCGCCGAGTGCCTGCTGCAGCTGGGCTTCGACGTCCAGCCGTTCGGCAGCGCCGGCTGCTTCCTGGTGGCCGTCGACCCGCACTGAGCGACCGGACGGCGGCCCGGCACGACCAGGCCGGGCCGCCGTCCCCATCCCGCCGCACGGCTGCGGCGGTCCGTCCGGCCATGAGGGGACAGCGTGGGTCTCACCGTCACCACCGGCAGCGCGGCCAGGAGCGCCGCCCGGGTGCTGGCGACGAACGACCAGGCGCTGCGCACGTCGCTCGAGCGGCTCTCCTTGGGCCTCCGGATCAACCGGGCGGCCGACGACGCCGCCGGGCTGGCCGTCTCCGAGGGACTGCGGTCCCGGATCGGCGGGACGGTCCAGGCGCTCCGCAACGCCCGCGACGGCATCAGCGTGCTGCAGACGGCGGAGGGCGCGCTGCAGGAGAGCGCCGCGATCCTGCAGCGCATGCGCGACCTCGCCGTCCGGGCGGCCAACGACGGGGCGGTGGACGCCGCGGGCAGGTCCGCCGTCCAGGCCGAGCTCGGCCGGCTGCGGGACGAGCTGGACCGGATCGCCGGCACCACCACCTCGCACGGCAACGCCCTGCTGGACGGCACCTGGGACCGGCTCTTCCAGGTGGGCGCCGGGGTGGGCGAGACGATCGGGCTGCGCCTGGGCACCGGCACGGACGCCGTGGCGCTCGGGCTGGCCGACGTCGACGTGACCCGGGGCGAACCGGCGGTGCGGGCCACCCGGGCGATGGGGCCGGACGGCACGGACAGCCCGACCGCCGCCGCGCTGGTCTTCGAGGGCGTGACGCTCGTGGCCGGCGGCGTCGCCTCGCTCACCGGCACCATCTCCCTCGACGGCCTCAGCCTCGACCTCGGCGCGGTGGTCCACCCCGACCCGGAGGGCGACGGCGTTCCCAACGCGGAGGCCGTGACCCAGCTGAACGCCGCCGCGCGGGCCGCCGGCTTCGGCTGGCCGCACGACCCGTTCCTGGACGACGGCGACGACCTCCTCTTCCGCGGCCCGCTGCCCGCTGCCGACGCAACGACGGCGGACCTGGCCGCGGCCACCCCGGCGTACGCCCCGGCGACCGGCGCACCGCCGGTGACCGTGTCGACGGTGCCCGCGCTGCCCCCGGACAGCCCGGCGGCCGGTTCGCTCGTCCTGCTCGGCGCCGCCGCGGGCGGCCAGCTCGGCCGGCTCACCGGCACGGTGTCCGTCGGCGGCCGCGGCCTGGACCTGGGCCGGGTGCGCCTCGTCGACACCACCGGCGACCAGGTGGTCTCCACCGCGGAGGCGCTGGCGCAGCTGGGCGCCGCGGCGCAGGCGGCCGGCCTCACCAGCGGGGACTCCTTCACGGTGGTCGGCGAGGACGTCGTGTTCCGCGGTCCCGTGCCCGCCGACGACGCGACGGCGGAGGAGGTGGCCGCAGCCAGCCCGGTGTACCGCCCCGCCACCGGCGCCCCGGCCGCGATCCGCGCCGTGGACCGGGCGATCGGGCTGGTGTCGGCACAGCGGGCCGAGCTGGGGGCGGTGCAGAACCGGCTCGAGCACACGATCGGCAGGCTCGGGGTGGCCCTGGAGAACGCCACGGCCGCCGAGTCGCGGATCCGGGACACCGACATGGCCCAGGAGATGACCCGCTTCGCCCGCGGCCAGGTGCTCATCCAGGCCGGCACCGCGATGCTCGCCCAGGCGAACCAGTCGGCCCAGCGCGTCCTCAGCCTGCTGCAGCCCTGACCTGCGCCGACCCCTAGGAGGCGTCGGCCCAGCGCGTCCTCAGCCTGCTGCAGCCCTGACCTGCGCCGACCCCTAGGAGGCGTCGGCCCAGGACTGGACGACCGAGACGTCGAGCGGGAAGTCGACCGGGAACGAGCCGAACAGCAGCCGGCCGGCCTCCGCCGCCGCCCGGCGCACCGCCGCGGTCACCTCGTCGGCGAGGTCGGCGGGGGTGTGCACCACCACCTCGTCGTGCAGGAAGAACACCAGGTGCGGGCGGTCGGTGAGCTCCCCGGCGTCCCCGAGCTGCCAGAGCCGGTTGCGCAGGTCGGCCAGCCAGCACAGCGCCCACTCCGCCCCGGTGCCCTGGACGACGAAGTTGCGGGTGAACCGGCCCCAGGCGCGCCGGTCGCGGGCCCGGTCCTCCGGCGGCACGCCGTCGTCGGACGGTTCGAGGGAGCGCTCGGCCCACGCGCCGGTCGGCGGGGGCGAGCCGCGGCCGAGGAGGGTGTGCACGACCTCGCCCCGCTCGCCGGCCCGGGCGGCCTCCTCGACCAGGCCGATGGCCCGCGGGTAGCGGCGGGCCAGCCGGGGGAGCATCCGCCCGCTCTCGCCGCGGGTGCCGCCGTACATCGCGCCGAGCATGCCCAGCTTCGCGTCGCTGCGGCTGGGCACGGTGCCGCTGTCGACCATCGCCTGGTACAGGTCCCGGGCCCGCGCGGCCCCGGCCATCGCGGTGTCGCCGCTCATCGCGGCCAGCACGCGCGGCTCCAGCTGCGAGACGTCGGCGACGACGAACCGCCACCCCGCGTCGGCGACGGCCGCCGGACGGACCTGGGCCGGGACCGACAGCGCTCCGCCGCCGGAGGACGCCCACCGGCCGGTGACGACCCCGCCGGGCAGGTAGGTGGGCCGGAACCGGCCGTCGCGCACCCAGCTGTCCAGCCACGCCCAGCCGTTCGCCGCCAGCAGCCGGGACAGCTTCTTGTACTCCAGCAGCGGCGGGATGCCCGGGTGGTCCAGCTGCTCCAGCGTCCAGGACCGGGTGTCGGCGACCGGCAGCCCCGCGGCCTGCAGCGCCCGGAGCAGCTCGCCGGGGGAGTCCGGGTTCAGCTGCGGCGCCCCCAGGGCGCCGCGGATCTCCGGCACGAGCCGCTCCAGCTGCGCCGGCCGCTGCCCGCGCGGCGGCCGTGGGCCCATCAGCTCGGTCAGCAGCCGGTCGTGGACGTCGGCGCGCCAGGGCAGCCCGGCGTGCGTCATCTCCGCGGCCACCAGGGCACCGGAAGACTCCGCGGCGAGCAGCAGGGCCAGCCGGCCGCGGTGCGGCGCCGCGGCCAGGGCCGCCTGCTGCCGGTCGTGCTCGGCGCCCGGGTCGAGCCGGTCGGCCAGGTCGTCCAGGGCGAAGAGGGCAGGGTCCTCGGCGGCGACCGGCGCCAGCGCGTCCCAGGCGGCGGCGTCGTCCCCGGCGAGGAAGGCCTGGTCGACGAAGGGGGAGTGGCGCAGCAGCGCCCGGCTCAACCGCAGGTCCGTGCATCGCTCCACCCGCACCCCGGCCGCCAGCAGCTGCGGGTACCAGCGGGTGGTGTCGTCCCAGACCCACCGGGTGTGGGGGTGCTGCCGGACGAACCCGGGCAGCTCCGCCTCCGGCAGCCGCACCGGAACACCGGCGCCGGAGAGCGGCTGGGCGTGGACCTTGCCGGGCGCCGGGCGCACGAGCAGCACCCGCTCCGGGACGCCGCCGTCCCGCGCCGGCCCGCCCGAGCTCACCCCGTCAGTGTGCGGGACGGGTACGACGCGACCGCTCAGCTGCCGTACTGACAGGCCGGGCAGAGGCCGGTGTCGTCCGGCACGTCCTCCACCGGCACCACCTGGACGTACGTGCCGCACAGGGCCGGCACGTCCTCGTGCGACTCCATCGCCGGACGGCCGACGGCCGCGTCGACCGCGTGCAGCGGCCCGGCCAGCTTCTCGCCCACCGGGTCCTGCGCCGTCCGCCGGGCCCGCCCGATCACGTTCGCCATGGCCGCCACTCTCCCACCCGCGCCCGCGGGGCCCGGCCGGCGCATGGGACGGACCGGTCCCGGGCAGGAGCCGGGTCCGTCCCAGCCACGGACGCCGCACCGCCGCACCGCAGGAGCCACCGATGTCCCGATCGATCGCCGACCAGACCGTCGAGGAGCTCGGCGGGCCGGGCAGCGTCCTCACCCGCCAGCGCGCGGACCACGAGCAGCTGGACCGGCTGCTGCACGAGCTCGACGGCACCACCGGCACCGCGCAGGAGCGGGTGCTGCGCCGGATCGACCGGCTGGTGTTCAGCCACGCCTTCGCCGAGGAGACCGTGCTCTGGCCGGTGGTCCGGCGGGTGCTGCCCGACGGCGATGCGCTGACCCGCCAGGTCGAGGAGGAGCACCAGGAGGTCAACGAGCTGGTCGGCGAGCTGGAGACGCTCCCGCACGAGGACCCGCGCCGGGCCGCCGCGCTGTCCCGACTGGTCCAGGTGCTGCGGGAGGACGTGCGGGACGAGGAGGACGAGATGTTCCCCCGCCTGCAGGCGGCCGTGGACGTCGAGGAGCTGCGCCGGCTGGGCCGCCGGTGGCAGCTCATGCGACTGGTCTCCCCGACCCGGCCGCACCCGACCGTGTCCCGCCGTCCCCCGGGCAACGCCCTCTCCGGGCTCCCGCTGTCGGTGCTCGACCGCACCCGTGACCTGGTCGACGCGGGCGTGCAGCACGCCCCGGCCCGGGTCGCCCCGGCCGGGCAGGTGGTCAGCCGCGGGCTGGCCACCGTCGCCGGCTGGGTGGAGCGGGTGCCGGCGGCCCGCCGCGGCGACGGCGGCCAGTCGACCAGCCGGTGAGTGGCGTCGCCGGCCGCGTGGTCTGATCGCAGGGACACGGTCGGCACCGCCGCCGGCCGACGACGCGAGGGAGTCGCATGTCCGGCAGCTCAGGCGAGGTCCAGCTCGAGGTCTCCGACGGCGTCGCCGTCGTCACGCTCAACGCCCCGCAGCGGCGCAACGCGCTCACCCCGGCGATGGCCGCCGAGCTGATCGCCACCTTCGACGAGGTCGACGGCCGGGACGACGTCGGCGCCCTCGTGGTCCAGGCGGTCGGGAGGTCCTTCTGCGCCGGCGGTGACGTGCAGACCCTGACCGACGCCGGCCGCGACCCGGCGGCGCCCGACGCCTACGCCGGGATGGGGGCCATCTACGACTCCTTCTTCCGGCTCGGCCAGGTCCGGGTGCCGACGATCGCCGCCGTGCGTGGCTCGGCGGTGGGCGCCGGGATGAACATGCTGCTCGCCGCCGACCTGCGCATCGTGGCCCGCGACGCCCGGCTGATCTGCGGCTTCCTCAAGCGCGGCATCCACCCCGGGGGCGGGCACTTCGTCCTGCTGTCCCGGCTCGTCGGCCGGGAGGCGGCCGCGGCGATGGCGCTGTTCGGCGAGGAGCTCGACGGCGAGGCCGCGGTGCGGCTGGGGCTGGCCTGGGAGACCCACGACGACGACGCCGTCGAGGACCGGGCCCGGGAGCTCGCCGCCCGGGTGGCCCGGGACCCGGACCTGGCCCGGCTGGCGGTCGGCAACTTCCGCAAGGAGACCGGCCCGCCCGGGGTCAGCTGGGAGATCGCCACCCAGTTCGAGCGCCCCGCGCAGATGTGGTCGATGCGCCGGCCGACCGACTGAGGACGCACGACGGCCCCCGGTCCAGCTGGACCGGGGGCCGTCGGACGACCTGCTGGGTGCGATCAGGTGGTCTGCTGACGCTTCGGCTCGTCCCGGGCGTCGAGCTGGATCTCCTTCTCCGCGCGCGGGACGCCGGCCTTCAGCTCCGTCGTCCGCTCCATCTCGGCGTCGAGCTCGATGCCGAACAGCAGGGCGAGGTTGATCAGCCAGAACCAGATCAGGAAGATCACCACACCGGCCAGCGCCCCGTAGGTGGCGTTGTAGCTGCTGAAGTTCGCCACGTAGAAGGCGAACAGCGCGGAGGCCACGACCGCCACCAGGATGGCGACGCCGGCGCCGGGGCTGACCCACTTGAAGCCACGCAGCTTGGCGTTGGGCGTCGCGTAGTAGAGGACCGCGATCATCAGGGCCAGCAGCACCAGGATGACCGGCCACTTGATCCAGGTCCAGATGGTCAGCACGGTGTCGCCCAGGCCGATCGCCTGGCCGACGGCGTCGACCACCGGGCCGCTGAGCACCAGCATCGCCAGGATCAGCGCGGCGAACAGGATGCCGATCAGCGTGACCAGCAGCTGCAGCGGCTTGAGCTTCCAGATCTTGCGGCCCTCGCGGGTCTCGTAGACCACGTTGGCCGCCCGGGTGAAGGCGCCGACGTAGCCCGAGGCCGACCAGATGGCACCGAACAGACCGAGGACCAGGCCGAACCCGGCCGCACCGGAACTGCCGGCGACCTGCTCGATCACCGGGTTCAGCGTGTCGGCCGCCTGCTCGGGCACGACCTCGGTGAGCGCGGTGGTCAGCTCTTCCGGATCAGTGAGCAGGCCGACGATCGAGGCCAGCGCGGCGAGGGCGGGGAAGAGCGCCAGCACGCCGTAGTAGGTCAGCGTGGCCGCCCAGTCGGTCAGCCCGTCCTCGCTGAACTCCTTCAGCGTGCGCTTGAGCGTGCCGCCGGTGGTGGTCTTCGTGTCCGCACCGGTCGGGGCGAAGTCGGCCCGCTCGTGCGTGATGTTGTCGTCGTCCGGCGCGATGTCTCGCTCCGGGTCGTGCTGCGCCGTGTCGCTGCGCGCCCCCTCGCGGGGGTCGCGCGCACTGGCTCCGGCCATTCGTGGCCTCCGGGGGTGTGGCGCCGTCATTGTCGAGCGCTGGATGCCCCGGCGAGGCCCCCGGCACTCCTCCAGCGGGAGAGAAACCGGCACCGGGCGGTCCCGGGTGCCGCGCGGGGTCGGCCGGTCGGCCCACCTGCCACGGCCCGTGCGAGCAGCGTCACACCTCGATCGGGTGAACATCGCGTGTGCCGGGGTTCGCGGCGGGCGGGACCGGGCAGTGGACCCCGGACGGAAGTCGCCGGGCGCGTCCCGGCGAGCCTCGACGAGAAGCATGGAGAGCGACAGATGGTGTTCTGGCCGGCACTGAGCCTGATCGGGTTCCTGGTCCTCACGGCCCTGGTGATCGCGATGGGCACGCAGTCCACGGCGCGGTACGAGGCGGAGAAGCGCGCAGCCTCCGGTGCGCGCACTCGGCACGCGGTCGGGGAGTCCCGGAGCCCGCTGCCTGCGAACGCGGTCTCCTGACCCGCCGGCGCCCGACCCGGCGCCGCTGAACTGCCCGACGACGGCGGTCCTCCTCCCGGAGGGCCGCCGTCGTCGCGTTCAGTACCAGTCGCTGCGCATCTCCAGCACCGTGGTGTCCAGCGAGGCCAGCAGGGCCAGCTGCGGGCCCACCTTGGGCAGCTCCCAGCGCTGGAAGTACCGCGCGGCCTGCCGCTTGCCGGTGTAGAAGTCGCCGTCCCGGCCCTCGGTGGCCAGGGCCTGCTCCAGCCACAGCCAGCCGACGACGACGTGGCCGGCCGCCTCCAGGTAGACGCTGGCGTTGGCCAGCGCCACCTGCGGGTCGCCCTGCCCCCACAGCGTCGCGGTGACCGCCCCGAGCTGTTGCACCAGGCCGTCGAGCTGCTCACCCAGGTCGGCCCACGGCGTGCCGGCGGCCCGTGCGGTGGTCGCCGCGATCGTCTCGCCCAGCAGGCTCAGCCCCGCCCCGCCGGACATGACGACCTTGCGCCCGAGCAGGTCCAGCGCCTGGACGCCGTGGGTGCCCTCGTGGATCGGGTTCAGCCGGTTGTCCCGGTAGAACTGCTCGACCGGGTAGTCGCGGGTGTACCCGTAGCCGCCGTGCACCTGGATGGCCAGGTCGTCGGCGGCCAGGCACCACTGCGAGGGCCAGCTCTTGGCGATCGGGGTCAGCATCTCCAGCAGCAGGTGCGCCCGCTGCCGGTCGGCCTCCTCCTCGGCGGTGCGCTCCTCGTCGACCAGCCGGGCGCAGTACAGGCCCAGCGCCAGCCCGCCCTCGACGTAGGACTTGCCGGCCAGCAGCATCCGCCGGACGTCGGGGTGCTCGATGATCGGCACCGGCGGCGCCGACGGGTCCTTGCCGGTCAGCGGCCGGCCCTGGGTGCGGTCCCGGGCGTAGTCCAGGGCGTGCAGGTACCCGGTGTAGCCCAGCCCGGTGGCGCCCATCCCGACGCCGATCCGCGCCTCGTTCATCATGTGGAACATGTAGGTCAGCCCGCGGTGCTGCTCGCCGACCAGGAAGCCGACGGCGCCGGGCTGCCCGCCGGGGGTGTGCACGCCCTCCCCGAAGTTCAGCAGCGTGTTCGTCGTCCCGCGGTAGCCCATCTTGTGGTTCAGGCCGGCCAGGACGACGTCGTTCCGCTCGCCGAGCGACCCGTCCTCGGCCACCAGGAACTTCGGCACGATGAACAGCGAGATGCCCTTCACCCCGGCCGGCCCGCCGGGCACCTTCGCCAGCACCAGGTGGACGATGTTCTCGGTCAGCTCGTGGTCACCGGCCGAGATCCACATCTTGTTGCCGGTCAGCCGGTAGCTGCCGTCGTCCTGCGGGACGGCGCGGGTGGTGATGTCGGCCAGCGACGACCCGGCCTGCGGCTCCGACAGCGCCATCGTGCCGAACCAGCGGCCCTCGGCCATCGGCGGCACGTAGGTCTGCACCTGCTCCGGCGTGCCGTGGGCGACGAGCAGGTTGGCGTTGGCCATCGTCAGGAACGGGTAGGCCGAGGTGCCGATGTTGGCGGCCTGGAACCACACGTGCACCGCCTGGTTCACCACCGCCGGCAGCTGCAGCCCGCCGAGCTCCTCGGGCAGCGCGGCCGCGTTCATCCCCGCCTCGGCGAAGACCCGCAGTGCCGCCGCCACCTCCGGGATCAGCACGACCTTGCCGTCGACGACGTGCGGCTCGTTCTCGTCGGCCTTCCGGTTGTGCGGCGCGAACTGCTCGGTGGCGATCTGCTCGGCCAGCTCCAGGACGGCGTCGAACGTCTCCCGCGAGTGCTCGGCGTACCGCTCCCGCTTGGTCAGGCTCTCGACCTGCAGCCACTCGTGCAGCAGGAACTCGAGGTCACGGGGGGACAGGACGAGCGACGAGCGCACGGGGGCTCCTAGGACGACGGCGGTGTCGGTGGGGCGGGCGGCCGGCCCCCTCCCAGGTTAGGCGCCCACCGCTGGACGTCGACGGTGCTCGGTGACCAGCCTTCGCGGACCCTCGTGCAGCGTGTCGCACTGTGCGGGGTTGGGCACCCGGCGGCTCCGGGTACGTGGGCGACCATGCCCCTTTCAGACATCCTGGCCCGTGCGGCCGGGCTGGCCTCCGAGGCCGGCAGCGGCGCGCTCAAGCAGCTCCAGCACGTCCGGCTCCCCGGTGTCGGGCAGGCCTCGGCCACCGACGACCCGGAGACCGCCGCGCGGCGCTGGAGAGCGGTCACCGTGCTCACCGACCCCGAGCAGCTGCGGACCAGGACCCCGGAGCCGCTGGCCCGGTTCGGGGACCGGGTGGAGATCCGGGTGACCCCGGCCCCGGGCGAGCGCGGCGCCGAGCTGGCCGCCCGCTTCCGGCACCGGGCCGGGGAGGACGAGCTGGGCGAGCTGCGCTCGGCGCTGCGGGAGGCCAAGCAGCGGATCGAGACCGGTGAGGTGCTGCGGAACGAGCCCCAGCCGCACGGTCACCGCGCCAAGACCCCGCAGGGCAAGGTCCTGGACGGGATGGACGAGCGAGCAGCGAAGGAGGGCGTGCTGTGAAGGCCGCGACCTGGACCGGCGTCAACGAGGTCTCCGTCGAGGAGGTGCCCGAGCCCACGCTGCTCAACGACCACGACGTGATCCTGAAGATCAAGCAGTCGGTCACCTGCGGGTCGGACCTGCACCTGCTGGGTGGCTACATCCCCTTCATGCGGGCCGGTGACGTGCTGGGCCACGAGTTCCTCGGCGAGGTCGTGGAGGTCGGGTCCGCGGTGCGCGACCGCAAGGTCGGCGACCGGGTCGTCGGCGCACCGTTCGCCGCCTGCGGCAACTGCTGGTACTGCAAGCAGGAGCAGTACTCGCTGTGCGACAACGGCAACGCCCACCCCGGGATCACCGAGGGGCTGTGGGGCCAGAGCCCCGGCGGCTGCCTCGGGTACTCCCACGCCATGGGCGGCTACGCCGGCAGCCACTCGGAGTACCTCCGGGTGCCCTACGGCGACGTCGGCACGTTCGTCGTCCCCGAGGGCGTCTCCGACACCCGGGCGCTGTTCGCCTCGGACGCGGCCTCGACCGGCTGGATGGGCGCCGACCTGGCCGGCACGAAGCCGGGCGACGTGGTGGCCGTCTGGGGCGGCGGCGGGGTCGGGCAGATGGCGGCGCGGGCCGCGATGCTGCTCGGTGCCGAGCAGGTGGTCGTCGTCGACCGCATCCCCGAGCGGCTCCAGCAGGTGCGGGAGCACGTGGGTGCCGAGGCCATCGACTACTCCAGCACCGACGTCCTCGCCGAGCTGCGGGAGCGCACCGGTGGTCGCGGCCCCGACGTCTGCATCGAGGCGGTCGGCATGGAGGCGCACAGCTCCGGTGCCGCGGGCGTCTACGACCAGGTCAAGCAGCAGCTGCGGCTGCAGACCGACCGGCCCACCGCGCTCCGTGAGGCGGTCATGGCCTGCCGCAAGGGCGGGAGCATCTTCACCCTCGGGGTCTTCGCCGCGATGGTGGACAAGTTCCCGCTGGGCGCGCTGATGAACAAGGGCATCACCATGCGCGGGGCCCAGGTGCACGCCCAGCGCTACATCCCCGAGCTGCTGGAGCGGATGGAGCGGGGAGAGCTGGTCACCGAGCACCTGGCCACCCACGTGCTGCCGCTGAGCGAGGCGCCCCGCGGCTACCAGATGTTCAAGGACAAGGAGGACGGCTGCGTGCGGGCCGTCTTCACCCCCGGCAGCTGAGCGGAACTCCCCCGGGGCAGCTGAGGGGCCCGTCCCCGGCCGTGTCAGGCTGGGGGCGGGCCCGGCACCGGGCTCCCGGACGAGCACGCCGTACCCGGACAGCGACAAGACGGTGTACCAGGAGGTCCGGTGTACTGGCTCGTCCTCGTCCTCTCCGGCGTGCTCGAGGCCGTCTGGGCCACCGCCCTCGGCCGGTCCGAGGGCTTCTCCCGGCTCGTGCCGACCGTGGTGTTCGCCGTCGGCCTGGCCGGGAGCATGGCCGGACTCGCCTACGCGATGCGCGGCCTGCCCATCGGCACCGCCTACGCCGTCTGGGTGGGCATCGGTGCGGCGCTGACCGCCGGCTGGGCGATGTGGTCGGGGGAGGAGCCGGTCTCCGTCGTCCGGGTGCTGCTGCTGGCCGGCATCGTCGGCTGCGTCGTCGGGCTCAAGCTCACCCACTGACCGCGCCGCACGCCCCCGACCCCACCGGACGCACGACGGGCGCTGTGCCCGTGCCGGAGCACGTGCACAGCGCCCGGGGCGCGTGGGGGAGCGGTCAGTGCCGGCCGCGGACCCCGTCGGGCAGGTGGTCGGCGGGCACGCTCGCCAGCCCGCTGGGCTGACCGGCGGTCGCCTCGTGCCGGCCGCCCTCCGGCTGGTCCCCGTCCGGGTCCGCGGCCTCGTGCCGGCCGCCGGCCGACCCCGTTGCACCGGCAGCCGGTGCGGCGACCCGGTCGCCGTCCAGACGCCGGTCGGTGCGGTCGGCGTCGTCGACCGGCGGCTCCACCGACGTCGGTGCCGCGACACCCGCGGCGTGTGCCGTCGCGGTGGCCGGGTCGTCGGTGACCTCGCGGGCGCCGGCCTGCTGGGCCTGGATGCCGGACTGGGTGCGCAGCTCCAGCTGGGGCAGGAAGAGCAGCACGAAGAACCCGAGGGCGACCACGCCGGCGGCGATCAGGAACACCAGGTCGATCGAGTCGGCGAACCCGGCCTTGAACGGCAGGGCCACGGCGCTGGGCAGCTCCTGGATGAAGGAGGTGTCCGACAGGTCGGCCGCGTTGCCGGCCGCCGCCTGCAGCTGCGGGGCCAGCGCCGGGTCGGCCGCCGCGGCGTCGGAGACCCGGCTGCCGATGTCGGTGGGCAGCCGGGTGAACAGCACGGACAGGAAGACCGCCGTCCCCAGCGTGCCGCCCATCTGGCGGAAGAACGTCACCGAGGAGGTGGCGACCCCGATCTCCCGCGGGCTCACCGCGTTCTGCACCGCCAGGATGACCGGCTGGAAGTTGAAGCCCAGGCCCAGCCCCAGCAGCAGCATGAAGGGGAACATCGCCCAGACCGAGGTGTCCGCGCCGACGATGAACGACAGGGACACCAGCGCGGTCACGATGAAGACCACGCCGACCAGGGGGAAGGGCTTGTAGACGCTGGTCCGAGCGATGACCTGGCCGGCGATGATCGAGCCGGTCATGATCCCCATGACCAGCGGGATCATCTGCAGCCCGGCGACCGTGGGGCTGGAGCCGTGCACGATCTGCAGGTACTGGGGCAGCAGCAGGATGCCACCGAACATGCCGGCGCCGAGCACCACGCTGCTGAGGCTGCTCACCGCGAACGTGCGGTTGGCGAACATCCGCAGCGGCAGCAGGGCGTCGTCCCGGTAGGCCCGCTCGGCGAGCACGAAGAGCACGAACCCGACCGCGGAGAGGGCGTAGCAGACCAGCGCCCCGGTGCTGGCCCAGCCCCACGTGCGGCCCTGCTCGGCGACGATCAGCAGCGGCACCAGGAAGGTGATCAGCGCCAGCGCGCCGGGGAAGTCGATCCGGTGCTCGCGCTTGGTGTGCGGCAGGTGCAGCACCTTGAAGACGACGGCGAACGCCAGGAGGCCCAGCGGCACGTTGACGTAGAAGATCCAGCGCCAGCCGGTGATGCCCAGGATCGAGGACTGGCCGGCGAGGAACCCGCCGATGACCGGGCCCAGCACGCTGGAGGTGCCGAAGACGGCCATGAAGTAGCCCTGGTACTTCGAGCGCTCCCGCGGCGGCACGATGTCGGCGATGATCGCCAGCGCCAGCGACATCAGCCCACCGGCACCGATGCCCTGGATCGCCCGGTAGACGGCCAGCTGGTACATCGAGTCGGCCAGGCCGCAGAGCATCGAGCCGATCACGAACACGGCGATCGCGAAGAGGTAGAACGGCCGCCGGCCGTACATGTCGCTCAGCTTGCCGTAGAGCGGCGTGGTGATCGTCGAGGTGATCAGGAAGGCCGTGGTCGCCCACGCCTGCAGGTCGTAGCCGTTCAGGTCGTCGGCGATCGTGCGGATCGCCGTGGAGACCACGGTCTGGTCCAGCGCGGCGAGGAACATGCCGAGCAGGAGGCCGCCCAGGATCGTCATGATCTGGCGGTGGGTGAACGCCCCGGAGTCGTCGGGCGCCGCCGCGGCGGCCCGGGCGCTCTGGCGTTCGGCGCCGGTGGCGCGGTCGCTGGTCTGGGTCATCGGTCCTTCTTCTTCTCGCTGTCGTCCCTGGCGCTGCCAGCGGGGGCGCCCAGGGTGGGGAGGTGGTCGGTGAGGTCCTGGACGAACCGCTGCAGGGCGGCGGTGAAGGAGTCCAGCTCGGCGGGGGTCCAGCCGGAGGTGGCCTGCGCCAGGTGGGTGTTGCGCTCCTCGCGCAGCCGCTCCAGGGCGGCCTCGCCGGCGGGGGTCACGATGAGCCGGCTGGCCCGGCCGTCGCGCTCGTCGGCCACCCGGCGGACCAGCCCCTGGTCGACGAGCAGCGTGACGTGCCGGCTGACCGTGGAGGGGTCGGCGTGGACCACCTCGGCGAGCGCGCCCTGGCGGAGCGGGCCCAGCCGGGTCAGCGGGAACAGCAGCACGTGGGCGGCCCGCTCCCGGGCGTCCGGGCCGGAACCGTCGGTGGCCTGGGCCTTGAGCGCGTGCATCACCCGCATCAGCCGGGCGAGCTCGTCGCCCAGGGCGGCCCCCTGGTCCAGGTCTGGGGCGAGGTCGGTCATCGGTGCTCCGGGGGTCGCGGCGGGGCTGGGCAGCGCGACGGTGCGCCGGGAGAACGGTTGCACCATACAATCCGTTGCGCCATACACGCAACCAGTTGCAGCTTGCACACAGTGTGACGCCTGCGACGGTGACCCGGGAGGTGAGACCCTGGGAGGTCGCCCCCGTCCTCGAGGAACTGCGAGCACCCCGTGACCACCCCGCACGACGACCTCCGGTCCCGGCTGTCCGCACTCACCCTCGCCGACGAGCACCGGCTCCGCCGGCGGCTCGACGGCACCCGGCGCACCAAGGACCCGGCCGCCCGCGCCCGCCAGCAGGAGCAGATCGCGGCGGACGTCGCCACCGCCGAGGAGCGCATCGCCCGCCGCCGCGCCGCCGTCCCGGTGGTCAGCTACCCGGAGGAGCTGCCGGTCAGCCAGCGCCGCGAGGACATCGCCGCCGCGCTGCGCGACTCCCAGGTGGTCGTGGTGGCCGGTGAGACCGGCTCGGGGAAGACCACCCAGCTGCCGAAGATCCTGCTCGAGCTGGGCCGCGGGGTGCGCGGCCGGATCGGCCACACCCAGCCGCGGCGGCTGGCCGCCCGCACGGTGGCCGAGCGGATCGCCGAGGAGATCGGCTCCCCGCTGGGCGAGACCGTCGGCTGGAAGGTCCGGTTCACCGACGAGGTCGGCGACCGCACGCTGGTCAAGCTGATGACCGACGGCGTCCTGCTGGCCGAGGTGCAGCGCGACCGGATGCTGCGCCAGTACGACACGATCATCATCGACGAGGCCCACGAGCGGAGCCTCAACATCGACTTCCTGCTGGGCTACCTCGCCCGGCTGCTGCCCCGCCGTCCGGACCTGAAGCTGGTCATCACCTCGGCGACCATCGACGTCGACCGGATCGCCAAGCACTTCACCGGCCGCGCCGCCCCCCTCGACCACCAAGATGGCCATTCTGGTGGTCAGGGCGGCGCGGAGGTGCCGGTCGTCGAGGTGAGCGGGCGGACCTATCCGGTCGAGGTCCGCTACCGGCCGGTCATCGACCCCGACGACCCGGAGGCCGACCCGGACCGCGACCAGGTCTCCGCGATCGTCGACGCCTGCGCCGAGCTGGTCGCCGAGGGGCCGGGCGACGTCCTGGTGTTCCTCGCCGGCGAGCGCGAGATCCGGGACACCGCCGAGGCGCTCGCCGGGACGACGGAGCGCAACGGCACGCCCATCGACGTCCTGCCGCTGTACTCCCGGCTGTCGGCCGCCGACCAGCACAAGGTCTTCCAGGCGCACACCGGACGGCGGATCGTGCTGGCCACCAACGTCGCCGAGACGTCGCTGACGGTGCCCGGCATCAAGTACGTCGTCGACCCGGGCACCGCGCGGATCTCCCGGTACAGCCATCGCACCAAGGTGCAGCGGCTGCCGATCGAGCCGGTCAGCCAGGCCTCGGCCCGGCAGCGCTCGGGCCGGTGCGGGCGCACCAGCGAGGGCATCGCGATCCGGCTGTACACCGAGGAGGACTTCGACGCCCGGCCGGAGTACACCGACCCGGAGATCCTGCGCACCAACCTCGCCTCGGTGCTGCTGCAGATGGCCTCGCTCGACCTCGGCGACGTCGCCGACTTCCCGTTCATCGACCCGCCGGACCGGCGCGCCGTCGCCGACGGCCTCGCGTTGCTGGAGGAGCTCGCCGCCCTGGACGGCGCGGGGAAGCTCACCGAGACCGGCCGGGCGCTGGCCGCGCTGCCGCTGGACCCGCGGATCGCCCGGATGGTCGTGGAGGCCGACCGGCGCGGGGTGCTGGAGGAGGTGCTGGTCATCGCCGCGGGCCTCACGGTGCAGGACGTCCGGGAGCGCCCGGCCGAGCACCAGCAGGCCGCCGACGAGCTGCACCGGCGCTTCGCCGACGAGAACTCCGACTTCCTCGCCCTGCTCAACCTCTGGCAGTACCTGGCGGAGCGGGCCGAGGAGCTGTCGGGCAACCAGTTCCGGCGCACGGTGAAGAAGGAGTTCCTGCACTACCTGCGGATCCGCGAGTGGCAGGACCTGCACGGCCAGCTGCGCAGCACCGCGCGCCGGCTGGGCATGACCACCGGCACGCTGGCCCCGGCCCCCGACGAGCGCGGGGTGACGGCGTCCCTGCTGGCCGGCCTGCTCTCCCAGGTCGGCATGCAGGCCGAGCCGGTGAAGGACCGCAGCGGCAAGCCGGGCCGGCCCGGCCGCGAGTACCTGGGCACCCGCAACACCCGGTTCGTGATCGCCCCGGGCACCCCGCTGGCGAAGAAGCCGCCGCGCTGGGTGGTCGCCGCCGAGCTGGTCGAGACCAGCCGGCTCTTCGCCCGCACGGTCGCCCGGATCGACCCCGAGGTGGTCGAGCGGCTGGCCGACCACCTGGTGCACCGGCAGTACAGCGAACCGCGGTGGGACGCCAAGCGCGGCTCGGTCGTCGCCACCGAGCGGGTCACGCTCTACGGCCTGCCGCTGGTGGTGGGCCGGCGGGTGCAGTACGGCTCGATCGACCCGGTCGTCTCCCGGGAGCTGTTCATCCGGCACGCCCTCGTGCAGGGCGAGTGGACGACGCACCACCGGTTCTGGGCGGAGAACCAGGCCGCGATCGAGCGGGTCGCCGAGCTCGAGGAGCGGGCCCGCCGGCGCGACATCCGGGTCGACGACGAGACGGTGTTCGAGCTCTACGACGCCCGGGTGCCCGCCGACGTCGTCTCCACCCGGCACTTCGACCGCTGGTGGAAGGAGGCCCGGCGGAGTCGTGCGGACCTGCTGACCTTCACCCCGGAAATGCTCACCAACGCCGCGGCCGCCGGCCAGGTGCAGGCCGAGGACTACCCGGACGAGGTGCACCTGACCCAGGGGCTGACCCTGCCGCTGTCCTACGCGTTCGCCCCCGGCGCGGCCGAGGACGGCGTCACCGTCGACGTCCCGCTGGGCGTGCTGGACACCCTGGCCGCGACGTCGGGGGAGTCACTGGCGTTCACCGTGCCCGGGCAGCGGGCCGAGCTGGTCACCGAGCTGCTGCGCTCGCTGCCCAAGCAGCTGCGCCGCGGCCTCGTGCCGATCCCCGACCGGGTGCGCGAGGTGCTGCCGCACATCGAGCCCACCGAGCCGTTGCTGCCGGCGCTGGAACGTGAGCTGCGCCGGGCGACCTCGGTCGTCATCCCGCCGGACGCCTGGCAGCCGGCCGAGGTGCCCGCCCACCTGCGGGCGACCTTCCGGGTGCTCGACGACCAGCAGCGCCCGCTGGCCCAGGGCAAGGACCTGACCGCGCTGCGGGCCGAGGTGGCACCGCAGGCCCGGGCGAGCCTGGCGCGGGCGGCCTCCACCTACGAGCGCACCGGCCAGACCGGCTGGACCTTCGGTGACCTGCCCGCGACGGTGGAGGTGCAGCGCGGCGGGCACGTCGTCACGGCCTTCCCGGCGCTGGTCGACGAGGGCGAGACGGTCGGCGTCCGGGTGGTGGCCACCCAGGCCGAAGCGACCCGGCTGGGCTGGCGCGGCGCGCGGCGGCTGCTGGTGCTGGTCGCCGGGGCGCCGGTCAAGCAGGTGGTCAAGGGGCTGGGCCCGCGCAGCCGGCTGGCGCTGCAGTTCAACCCGGACGGCGAGATCCCCGACCTGGTGGCCGACTGCGTGGACGCCGCCGCCGACGAGCTCATCGCCGCAGCCGGGGGACCGCCGCGCACCGAGGCCGCGTTCACCGCGCTGGTCGCCTCGGCGCGGGAGCAGTTGCTGCCGCTGACCTCCGACGCCGTCCGCCGGGTGGAGGCGGTGCTGACCCAGGCCCGCGAGGTCGCGATCGCCATCGGTGCCGCGCCGGGACGCCGGGTGCCGGAGGCGGCGATCGCCGACCTGCGCGCCCAGATGGGCGGGCTGCTGCACCGCGGGTTCGTCGCGACCGCCGGCCGTCGCCGGCTGCCGGACCTGGTGCGGTACCTGACCGCCATGGCCCACCGGCTGGAGAAGCTGCCGGCCAACGCCGCCCGCGACGAGCTGTGGACCGCGCAGGTGGCCGCGGTGGCGGCGGAGTACGCGCAGCTGCGTGCGGCGTCCCCGCCGTCCGGGGCGCCGGACGACCCGGTCACCCGGGTGCGCTGGATGATCGAGGAGCTGCGGGTGGGGCTGTTCGCGCAGACCGTCGGCACGCCCCGGCCGATCTCCGAGCAGCGGGTCTACAAGGCGATCGACGCGATCAGCGCCTGAGGACGCCACCGCCTGCGCGCCCTGCCGTGCGGCCCGGGTCAGGCGGGGTCGTTGGCCTCCCGGAGCAGGGCGGAGATCCGCTGGCGGGTCACGCCGAACATCGCCGCGATCCGGTTGATGCTCACGTCCTCGGCCTGCAGGGCGGCCGCCTGCTCCCGCCGCCAGGCGTGCCCGGCGGTGGAGAGGGTGGCCAGCACGGAGCTGATCCGCTCCACGACCAACGGTCGCGGCTCCGAGCCGACGACGTCCTGCCAGGTCCGGCCGGACGCGCGGGCCGCGAGCAGCGTCTCGGCCCGCGCCTTCGCCTGCTCGAGCTGGGCGGTGCAGGAGTCCAGCTCGGTGAGCAGTGTGCGCAGGGCGGTCGTGGCGGCGTCGTCGGACGGTCCGCCGGTCTCGGTCACGCCGTCGGCCCCCTCGGGCGTCGGTGCAGGGAGCCGGTCGGCTCGCGAGGTCGGTTGCAGACTACCGGACTGAACGGTCCTTGCGTGCAATGACCATGACATGCAATGGGCATTACAGGCAATGGGCATTGCGCTTCGCGACCTCCGGTGGGAGGGTGGCGCTCGCCGGTTGCGCACAACCGGAGTCCGGCCTGTCGAGATGAGCCCCGTGTCCTCCTTCACCGCGAGCGTCGACCTGCCGCCGCAGCCGAGCAGTGTCCCGCTGGCCCGGCGTCTGGTGCGGGAGGTGCTGGCGACCTGGCAGGCGCCGCAGGACCGGGAGGACGCCGAGCTGCTGGTCACCGAGCTGGTGGCCAACGTCGTCGACCACGCCGGTGGTGACGTTCTCTCGCTGGAGCTGAGCCTGGCCGGCCCCGTGCTGCGGGTCGGCGTGCGGGACGGCTCCGCGGTGATGCCGGTGATCCGGGAGCTGTCGCTCACCGAGGAGCGGGGCCGGGGGATGCGGCTGGTCGCGGCCATCGCGGAACGGTGGGGGTGCGAGGCGCAGGGCACCGGGAAGCGGGTGTGGTTCGAGCTCCCGCCCGCCGGGGACCGGGGTGCCCGGGCTGCCGCGGGTTTGCCGCCCGGGCAGGGCGGGGACGGTCCGGGGGACCGCGACCGTCAGACGAAGGAGTCGTCGCATGAGTGAGCCGACCAGCCACACCGAGCCCGCCGGGCAGGGCCTGTCCGACGAGGAGATGGTGGAGACCGTCGCCGGGCAGACCGACAGCGCCTCGGAGAACGCCGACGAGGCCGGCAAGGACTGGAACGGCGAGGCCGCGGACGCCCCGCAGCCGGACGCCGCGACCGACCCGACGGCCTAGTCCTCCCGCGACGCCGTCCTCGTTCCTGCCGGGTCCAGGACGGCGTCGCGCGCGGCACCCCAGCCGGCCCACACCATCGGGGCCAGCAGCGCGATCAGCAGCACCAGGGGCCAGGTCCACCCGCTCGTCGCATCGTGCAGGGCCCCCAGCACCACCGGGCCGGTCGAGGCGACCAGGTATCCCAGGCACTGGGCCACCCCGCCCAGCCGGGCGGCCACCAGCGGGCTCGGGCTGCGCAGCACGATGAGCGTCAGCGCCAGGGCGAACCCGCCGCCCTGGGCGACGCCGAACACCGCGACCCAGAGCAGCGTCCCGCTGGCCGGGGCGAGCAGCAGCCCGCCCAGCCCGACGGCGTACGCGGCCAGGACGCCGACCACCAGGGGCCGCTGGGCCGCCATCCGGCCGGCGGCGGCCGGGATCAGCAGTGCCCCGAGCGCGCCGGTGACGTTGGAGGCCGCCAGCAGCAGCCCGCCCTCCCGCACCGGCACCCCGGCGTCGGCCAGCAGGGTGGGCAACCACGCGGCGAACGAGTAGAACTGCACGCTCTGCAGGCCGAGGTAGGCCGTCACCTGCCGGGCCAGCGGCTGCCGCAGCAGCGACCACGAGCTGGCCTCCGGCGGCGTCGTCCGGGTGCCGCGGACCCCGGCCACCGGCAGCCAGAGCGCCAGCGCCGCCACGGCCAGCACCAGCCAGGAGGCGAGGGCCACCCGCCACTCCGCCCCCAGCGCCGCGCCGATCGGCACGGTGAGCCCCGCGGCGGCGGCCGCGCCGACGTTCAGCGACGCGGAGTAGGCGCCCATCACCGCGCCGGGCCGGGTGAACTCCCGTTTGACGTAGGCCGGCATCAGCACGTTCGCGATGGCGATCGCCGCGCCGGCCACCAGGCTGCCGGCGTAGAGGAGCGCGACCGGGGGCAGCAGCCGCAGGGCGATGCCCGCGGCCAGCAGCACGAGCGAGGCGGCCACCGCCGTCTCCAGGCCGATCCGGCGGGCCAGCCGGGGGGCGAGCGGGGCGAACGCGCCGAAACAGAGCACCGGCAGCGCGGTCAGCAGACCGGCCAGCGCACTGCTCAGGCCGGTGTCCGCCCGCAGCTCGCCCAGCAGTGGGGCCACCGCGACCACGGCCGGTCGCTGGTTGAGCGCGACCACGACGATCGCCGTGACCAGCAGCAGCACCGCGCCCCGCGAGCGGACCCGCGGTGCGGCGACGTCGGTCACCACCCCACGGCCCCGCCCCGGTGCGGACGCGGCCGGTCGACCGTCACCCTGCGGGGGTGAGCATCCCGGCGCCGACGGTCGCGTTGGTCGCCTCGTCGATCAGGATGAAGCGGCCGGTCACCCGGTTGCGGTGGTAGTCGTCGACGAACAGCGGCTGGGTGGTGCGCAGCCGCACCCGGCCGATGTCGTTGAGGCCCAGGCCGGTCGCATCGGTCTCCCGGTGCAGGGTGTTGACGTCCAGCCGGTACTGCAGCTCCTTGACCATCGCGCGCACCGTGCGGGTGGTGTGCTTGACGGCCAGCCGCATCCGCGGGGTCAGCGGCGCGTCGGCCATCCAGCAGACCAGCGCGTCGAGGTCCTGGGTGACGTGCGGGGCGTTGTGCGGGCGGCAGATCATGTCGCCGCGGGAGACGTCCAGGTCGTCGGCCAGCCGCACGGTCACCGACATCGGCGGGAAGGCCGCCTCCACCGGGCCGTCCGGACCGTCGATCGCGGTGATCGTGGTGGTCAGCCCGCTGGGCAGCACCTGCACCTCGTCGCCGGGGCGCAGCACGCCGGCGCCGACCCGGCCGGCGTAGCCGCGGTAGTCGTGGAAGGCGTCGGACTGCGGCCGGATCACGTACTGGACCGGGAACCGGGTGTCGACGAGGTTCCGGTCGCTGGCCACGTGCACGTGCTCCAGGTGGTGCAACAGCGAGGTGCCCTCGTACCAGGGCATGTGCGTCGACCGGGTCACCACGTTGTCGCCCTGCAGCGCGGAGATCGGGACGACCGTGAGGTCGGGCACCTCGAGCTTGGTGGCGAAGGCGGTGAACTCGTCGCGGATGCCCTCGAAGACGTCCTCGGACCAGTCGACCAGGTCCATCTTGTTCACCGCGACCACCAGGTGCGGCACCCGCAGCAGGGAGGCGAGGAAGGCGTGCCGGCGGCTCTGCTCGACCATCCCCTTGCGGGCGTCGACCAGCACGATCGCCAGGTCGGCGGTCGAGGCGCCGGTGACCATGTTGCGGGTGTACTGCACGTGCCCGGGGGTGTCGGCGAGGATGAACGTGCGCCGCGGGGTGCTGAAGTACCGGTAGGCGACGTCGATCGTGATGCCCTGCTCGCGCTCGGCGCGCAGCCCGTCGGTGAGCAGCGCGAGGTCGACGTAGTCGCCGCGGCTGGCCCGCTCGATCGCCGCGTACTGGTCCTCGAACACGGCCTTGCTGTCGTACAGCAGCCGGCCGATCAGCGTGCTCTTGCCGTCGTCGACCGAGCCGGCGGTGGCGATCCGCAGGATGTCCCGGCGGGTGTTCACCAGCTCGGCGACCGCGGCCTGGTGGTCGACGTGCGGGGTGGGGGCCTCGGCGGAGGTCATCAGGCGGCCTCTTCCCTGTCTCGTGGGAGGTCGTGCTGGCGGGCGGCTCCGTGAGGGCGGAGGCTGGGCCCCACGTCCACGGAGAGGGAACGGTGTTCGTCTTCGCTGCCGCAGTGCCCGCGCTGATGGTCGTGGTGCTGGGCTACGTCGTCGGCTACGTCGTCACCGAGTGGGCCAGCGGTCTGCTCGGCTCGGCGTTCGGCGCGCCGCTGGGCCCGGGCGTGCCCGAGGTCGTCGGCTGGCTGACCGGGCTGCTGCTGCTGGGCGTCGTCGTCCGGGTGCTGGTCGACCGCCGCCGGCGCCTGCGACGCGCGCTGCGCCGGGCCCGCCTCCGGGGACGGCAGGCGGAGGTCGAGCGGCTGGAGGCCGCGCTGGCCGCGCGTGCTCGCCGCCATCAGAAGTAGCCCTCCTTCTTGCGGTCCTCCATGGCGGCGTCGCTGACCTTGTCGTCGCCGCGGGTGGCGCCGCGCTCGGTCAGCCGGGTCACCGCGATCTCGGCGATGACCTCCTCGACGCTGCTGGCCGTCGAGCGGACGGCCGCGGTCAGGTTGGCGTCGCCCACGGTGCGGTACCGGACGCTCTCCCGGAGCACCTGCTCGCCGTCCCGGGGCGTGATGAACTCGTTGACCGCGTAGAGCATCCCCTGGCGGTCCACGACGTCCCGGTCGCGGGCCAGGTACAGCTGCGGGATCGCGATCTCCTCCTGGGCGATGTAGCCCCAGATGTCCAGCTCGGTCCAGTTCGACAGCGGGAAGACCCGGATCGACTCGCCGAGGTGGGTCCGGCCGTTGTAGAGGTCCCAGAGCTCGGGGCGCTGGTTCTTCGGGTCCCACTGGCCGAACTCGTCACGGAAGGAGAACATCCGCTCCTTGGCCCGCGCCTTGTCCTCGTCGCGCCGCGCGCCGCCGAAGAGGGCGGTGAAGCCGTGCTGCTCGACGGCGTCCAGCAGCACCGGGGTCTGGATCCGGTTGCGCGAGCCGTTCGGCTCCTGGCGCACCGTGCCGGCGGCGATGGCGTCGGGGACCGAGGCGACGACCAGCTCCACGCCGAGCTCGGCGACCCGCTTGTCCCGGAACTCCAGGACCTCGGGGAAGTTCAGCCCGGTGTCGACGTGCATCACCGGGAAGGGGATGCGGGCGGGCGCGAACGCCTTGCGGGCGAGCTCGAGCATGACGATCGAGTCCTTGCCGCCGGAGAACAGCAGCACCGGCCGCTCGGACTCGGCGGCCACCTCGCGGATCACGTGGACGGACTCGGCCTCCAGCGTCTGCAGCTGGGTGAGCCGGTGGTCGGCGGTGGACACGCTGTCGAGCTCCTGGGGACGACGGTAGACGTCGCCGGACGGCGACGCGATCAGTGGGGCAACCTCATCGACGTGATGGGGATTCCCGGCACCAGTGTCCGGCATGGCGTACCCGGGCCCGGCGGCCGGGCGGCTCAGCCGGTGGCGCCGGGCCGGTCGACGACCGCGGTGGCGTCCCCGGGCCGGCCGGGCGGGGTCGGCCGGCCGGCGGCATCGGTGATCGCGGCGAAGTAGGCAGCGGCCTGCTCCGGCCGGGGCGTCACGAACATCCCGTGCGCCTGCACCAGCGGCTGGTCGGGGTCCGCGGCGAGCGCGATCGTCCCGGTGACCGTGGTCCGGCGGCCGGCGCTCTCGCCGACCGCCGCGCGCAGCACCAGTGCCGTCTCCAGCGGCACCGGACGGCGGTAGTCCAGCTCGAGCCGTGCCGTCATGCCCCAGCGCCCGGCAGCGATGGCCGCGGCGCCGAGCAGCTGGTCCATCATCAGCGCGCTGATCCCGCCGTGCACGTAGCTCGGCGGGCCCTCGTAGGCCAGCCCCAGCGCCACCTCGGTGGTGACGCCGTCGCCCTCGCGCCGGATGACCAGGGGCGGGGCCAGCGGGTTCCCGACGCCGCTGACCGGGTTGAAGACCCGGCGGGACTGCCCCGGGTCGTCGAGCGCCGGCAGCTGGTCGCGGCTGCGGCGGGCGGCCGACAGCCGGGCGGTGACCTGCCGGACGGCGACGGCGGCCGACCGCAGTTCGGCGGCCGGGACCGTCGTCGTCACCGTGCTGCCGACCAGCTCGCGCAGGGCGCTGCCCAGGTCGGTGACGGCAGCCAGCAGCTCGGCCTCGGACGCGGTTCCCTCGATCGTCACCCGTGGATTGGACCAGTCGGTCCCACGGCCGGGTCAGGAGGGGCCCGGCTCCTGGTCCGGGGTCTGGGCCGGAGGGCCGGAGCGGGGCAGGTGGACGGCGAAGGTGGCGCCCTCGCCGGGGGCGGTGCGCAGCTCGACCCGGCCACCGTGCGCCGCGACCAGCGCGGCGACGATCGACAGCCCGAGGCCGGTGCCCCCGGCAGCCCGGGTCCGGGAGGAGTCGGCCCGGTAGAACCGCTCGAACACCCGGTCCGCGTCGGCCGGGGCCAGCCCGGGCCCGTCGTCGCCGACCTCGAGGACGAGCCAGTCGGGCGCGGCGGGGTCCTCGGCCACCCGGACGGTCACCCGGGTGCCGGCGGGGGTGTGGGTCAGCGCGTTGGTGACCAGGTTCCCGATCACCTGGCGCAACCGGGCCTCGTCGCCGCGCACCACGGGGACGTCGGTGAGCGAGGGGTCCAGCTGCAGGACGACCGGCCGGTCGGGGGCGACGGCGCGGGCGTCGTGCACGGCGTCCCCGGCCAGCTCGGCCAGGTCGACGGGCGCCAGGGCCAGCGGCCGCTGCTGGTCCAGCCGGGCCAGCTGCAGCAGGTCCTCGACGAGCAGGCCCATCCGGGTCGCCTCGGACTCGATCCGCTGCATGAGCCGGCCGGTGTCCTCCGGGCCGTGGACCGCGCCCTGGCGGTGCAGCTCGGCGAAACCGCGGATGGAGGTCAGCGGGGTGCGCAGCTCGTGGCTGGCGTCGGCGACGAACCGGCGCATCCGCGCCTCGGAGGCGACGGCGTGCTCCTCGGAGGCCTGCTGCGCGCGGAAGGAGCTCTCGATCCGGCCGAGCATGCCGTTGAGCGCCAGCGACAGCCGGCCGACCTCGGTCCGGTCGTCGCCGTCGGGCACCCGCCGGGACAGGTCGCCGGCGGCGATCGCCTGGGCGGTGTGCTCGACCTCGACCAGCGGCCGCAGGCTGTTGCGCACCATCAGGTGGCCGGCGACGCCCAGCACCGTGAGGACCAGCAGCCCGACGACCAGCTCGATCCGCACCAGCCAGCCCAGGGCGTCCTCGTCGGCGGAGAGGTCGACCCCCACGAGGAGGACGAAGTCCTCGCTGAAGGGGGTGGCGGGCACCCGGGTCGCCCCCACCCGCCAGTTGGTCCGCCCGTCCTGGGCGGTGGCGGTGAAGATCCGCGGCCCGTCGACCGACGCCGGGTCCAGGTCGCCGACGTCGGGCAGGTCGCCGTCGTCCGGGGGGCCCGTCGCGACCGTCAGGGTGCCGTCACCGGCGCCGAGGTCGGCGCAGGCGATGTACTGGTCGCTGCGGGGGAACCGCATCTCGCCCTGGGTGCAGTACTGGATGACCTGGAACGGCTCCCCCGCCACCCCTTCCAGCGTCCTGGCCAGCTGGGCGTCCTGCTGGTCGATCAGGTAGTCGCGCATCAGCGAGGTGGCGGCGAAGCCGGTGGCGGTGAGGGCCGCGGCGACCAGGGTGACCATCAGCGCCACGAGGGTGATCCGCAAGGGCACCCGGGGAGGAGGACGGCGGTCGGTCGTGCGGGCCGGGACGTCCGGGGACGGCGCGGGCTCCACCGGTGCGCGCCGGACGGTGGCGGTCACGAGCCGCGGGGCAGCCGCAGGGAGTAGCCGACGCCGCGCAGCGTGTGCAGCAGCCGCGGCTCGGTCGTGTCGATCTTGCGCCGCAGGTAGGAGATGTAGGACTCGACGACGTTGGCCTCGCCGTTGAAGTCGTAGTTCCACACGTGGTCGAGGATCTGCGCCTTCGACAGCACCCGGCCGGAGTTGGTCATCAGGTAGCGGAGCAGCTTGAACTCCGTCGGCGACAGGCTGACCAGCTTGCCGGCCTTGAGGACCTCGTGGGACTCCTCGTCGAGCTCGATGTCGGCGAACGTCAGCCGCGGCGCCTCGGTGGCCTGCGGCACGCTCTGCGTCCGGCGCAGCACCGCCCGGATCCGGGCGAGCACCTCGTCGAGGCTGAACGGCTTGGTGACGTAGTCGTCCCCACCCAGGGTCAACCCGGCCACCTTGTCCTCGGCGGCGTCCCGGGCGGTCAGGAAGAGGACCGGGGTGTTCGTCCCGTTCTGACGCAGCCGCCGGACGACGCCGAAGCCGTCCATCCCGGGCATCATCACGTCCAGCACCAGCAGATCCGGGTGGAACTCGTCGGCGATCGACAGGGCCTGCTGCCCGTCGGGTGCGGTGGCGACCTCGAAGCCGGCGTAGCGGAGGCTGGCCGAGAGCAGCTCGCGGATGTTCGGCTCGTCGTCGACGACGAGGAGCCGGGCCTCGGGCCGTCGGGCGCCGGGCGCCGGTGAGCCGGAGCTGATGGTGGACACGTCCCCTCCCGATGGACCCTGCGGCGACGTCGTCATCGCTCCAGGGTTCCGCTGGCGGCTGCGGCTGTCCTGGACGCTACCTGTGAGGAGCCTGGGTGTCCGGCCGTGGGGACCGGCGAGGCGTCAACCGGCCGGGGACATCGCGCGGCCGGCGCGCCAGTAGCCGATGGCGTGGTGCTGACCCCGGCGCAGGCCCCACCGGCCTCGCAGGTCCGCGCGCACGGCGCGGACGACGGCCGATTCGGCACCCACCCAGGCGAAGAGGTCCTCACCCGGTGGACGGGACAGCGCCGCGACGGCGTCGACCAGGAGGGTGCTCGCCTCCGGCGCCGTCCCGGCCCGGTGCAGCCAGCGCAGCTCGACGCCGGCCGGTGCGGCCAGCGGCTGCTCCTCCTGCGGGCCGGCCACCTCCAGCAGGGCCACGCCGCGGGTGTCCGGCGCGGCCGCCGCCAGGATCCGGCTGATCGCGGGCAGCGCGGTCTCGTCGCCGGCCAGCAGCAGCCAGCCGGCGGGGGAGGCGCCCAGGGGTGCGGCGCTGGCCAGGCCGAGCACGGCACCGGGCTGGGCGGACGCCGCCCACGAGGCGGCCGGGCCGTCGCCGTGCAGCACGAAGTCGACGTCGATCTCACCGGCGCTCGGGTCCTGCCGTCGCGCGGTGTAGCTGCGGAGGGCGACGCCGTGGCTGCCCTGCGGCCAGACGATGCGGCCGTCGCGGGCCACCTGCGGCCAGCGCGGGGACCGGTCGTCGGGGCGGGGGACCAGCAGCGACATCGTCGGGCCGCAGGCGGCGACCACGGCGGCCGACGCGGTCAGGGTGACCCGGCGGACGGCGCGCGTCACGTCCTGCACCGAGGTCACGCGGAGCACGTCGACCGGGCGGACGGCGGGGTCGGCTGCCCCGGCGCCGGGCTCGGCTGCCGTGGGGGCGGGTTCCTCGATCGGTGCCACGGGGACCGACCCTAACGGGGCCGGCCCGGCCGGCCCCGGGGGAATGGGGCCAGCCGAGCCGGCGATCGTGGACGAGGACCTCACCCAACGTGACCAGTTGATCGCACTGATCAGGGAAGACGTCGTGTGCGTCCCGTCGAGTCAGCACGCTACGTGACGATCGCGCCGTCGGCACCACCGCCTGGTCGGAGATGCCCCGAACGAGTGACCGCCGTCGGGTGGCAGGGGGCGGGTCGTCGCGCGCCGGCCCCCGATGTGTGCGGTCGCGCCGCCACGGGCAGGCACACCGGACCGACGGTGCGAGAGGGAGGCCTGACATGGCGGAGGAGTTCTCGAAGGGCGACCACGTGAGCTGGAAGAGCCACGGCGGGACGGCCGAGGGCACGGTGAAGCGGAAGATCACCGAGGACACCGAGGCTGCCGGGCGCACGGTGCGCGCCAGCTCCGACGACCCGCAGTACGAGGTCGAGAGCGAGAAGAGCGGGGGCACCGCCGTGCACAAGCCCAGCGCACTGGAGAAGGACTGAGCGGCGCGGCGACGCCCGCACGGAGGAGGAGAACGTGAGCGAGTCCGACGCCGGCTTCACCGGGAGCCGCAGCAACAAGCACAGCCCGCGCCTCGACGAGGAGCTCGAGCACGAGGTGCAGGGGATGATGAAGGCCGAGCGGGCCACCCGCTCGGAGGAGTGGCGCGAGGTGGAGCCGGTCGGGGAGGACCAGCCCGACATCGACGCCGACCCGGCCGGCACGCTGGTCGGCGGGGTCCCGCAGGGGATGGACGCGGATGCGGTCGTGGCCCGGGCCGAGCTGTCCCGCTGGCTGGACCGGGCGGACTTCCCGAGCACCGGCCCGGAGCTGGTCGAGGCCGCCCGTGACCACCGGGCCCCCGACGTCGTGGCCGACGAGCTGTCCCGGCTGCCCGAGGGGCAGGTCTACGAGCGCATCGGGGACGTCGTCCGGGCACTGGGCTACCCGACGGAGACCTGATCCCCGATCTGATCGACCAGCGACCGGCGTCGCCCCCGCGGGGCGGCGCCGGTCGCTGCGTTCAGGAGGAGGAGGACTCCGCCTCGGCCTCCTCCTCGGCGATCTCCTCGGCGCCGCGGCGACGGAACAGCCGTGAACCGGGGAAGCCCTTCACCACCTGGCGCATGTCCTGCACCGTCTCCACCAGGGTGTGCACGTCCGGTGCGACGTCGCTCATCGTCAGCAACACCGGCAGCACGTCCTCGTCGAGGTGCACCACCAGGTCGGGGAGCCGGTCGACCAGCGTGATGATCGCGGTGACCTCGTCGGTGTGCAGCTCCTCGGCGAACCGGGTCAGCGACGGCGCCAGCGCGGTCAACGCCGGGCGGTAGGCGTCCAGCAGCGGGGAGATCGCGGCGAGCATCGCCTCCGCGCGGGCCAGCGTCCCGTCCGCGGCGCCGGCCGTGCCCGAGACGGCGGTCAGGAGCGCCTCGGCCGCATCGGTGGACCGGCCGATCCGGGCGACGGACTCGTCCGCGGCGTCGTTGGTCACCCCGATCCGGGCGACGGACTGGTCGGCGGCGTCGTTGGTGACCCCGATCCGGGCGACGGCGGCGTCCGCGGCGTCGTTCGTGACGCCGATCCGTGCGACAGCTGCGTCGGCCGCGTCATTCGTCACCCCGATCCGGGCGACGGACTCGTCCGCGGCGTCGTTGGTCACCCCGATGCGCGCAACAGCGGCGTCGGCAGCGTCGTTGGTGACGCCGATCCGGGCGACGGCGGCGTCCGCGGCGTCATTGGTGACGCCGATCCGGGCGACGGCGGCGTCGGCGGCGTCGTTCGTGACGCCGATCCGGGCGACGGCTGCGTCGGCGGCGTCGTTCGTGACCCCGATGCGCGCAACAGCGGCGTCGGCAGCGTCGTTGGTGACGCCGATCCGGGCGACAGCGGCGTCGGCGGCGTCGTTGGTGACCCCGATCCGGGCGACGGCGGCGTCTGCGGCGTCGTTCGTGACGCCGATCCGAGCCACGGCCGCGTCCGCGGCGTCATTCGTCACCCCGATACGTGCCACCGCGGCGTCTGCCGCTTCGTTGGTGACGCCGATGCGTGCGACGGCGGCGTCCGCGGCGTCGTTCGTGACGCCGATCCGGGCGACGGCCTCGTCGGCGTGGGCGCGGGTGACGTCGATGCCCGCGACCGCCACCTCGGCCCGGTCGGCGATGCGCTCCATCCGGTCGACCAGCACCCCGACCCGCTTCAGCAGCTGTTCACCCTCACTGAGCGCCCCCACCACCCGGGGCAGCAGGGCGAGGGCCTCGGCGACGCCGTCACGGAGGCCCTCGGCGGCGTGCAGCACGTCCGACGGGCCGGGAAGAGGCAACTTCACGGGCCAGACGCTACGTTCCGGTGGGTCAGCCTGCCGGTCGAGAGCGCTGTTCCGGGCGACCCGATCCGCCACCGTCCGCGCGTCCGCCCGGCCTGGTGGCCCACCGCCCGTATCGTGGAACGGTCGCGCTGGCGGCGGTCTCGGCCGTCCCGGGGCGCAGGACGACCGCGCAGCGAGCGACTGCGGACAACGACGATGGGATGTCGACGCCGGTGGCGGACCAGCCGACGCGGGACGGGGACGACCGCGGTCCCCGCCGCGGCGACCGACCGGCCGGCGCGGTCCCCCCGGTGCGCGGGGGCGATGCGGGCGCTCCCGGCGCAGACGGCCCGGCCGCGCCGCTGACCGTCGCCGAGCTGCTGGCCCGCTCCGGTACGGGGGTCCGCCGGCGACGGGCCGAGCGACGGGAGGCCGGTGAGGTCACCGGCCGTCAGCCGCCGGTCGACGATGCGGGGACCCCGCTGTGGCAGCCGGCACCTGCCCGGGGTGACGGGCCCGCCCGGTCGGCCCCCTCGGACGAGTTCGGGGCCCGGGGTGCACGGCGGGACCGTCCGGAGCCGTCCGTCGTGCCCTCGCCGCCGGTGCTGCCGACCGGCTGGCAGCCGGCGATGCCCGGACCGGCCGCCGAGCCGGAGCCCGCCACCCCGGCCGAGGAGCCGGAGGTGCGGGCCGCCCGCCCGCCGGCCGCGCCCCCCGGCTCGCCCGCGCCGGCACCGCCCGCCGCGCCGCGGGCCACGCCGATGGCGGGCCGTCGTCCCCCGGTCCCTGCCTCGGCGCCGGCCGAGCCGGCCCCTGGTCTCCCGCGGAGCTCGGCGCCACCCGCCGATCGCGGCCAGGCCGCGCCGCCTCCGGCCGCGACACCGCTCGCGCCGGTGCCCCCACGGCCGGTCCCCCGTGCGACGCCCGGAGCCGTGCCGACCCCGCCTGCGGCAACGGCTCCGCCCACGCCTCCGGTACCGCCCGCGGCGCCTCCGCACCGGGCGGCCGCGGCACCTCCGCCGCCGCGGACCGCGAGCCCGCCCTCCGCGCCACCGCAGTACTCGGTGCCGGTGCCCGGGGTGCGCCGCAGCCTGCCCGTCCCGCCGATCCCCGGCCGCGACGTGCCCCTGGTCCCCGGGGGTGCCACGGTCGCCGACCTGCCGGCGTCGCGTCCACCGGCCGGCCCGGTCCGCCGTCGGCTGACCCGGGTCGCCCTCGCGCTGGTCGCGCTGCTCGGCCTGGTGACCGTCTACTACGTCGGCCTCTACTTCTACGTCGACCGCGGGATCGACCGGGTCGACGCGCTGGTCACCGACGGCCCCGAGGTGCTGGCCCCGCAGCTGCAGGAGACCTCGTCGACCTACCTGGTGGTCGGCACCGGCTCGCCCGGGGACACAGAGCTGGCGGCGATCAGCCCCGTGCTCGCGCACGTCTCCGGCGACGGCGAGCAGGCGGTCCTGGTCAGCCTGCCCCCCACGGCGCTGACCGACACCCCGGTCTGCCGGACGGCGGACGGCGACCTGCGCCAGGCCATGACGGAGCCGTTCGCCGCCGCCCTGCTCGACGGGGGACCGTCCTGCCTGGTCCGGTCGGTGCAGCAGCTGACCGGGCTGCGGGTCGACCACTACGTCGCCGTCGACCTCGCCCGGCTGCCCGGCATGGTCGAGGCGCTCGGCGGGGTGCCGGCCTGCCCCGGCGCGGGCGGCGAGCGGCTGGCCGGTGCGGACGTGGCCGGCTACCTGCAGCCGACCGGTCCCGACGTCACGGGCGCGGCGGCGGCGGAGCGTGAGCAGCGCGTGCTGGTCTCGGCGCTCGACTCCGCCCTGACGGGCAGCACGCTGGCGGACCCGCTCACCCTGACCCGTTTCCTGTCCCGCGCCGGCGATGCCCTCACCGTGGACGGCGCGACGACGCTGGGCGACCTCCGGGCCTTCGGGGCCGCCCTGGGCGACCTGCCGGTGGACGCCGTCCAGCGCACCGGGCTGCCGGTCGCCGAGGTCGGCCACGTGCCCAGCGGCAGCGACCAAGCGGTGGTCGTCATCGACGCCACCGCGACCCGGCAGCTGTTCGACGCGGTCATCGACACAGGGGAGCTGCCCGACCCGGCCGGCGAGGCCGTGGCCGGTGCGGCGCCGACCGACCCCGCGCTCACCGAGCCGGCGGCCGCAGCCGACCCGGTCCCCGCAGGGACGACGGTCTCGGTGGCCCCGGCCGGGGTCACGGTGGACGTGCTGGACGGCTCCGGTGCCGGGCGCACGGGTGAGGTGGCCGACGGCCTGGCCGCGGCGGGCTTCCGGGTCGGTGCCCGGGGGGTCGAGCCGGCCACCGTGCAGCGCACCGTCGTCCGGTACGGCCCGGCCGCGCTGGAGCCGGCGCGCACGGTGGCCGCGGCCGTGCCCGGGGCCGTCCTGGTCGAGACCGACCTCGTCGGCACGGCGGTGCAGCTGGTCGTCGGGCCGGACTTCACCGGCCTGGCCCCCGTCGACCTCGGCACACCGGTGCCCACGACAGCGGCCCCGGACCCCGCTGTCGCGGAGGCCGGGGCCGCATCGTCCTGCAGCTGAGCGGGACCGCCGCTCAGCGGGGCATCACCCGAACCGGCCGGAGATGTAGTCCTCCGTCGCCTTCTCGTCGGGGTTGCTGAAGATCTTCTCGGTGGGGTTGTACTCGATCATCCGGCCGGGCTGCCCCACGCCGTTGAGGTTGAAGAAGCCGGTGAACTCGCTCACCCGCGCCGCCTGCTGCATGTTGTGCGTGACGATGACGATGGTGAACCGCTCGCGCAGCTCGTTCATCAGGTCCTCGATGGCGAGCGTGGAGATCGGGTCCAGCGCGGAACAGGGCTCGTCCATGAGCAGGACGTCGGGCTCGACGGCGATCGCCCGGGCGATGCACAGCCGCTGCTGCTGACCGCCGGAGAGCCCGGAACCGGGGCGGTCGAGGCGGTCCTTGACCTCTTCCCACAGGTTGGCGCCGCGCAGGGACCGCTCGACGAGGTCGTCCATGTCGGACTTGCTCATCTTGCGGCTGTTGAGGCGCAGCCCGGCCGCGACGTTGTCGTAGATCGACATGGTCGGGAACGGGTTGGGCCGCTGGAACACCATGCCGACCTGCCGGCGGACGCTCACCGGGTCGGAGTCGGCGCCGTAGAGGTCCTGGCCGTCCATGACGACCTTGCCCTCGACACGCGC
Source organism: Modestobacter marinus (assembly GCF_011758655.1). Classification (NCBI taxonomy): domain Bacteria; kingdom Bacillati; phylum Actinomycetota; class Actinomycetes; order Geodermatophilales; family Geodermatophilaceae; genus Modestobacter; species Modestobacter marinus. The sequence continues at coordinate 1,964,474 of NZ_JAAMPA010000001.1, forward strand.
GCCCGGGATGACCTCGTGCATGCGGTTGAGTGCGCGCAGGAACGTCGACTTGCCACACCCCGAGGGCCCGATCAGCGCCGTGATCGTGCGTGGCTCGACGGAGACGTTGACACCCTGGACGGCGAGGAAGTTGCCGTAGTAGATGTCGAGGTCGGAGACCTCGATGCGCTTGGCCACGGGTGTGGTCCCTTCCTTGTTCGGGCTCGCGACGGTCGTCAGCGGCTCGTCTTGGGGGCGAACATACGGCTGATCAGGCGGGCGACCACGTTGAGGCCCATGACCAGGATGATGAGCAACAGGGCTGCCGTCCAGGCCCGGTCGATGGCGTACTCGGGCGGGACACCCGGCTGGGTCAGCTGGTAGTACGCGTACACCGGCAGGGTGGCCATCCGGCCGTCGAACGGGTTGAAGTTGGTGGCGTTGGTGATGCCGACGGTGACCAGCAGGGGCGCGGTCTCGCCGACGACCCGGGCGATGGCCAGCGTGACGCCGGTGCCCAGACCGGCGATGGCGGTGGGGATGACCACCTTGAGGATCGTCCGCCACTTCGGCACGCCGAGCGCGTAGGCGGCCTCACGCAGCTCGTTGGGGACCAGCTTGAGGACCTCCTCGGCCGACCGGACGACGACCGGGATCATCAGCACCGACAGCGCGATGGCGCCCATGATGCCCAGCCGGATGCCCGGGCCGAAGATCAGCACGAACAGCGCGTAGGCGAACAGACCCGCGACGATGGACGGGATGCCGGTCATGACGTCGACGAAGAAGGTGATGAGGCGCTTGAGCCGGCCCTGCGCGTACTCCACCAGGTAGATGGCGGTCATCAGACCGATCGGCACCGAGATGAGCGCGGTCAGCACGGTGATGATCAGCGTGCCGAAGATGGCGTGGTAGGCACCGCCGCCCTCGCCGATGAGGCCCTGCAGGGAGGCCTGGAAGAACTCCGGGTCCAGCCGCTCGATGCCGCGCCCGACGACCTCCCAGACCAGCGCGACCAGCGGCACCATCGCGATGCCGAAGGCCGTCGTGACGACGGCGGTGACGAGGCGGTCGGTCGAGCTGCGCCGGCCCTCCTTGACGCGGGAGAGCAGGTAGACCGCGAGGGTGCCGAGGACGACCGCGTAGATGACGAACAGCACGATGTTGAAGCCGGTGAGCACGCTCAGCACGGCGGCGAGCGCGGCGCCGGCGGCGAAGGCGGCGACGAGGGCCCAGGTGGGCAGGGTGCCCTCGGAGCGCTGCGTCTCGCGGGTGGCGGGGGAGGCGCCGGTCGCCCGGGGAGGCGTCTGGGTGGTCATCAGTTCGCTCCGGAGAAGTCGGCCCGACGGTTGACGATCCAGCGCGCCAGCATGTTGACCGCCAGGGTGATGACGAACAGCACGAGGCCGCTGGCGATCAGGGTGTTCACGGCGATGCCGGTGGACTCCGGGAACTGCAGGGCGATGTTCGCCGCGATCGTCCCGGGGTTGGAGCTGCTGATCAGGTCGAAGGTGATGCCACCGCCGACGGAGAGCACGAGGGTCACCGCGAGGGTCTCGCCCAGCGCCCGGCCCAGGCCGAGCATCGAGCCGCCGATGACCCCGCTCTTGCCGTAGGGGATGACGGCCATCTTGATCATCTCCCAGCGGGTCGCGCCCAAGGCCAGCGCGGCCTCCTTGTGCAGCGTGGGCACCTGGGTGAAGACCTCGCGGGAGATGGCGCTGACGATCGGCAGGATCATGATCGCCAGCACGATGCCGGCGGTGAGCATGGTCCGGCCGGTCGCCGACGCCGGCCCGCTGAACAGCGGGATGAAGCCGAGGTTGGCCTCGAGCCACTGGTAGAAGGGCACCAGCTTCGGCGCCAGCCAGGTGATGCCCCAGAAGCCGTAGACGATGCTCGGGATCGCGGCGAGCAGGTCGACGAGGTACCCCAGGCCCATGGCCAGCCGCCGGGGGGCGAAGTGGGTGATGAACAGCGCGATCGCCACTGCCAGCGGGGCCCCGAGGACCAGCGCGATGACGGAGGCGAGGAGCGTGCCGAAGACGAGGGAGTCGACGTAGGCGAAGAGGCCCTCGCCGCCGGGGACGTCCTCGGCGGGGGCGAGCAGCGCCGGGATCGCCTCGGCGACCAGGAAGGCGGCGACCCCCGCGAGGATGACGAGGATCAGGATGCCGGAGCCCCGGGCGGCGCCGGCGAAGAGCCGGTCGCCGAACCTGCGGACGGGCTTGTCGGCGGTGGGCTCGGACGCCGTCTGGGTGGCTGTCACCGTTGCTCCGTGGGTCGTGGTCGTGGTGCGCGCGGGCCGGGGGTGGGGAGGCGGTGCTGCGGCCCGGGGCGTCGGAGGACGCCCCGGGCCGCAGCGGGATGGTGCCTGGTCAGCCGGCGGTGATCGCGTCGATCGCGGTCTGTGCCTGCTCGCGCAGACCGTCGGAGATCGGGGCGGAGCCGGCGGCCTCGGCGGCAGCCTGCTGGCCCTCCTCGCTGATCACGTAGGACATGAAGTCCGAGACCAGGTCGGCGGTCTCCTGGTCCTCGTAGGTGATGCAGCCGATGTGGTAGCTGATCAGCACGATCGGGTAGTTGCCCGACTCGGTCGTGTCGCGGGCCAGCTCGATGGCGTAGTCGTACTCGCCACGACCCTCCAGCGTCTCGGAGTTCTCCACGACCGCGGCGGCCGACTCGGCCGTCGGCTCGACGAACTCCTCGCCGACGCCGACGTTGGCCACGCCCAGGTCACCGGCCTGCGAGAGGTCGGCGTAGCCGATGGTGCCCTGGCCGGCCTGGACGGCGCTGACGACACCGGAGGTGCCCTGCGCCTGCTCGCCACCCTGCACCGGCCAGTCACCGCTGGGCTCGTAGGTCCAGACGTCCGGGGCCACCGCGGAGAGGTACTCGGTGAAGTTCTCGGTCGTGCCGGACTCGTCGGAGCGGTTGACCACGGTGATCGCCTGGTCCGGCAGCGTGGCGTCCGGGTTCGCCTCGGCGATCGCCGGGTCGTTCCAGTTGGTGATCTGCTGGGCGAAGATCCCGGCGATGACCTCCGGCGGGAGGTTCAGACCCTCGACGCCCTCGAGGTTGTAGACCACGGCGATCGGGGCGATGTAGTTCGGCAGCTCGAAGATCTCCCCGCCGGCGCAGCGCTCCTGCGCGGCGGCGAGCTCCTCGTCGTCCAGGGCGGCGTCGGAGCCGGCGAAGTTGGTGCCGCCGGCGATGAACTGCTCACGGCCACCGCCGGAGCCCACCGGGTCGTAGTTCACCGTGACGTCGGGCTGGACGCTGGAGTAGCCCGCGGTCCAGCCCTGCATGGCGGCCTGCTGGCTGCTCGCGCCGGCGCCGACGAGCGTGCCGCTGAGCTCTTCCCCGCTGTCGCCACCGGCGGCGGCGGTGCCGGCGTCGGTCTCCTCGTTGGAGGCGCCGCACGCGCTGAGGGCGAAGGTGGCGGCGAGCGCTGCGGACAGAGCCGCCGTGCGCGTCGTGGTGCTGAGCTTCAACTCAGTGGCCTTTCACTGGTGTGCCCGGACGTCGGAGCCGGGCAGCGGGAACCGAACGTCGAGGACGCTAAGCACCCCAGGTGGACGGCTCCGGGTGGAACGGTGAACGCGCAATGAACGGCATCGGATGGCTGGGTGCCCAGTGTGGGGACGTTGGCCGTCCACTGGGTGAACCCGGCCGTGGCGGGCTGGCCGTTATGGCTTCGTTACGGTATTGCGTGTCGTGGATCACGGGTGCGCAGGGTCGTCGGACGACGATCAGCCGCGGTCGGCGGGCCGCCGCCAGGAGACGTCGACGGCGTGCCGGGTGAACCCGCTCCGCTCGTACAGCGCGACGGCGGCGGTGTTGTCCTCCTCGACGTAGAGGAGGACGGCGGACAGGCCGGCGGCGCGCAGGTGGGCCAGTCCCAGGTCGGTCAGCGCCCGGCCCAGCCGCATCCCCTGCGCGTCCGGGTCGATGCCGAGGACGTAGACCTCGCCGATCGGCTCGTCGCCGACCTCGCCGGCCGGGTGCACCTTGGTCCAGTGCGAGCCCAGCAGCCGGGGCCCCTCGGGCTCCTCGCGCCAGGCGAGGAAGAACCCGGCCGGGTCGAACCACGCCTCGGCCTCGCGCAGTGCGAGGTCGCCGCGGGTCCACCGGCCCTGCTCCGGGTGCGCGGCGAACGCGCGGACGTTCACCCGCAGCCAGGCGTCCTCGTCGGTGCCCGGCCGGAACGTCGCGACCGACACGCCCGCGGGCAGCGCGACCTCGGGGGCCGGGTCGACGTCGTCCAGCGGGCGGCGCATCTGCAGCAGCACCCGCGCCCGGTCGTAGCCGCGGCGACGGGCGAGCTCGGCGGAACCGGGAAGCTCGCCGTGGGCCCACACCCGGAGCGGGCGGTCGGCGGCGAGCTCCTCGAGCCGGGCGGCCAGGGCGGTGCCCACGCCGCGGCGGCGACTGCCCGGGGCCACGACGAGCTCGGCCTCGGCCTCCGGGTCCCCGGGCGGGAGCTCCAGCCGGGCGTAGCCGAGCAGCGTGCCGGCGTCGTCCCGCGCGGTGACGTCCACGCCGCCCACCGGGCCGCCGTGCTGCAGCCGCAGCTCGGACTCCTCGGAGACCGGCCGGACCCCGTCGGCGGCCAGCGCGGCGGCGAGCAGCCCCCGCACCTCCTGCACGACCTCGGCGGGGAGCCGTTCGGCGACCTCGACCTGCACCTGGCTCAGCGGACCGTGCTCAGGACAGCGGGACGCCGCTGTCGAGCGACGCCACGTTGGCCGCGGCGGTGGCGTCGGCGACCTGCTGGTCGAGCTTGTAGCCGACGTTGCGGACGGTGCCGATCAGCGCCTCGTGCTCGGTGCCGAGCTTGGCGCGCAGCCGGCGGACGTGCACGTCGACGGTGCGGGTGCCGCCGAAGTAGTCGTAGCCCCAGATCTCCTGCAGCAGCTGGGCGCGGGAGAAGACCCGGCCCGGGTGCTGGGCGAGGTACTTGAGGAGCTCGAACTCCTTGTACGTGAGGTCGAGGGGGCGGCCGCGGAGCTTCGCCGAGTAGCTGTGCTCGTCGATCACCAGCTCGCCGGCCTTCGTCACGCCGCCCTCGGCGCCGTCGGCAGGGGTGGCGGCGGCCAGCCGGCGGGCGGAGGCCCACTTCAGCCGGGCGTCGACCTCGGCCGGGCCGGCGGTGTCGAGCACGACGTCGTCGACCCCCCAGTCGGCCGACAGTGCGACGAGGCCGCCCTCGGAGAGCACCGCGACCAGGGAGGCGGCGACGCCCGTCGAGGCCAGCAGCGAGCACAGCGTGCGGGCGGAGACGAGGTCGTGACGCGCGTCGACCAGGACGACGTCCCCGGCGTCACCGTCGAGCAGGCTGGACAGCTCGGGGGGCACGACGCGCACCTGGTGGGCCAACAGCCCCAGGGCCGGGAGGACCTCGGTGGTGGCCTGACGGGCCGAGGTCATGAGCACGAGTCGCATGTCGTCTCCTCACTGGGCGGACCCAGGCCGTCGACGGCGCTGTCGAGGTGAAGCTGCAGGATAGCGGACGTGCGTCGCCGTCATGACGATGTCGTGACGTACTGCACGGTCCGGTCGCGTGCCGGCGACACGAGGACGCCGGCGCACCCGGCGGGCCGGGTCGCCTCTGCGAGGATCACGGGGTGACGCAGGCCGCTCCGGACACCCAGCTGTCCCCGCGCGCCCATCACCTCCCGGCGGCCGGGATGGTCGTCGTGGTCACCGCGGTGGCCGTCTGGCTGCCCGCCGAGCTCGGCGACACGGGGCGGGTCGTCTCGGTGGCGCTGCTGCAGGCGGGGCTGGTCGCCGGCTGGGTGGTCGCCACCGGCATCCGCGGGTTCCTGGGCTCCCTCACCCTGGGCGGCGCCGCGGCGGTCGCGGCGGACGCGGCCATGCTCCTCCCGGCCCGCCCGCAGCTGGACTGGCTGCTGGCGGTGCTCGGCCTCGGGTTCCTGGCCGCCGTCGTCCACCAGATGACCCGCCCGGCGCCGCGCCGCTACCTGGTCGCGTCCCTGGCCGGCGTCGTCCTGCTGGTGTGCTCGGTGTCCGCGCTGGCCGTGCTGCTGGGCGTCGCCCGGCTCGAGGGCGGGCCGCGGGCACTGGAGACGGCGGTGCTGGTGGTCGGTGCCGCCCTGCTGGTCGGGCACCTGGTCGACGTCGTGCTGCCCCGCCCGGAGATCACGCCGGACGTGCCCCGTGGCCTGCTCGGCGTCGTCCTCGCCGTGCTGGCCGCCACGGGGGTGGCCCTGCTGGACCGAGCGGGCGACGCGCTGGTCGACGTCCTGTCGGCGGCCATCTACGGCGCAGCACTGGGTGGGGCGGCCGCGCTGACCGCGCTGGGCGCCTCGTACGTCGTGGCCGAGCGCGGTACGTGGAGCTGGGCGCTGCCGGTGGTGCAGGCGGTGCTCCCGCTGGCCGCCGTCGCACCCGTCGCCTACGCCCTCGCCGCGTACGGCGCCGGCTGAGCGGCAGGGGAGACTCGGGGCGTGAAGGCACTCCTGATCGCCCTGCTGCTCGCCCTCGGCCTGCTGGTCCTGGTCGACCGGGTCGGCGTCTCCGTCGCCGAGGGGCAGGTCGCTGACCAGCTGGCCGCGCGGGGTGAGCTGGCCGGGACGCCGGAGGTCGACATCACCGGGTTCCCGTTCCTCACCCAGGCGGTGTCGGGCCGGTACGACGAGGTGCGGATCAGCCTGACCGCCGAGCAGCTGGGTGAACCGGCCGGCACCCGGGCCGACGTGTCGCTGTTCGGCGTGCAGGTGCCGCTGTCCGACGTGGTCTCCGGTTCGGTCGTGGCGATCCCGGTCGAGCAGGTCGACGGGACGGCGACGCTGGCCTACGCACTGCTCGCCCGGGAACTCGGCGGCGACACGCAGCTGGCCCCCGACGGCGACCGGCTGCGGATCGAGCGCACGCTCGACCTCGCCGGCCTCATGGTCCCGGTCACCGCCCTGGGCACCGTCACCCTCGACGGGCGGGACCTGGTGGTCGACGTGGACGACGCGTCGGCGGCGGGCGTCGATGTCCCCGGCTTCGTCCTGGACCGCGCCGTCGACGTGCTCGACTTCCGCTACCCGGTGCCGGAGCTGCCCTTCGGGCTGGAGCTGACCGGCGTCGACCCCCAGGACGACGGGGTCCACGTGCGGGTGAGGGCGACCGACACGGTGCTGCAGGGCTGAGACCCGGTGCGGCGCCGCCGGTCGGTGGCGCGAGGGCGACCGCCGGAATGTGACCGGCCGGGCGCCCGTTGCCCCTGAGGTGACCACGACCACCGGCAGCGCCGACGCCACGGGCGCCCTGGCCCGGCTCGGGGTGCGTCCGGCGGAGGCGGAGCTGACCGTCGTCCAGTTCTCCACGGCCTTCTGCGGGCCGTGCCGGGCCACCCGGGCCCGGTTGCAGCGCCTGCAGGCCACCCGGCCGGGGCTGTCGTACGTGCACGTGGACGCCGAGAGCCACCTGGACGAGGTGCGGGCGCTCGACGTGCGGGCCACGCCGACGCTGATCTGGCTGGACGGTGCCGGCACGGTGGTGGCCCGCCACACCGGCGCGCCGCAGCCGGCCGAGCTGGCCGCCCTGGTGGCCGCTCACGTGAGGTCGGCACCGTGATCCGCTACCCTCGCGCCGTGGGCCCCCTGCTGACCTCGCGCCGCACAGTCGACCTGTGCCGCGTCGGCAGCTCCCGCTGTCCGGCCTGCTGAGGCCGCACCCCCGCGCCGGGGACGCCGTCCCGCGCCGCTCTCCGCACCCCCTGGCCGGCCGCCGCCGGATGTGCGCTCCGGTGGACACCGGCTCCCGGGTCCCGCACGGGATCTGCACCCGTTCCAGATCCGCCCCCGCACGACGTCCGCACCATCCGCCCCACCTGATGGAGGAACCACACCCATGAGCCGTAGCGACGTGCTCGTCACCGCCGACTGGGCCCAGGAGCACCTGGGCGACCCCGGGATCGTCTTCGTCGAGGTCGACGAGGACACCAGCGCCTACGACGGCGGCCACCTCGAGGGTGCCGTCAAGCTGGACTGGAAGACCGACCTGCAGGACCCGCTGCGCCGCGACTTCGTCGGCCGCGAGGCGTTCGAGGCGCTGCTCTCCTCGCGCGGCATCGGCAACGACGACACCGTGGTGCTCTACGGCGGCAACAACAACTGGTTCGCCGCCTACGCCTACTGGTACTTCACGCTCTACGGGCACGGTGACGTGAAGCTGATCGACGGTGGCCGCAAGAAGTGGGAGCTCGACGGTCGCCCGCTGTCCAAGGACGTCGTGGAGCGCCCGGCCACCACCTACCGCGCCAGCGAGCCGGACCTGTCGATCCGCGCCTTCCGGGACGAGGTCGTGGCCTCCATCGGCAGCAAGAACATCATCGACGTGCGCTCGCCCGACGAGTTCTCCGGCAAGATCCTCGCCCCCGCGCACCTGCCGCAGGAGCAGGCGCAGAAGGCCGGGCACGTGCCCACGGCGATGAACATCCCGTGGAGCAAGGCGGCCAACGAGGACGGCACCTTCAAGAGCGACGAGGACCTGGCCAAGCTCTACGCCGAGCAGGGCTACGACGAGAGCAAGCCGACCATCGCCTACTGCCGCATCGGCGAGCGCTCCAGCCACACCTGGTTCGTGCTGCGCGAGCTGCTCGGCAAGTCCGACGTCAAGAACTACGACGGCTCCTGGGTCGAGTACGGCTCGCTGGTCGGCGTCCCGATCGAGAAGTGAGCTGACATGTGCGGAGCCCCGAAGCAGGGCGGCAGCCTGGCCGGTGTCGACCTGAGCACCCAGACCGTCATCCAGGGATCGGTGTGGCACGACGGCGCACCGGTCGCCGGCGCGTACGTGCGGCTGCTGGACGCCACCGACGAGTTCACCGCCGAGGTGGTGACCAGCCCGGAGGGTGAGTTCCGGTTCTTCGCCGCACCGGGGCGCTGGACGCTGCGCACCCTGGCGCCGGTCGGCCGGGCCGAGCGCCCGGTCGACGCCGAGGTCGGGCTGAACGAGACGACCCTCGCGATCGACTGACGACGGCCCGCGTCACGGGTCCACCAGCGCCCGCTCCGGCTCCGGCCGGGGCGGGCGCTGTCGTCTGCCAGCCGGTCCGGCCGGTGTGGGCGGCGGTGCGCAGGAACGGCAGGACGGCGGCGGGGTAGCTGCCGGTGAAGGGCATGCTCAGCTGTCCGGCAGGCCGACGAGCCCGGCGAGGTCGCGCATGGCGTCGTCGAAGAAGGCGTCGGCGTCGGCGACCGAGCCGACGAGGTGACCGAACAGCTCGAAGCTCACCGCGCCGAACAGCGAGCTCCAGGCCAGCAGCGCCCGGGCGCGCACGGCGTCGTCCAGCGCCGGGTGGTCCCCGCCCAGCACCGGTGCGACGTCCGGGTGGACCGTGCCGGTCGACCGGCCCGTCGCGGGCGGCAACAGACCGGCCCGGGCGGCGTCCCCGAGCACCCGGCCCAGCACCGCGCCGACCCGGACGGCCGCCGGGACGGTGTCCTGGGGAGCCCGGTAGCCGGGCACCGGCGAGCCGTAGAGCAGCGCGTACTCGTGCGGGTGGGCCAGGGCCCAGCGGCGCACCGCCCGGCAGACCGCGAGCCACCGCGTCATCGGCGCAGCGGTGGGGTCGTCAGCCCGTTCGGCCGCCTCACCCAGGGAGTCGTACCCGTCGATGATCAGCCGGGTGAGCAGCTCGTCGCGGCTGGGGAAGTAGCGGTACACGGCGGAGGAGGCCATGCCCAGCTCCCGGGCGACGGCCCGGAGCGAGAGCCCGGCGGCGCCCACGGTGGCCAGCTGCTCCCGGGCGAGGTCGGTGATCTCCGCGGTGAGCTCGGCGCGGGCGCGCTCGCGGGCGGTGGTGGGCGGCACCGGAGCAGCGTGCCAGTCGAGAGCGGTGCACGCAACAGAGAGCACTGCTCTTGACAGATGTGTCGCCCGCGAGCACGCTGACCGCGTCCGAGAGCAGTGCTCTCCCTGTGTGTCGAGGAGTACGAGATGGCGCGTCACGTGGTGGTCGGCAAGGGCCCGGTGGGGTCGACGACGGCGCGGCTGCTGGCCGAGCAGGGGCACGAGGTGCTCGTGCTCTCCCGTAGCGGCGGCACGAGCACCGACCGGGTGGAGCACCGGGCCGTCGACGCGGCCGACGCCGAGGCGCTGACCCGCGCCGTCGGCCGGGCCGACCTGCTCTACAACGCGGTCAACCCCCCGGACTACACCACCTGGAGCCGCGACTGGCCGCCGCTGGCGGCGGCTCTGCTCACCGCGGCCGAGCGTTCCGGCGCCGGGCTCGTGGTCATGGGCAACCTCTACGGCTACGGCCGCCCGTCGGGCCCCCTGACGCCGCAGAGCCCCCTGGCCGCCACGGACGAGAAGGGGCGGCTGCGCGCGCAGCTGTGGACCGACGCGCTCGCCGCGCACCAGGCCGGTCGGCTCCGGGTCACCGAGGCCCGCGCCTCGGACTTCGTCGGCCCGGGCATCCCGCCCGCCCAGTCGCACCTGGTCCGCCAGCTGGAGACCCTGCGGCGCGGCCGGCGGGCCTGGGTGGTCGGTGACCCCGACGTCCGGCACAGCTGGACCCACGTGCCCGACGCCGCGGCCACGCTGATCGCGCTGGGCGCCGACGACCGGTCCTGGGGCCGGGCCTGGCACGTGCCCAGCCCGGCGCCCCGCTCGCAGCGGCAGGCGCTGACCGACCTGGCCCGGGCGATGGGCGCACCGCCGGCCAGGGTCAGCGGCATCCCCTGGCCGGTGCTGCGGGCTGCCGGGCTCGCCGTCCCGCTGATGCGCGAGGTCGGGGCGATCCGGCACCAGTGGGACCAGGAGTTCGTCCTGGACGCGTCCGAGACCACCGCGGTGTTCGGGCTGGCCGCGACGCCGTGGGACGACGTCGTCCGCAGCACCGTCGCGGCGGTTCAGCCGGGGACGTCGGCCGGCTCGGGGAGCAGCGCGGAGGCCGGGACCGGCCGGCTGAAGAAGTAGCCCTGGGCCTGGTCGGCGCCCAGTGCGCGGAGGGCGTCGCGCTCGGCGGCGGTCTCCACACCCTCCGCGACGGCGACCAGGCCCATCGCGTGGGCGAGGTGCACGCAGCTGGCGACGATCGCGTGGTCGCCGGCGTCGGTGGTCATCCCGGTGACGAAGGACCGGTCGATCTTCAGCTCGTCGACCGGGAACCGCTTGAGGTAGGTGAAGCTGGAGAAGCCGGTGCCGAAGTCGTCCACGGCCAGCAGGACACCCAGCGCCTTGAGCGCCTGGAGCGAGGCGAGGGCGGCGTCCGGGTCGGTCATCAGCGCCGTCTCGGTGATCTCCAGGACCAGTCGGGACGCCGGCAGCCCGGCGCGGGCCAGGGTGCGGGCCACCAGGGGCACGAGGTCGGGGTCGGCGAGCTGACGGGCGGAGAGGTTGACCGCCGTCTGCAGGCCCGCCGGTCCGCCGGCCGCGTCCCAGCGGACGGCCTGCTCGACGGCCTCGGTCAGCACCCAGGCACCCAGCTCCCGGATGATCCCGGACTGCTCCGCGGCGTCGATGAACGCGGCGGGCTGGAGCAGTCCCCGGGTCGGGTGCTGCCAGCGGACCAGCGCCTCGACGCCGCTCAGCTGCCCGGTCGGCAGGTGCTGCCGGGGCTGGTAGTGCACCCGCAGCTCGCCCTCGCGGATGCCGCTGCGCAGCTGCTCCAGCAGCAGGAGCCGGTCGGCGCCGGGGTCGCTGTCCCCGGGGCGGTGGGCGGTCCAGTGCCCGCTGCCCTGGGCCTTCGCCCGGTACATGGCGTGGTCGGCCCGGCGCAGCAGCAGCTCGGGGAGCCCGGCCGCATCCGCCTCGGCCACCGGCACCTCGGCGGAGCAGACCCCGACGCTCGCGGTGACGACGACCTCCACGCCCTGCAGCACCACCGGCTCGGCGAGCAGGTCGATCAACCGCTCGGCGACCCGGGCCGCGCCGGAGGGGGCGACGTCGTCGAGGACGACGAACTCGTCGCCGGCGAAGCGCGCGACGTCCGCGCCGGCGCGGGAGGCGCAGCGGATGCGGCGCGCGACCACCTGCAGCAGCTCGTCACCGCTTGCGTGCCCGAGGGCGTCGTTGACCGTCTTGAAGCCGTCGAGGTCGACGAACAGCACGGTCGGCACCGCGCCGTCCCCCCGGTCGGTGCGGGCCTCACCGAGCCGGCCGCGCAGGGCCCGGAGCAGCCCGGGGCGGTTGAGCAGCCCGGTGAGCGCGTCGTGGTGGACCAGTTCGGTGAGCTCGGCCTCGGCCTCGGTGATCCGGGCCTCGGACTCCTCGGCCCGCCGGCGCGCGGCCAGCAGCTCCTCCTCGTACCGGCGGCGCTGCTGGGCGTCGACCAGCACGATCTGCGTCTCCGGCCCCTCCGGCCCGTCGGCGCGGGTGGCGCTGAGCAGGGCCGGGTGCCGCGCCCCGTCGGGTCCCAGGACCTGGACGGAGGCCTCGGCGATCCGGCCGCTGACCATCAGCTGGGGGAGGGAGTGCGTCGTGTAGAGCACCCGGTCGCCGATGGGCAGCAGTCTCGCGAACGGGGTGCCCAGCAGGTCCGCGGCGATGTGCCCGGTCCAGTCGGTGAAGGTCGCGTTGACCGCGGTGACCAGGCCGTCGTCGTCGAGCAGCAGGTGCCCGCCGGGGGCGTGCTGCCAGAGCTCGGCGTAGTCGCGCATCACCGGGGGAGGAGGTGGGCGCGGATGGCCGCGGCCGTCTCCTCGGGTGCGCTGATGTGCGGGCAGTGCCCGATGGCCTCCAGCTGCACCAGCGTGGAGCCGGCGAGGTGGGTGTGCAGGTGGTCGCCCACCGACGGCGGCACCATCGCGTCGGCCCGGCTCTGCAGGATGACCGTGGGTGTGGCGACCTGGGGCAGCAGGGGGCGGAAGTCGGTGGCGAACATGGTCCCGAGCAGTTGTCGGGCGATGTCGGGGTCGACCCGGCAGAAGCTCGCGGTGAGCCGGTCGCCGTGCTCCGGGTCGTCCGGGGTGCCCATGATCACCGGGGCCATCGCCTCGGCCCAGGTGAAGTAGTTGCTGTCCAGCGCGCCGGCCACCTCGGCCATGTCGGCGGTGGAGAAGCCGCCGTCGTAACCGGCAGCCGGGTCCTGCAGGAAGTAGGGGGACGCCGCCACCAGCACGAGCTGCCGGAAGCGCCCGGGCTCTCGCACCGCGGCCAGCAGCGCCATCATCGTGCTGACGCTGTGCGCGACGAGCGTGACGTCGTGCAGGTCCAGCTCGGCGCAGATGGCGAGCATGTCGTCGGCGTGCCCGTCCAGCGTGGCGTAGCGGACCGGGTCGTAGGCCGCGACGTCGGACCGGCCGTACCCCATCAGGTCGTGGCGGACGACCCGGTGGTCCGCGCGCAGGTGCGGCAGGACGCCGTCCCACATCCCCTGGTCGCAGCCGAAACCGTGCGCCAGCAGCAGGACCGGCCCGTCCGGGTCGCCCGTGCTGGTCACGTGCAGCCGCTGCGCCACCGGTCCGGTCAGGACATCGGTCGGCCCCATGGCCACCTCCATCGACATGCCGTCACCTCGAACTGATCGCGGATCCGCGGTGTTCGAGATCCGTCGTGCACTCCCTACTTCGACGGGACGGCGCGCCTGCTTGAGCGGAACGGGCGGACGCCGCCGGTCTTCCTCCCGTCGGGTGAGGGCGCCCCGCTCCCGGTGCGCACCGGCCCCCCGGATTACCGTGACGGCATGGGTCTGTTCTCCGCCTGGGTGCTCATCACCCTCGTCGCGCTGGTCGCGCTGGGCTTCGCCGCCTCGGCGTGGCGGGTCGCCCGTGCCGAGCGACCGGGGCGCGCCCGATGAGCGCCCCCGTCCCGCCCGGCCTCCCGAACGGGCCGGTCGCCGGCCCGACCGAGCTGCCGGTGCCCGACACCGTCGACGTCCGCGAGGGGCCCGAGGTGGCCCACGAGCTGCTGTCGGTGCTGCCGCTGCTCGGCGAGTGGCACGGGGAGGGGCAGGCCGCCGGCACCGAGGGCGACCACCGCTTCGGGCAGTGGGTCCGCTTCGCCCACGACGGGCGCGGCTTCCTCAGCTACGAGTCGCGCACGTGGCGGCTCACCGACGACGGCCAGGTCGCCGGCCCGGACCAGCGGGAGTCCGGCTTCTGGCGGCCCCGCGGCGAGGAGGAGGTGGAGCTGCTGGTCAGCTCGCCGGCCGGCCTCGTCGAGATCTACGTCGGCACGGCCCGGACGACGACCAGCTGGGAGCTGGACAGCGACGTCCTGGCCCGCACCCCCGACCACCCCGACACCAGCCGGGCCAAGCGGCTGTACGGCATCGTCGACGGCGCCCTGCTCTACGCCGTCGACCGGGCGGCGGGCGACGAGCCCCTGCGCCCCACCATGTCCGCCCGCCTGGAGAGGATCCGCTGAGCACCGTGACGCAGCCCGCCACCACCCCCCGTCAGGTCGCCGACCGCTACGTCGACGCGGTCTGTGACCTGGACCCGATCGTCGCCACCCAGCTGGGCACCCGCCCCGGGGACGACCGGCTGCCCGACACCAGCCCGACCGGGCTGGCCGCCGAGGCCGAGCTGATCCGGACCACGCTCGCCGAGCTGGACGCGGTGCTGGCCGCGGACCCGTCGCTGGACGACGACCCGGTGGAGCGCCGCTGCGCGCGGCTGCTGCGGGAGCGGCTCACGGCTGCGCTGGACCTGCACGAGGCCGGCGAGGACCTGCGGGCGGTGTCCAACCTGTTCTCCCCGGTCCACTCCATCCGGCAGGTCTTCTCGATGATGCCGACCCGGACGCCGGAGGACTGGGCGGTGCTGGCCCGCCGGCTCGCCCGGGTCCCGGCGGCCTACCGCGGCTACCGCGAGTCGCTGAGCGCCGGGGCCGCGCGGGGCCTGTTCGCCGCGCCCCGCCAGGTGCACACCGTCGTCGGGCAGCTCGACGAGTGGCTGTCCGGCCCCTACTTCGCCGGCCTGGTCGCCGCCGGCCCCGACGAGCTGCGCGCCGAGCTGGACGCCGCCGCCGCGGCTGCCGACGGCGCCGTCGCCGCCGTCCGTGACTTCCTCCGGGACACCTACGCCCCGCAGGCCGAGGGCACCCCGGACGCGGTGGGCCGCGAGCGGTACGCCCGGTTCGCCCGGTCGTGGAACGGCTCGGACCTCGGCGCGGGCCGCGGCCTGGAGGAGGCCTACGCCTGGGGCTGGGCCGAGCACCAGCGGATCCTGGCCGAGCAACGCACCGAGGCGGAGAGGGCGCTCCCCGGGGCGACGCCCATGGAGGCGATGCGCTGGCTGAGCGAGCACGGCGAGGCCGTCGAGGGCGTGGAGCCGGTCCGGCTGCGGCTGCAGGCGATGATGGACACCGCGATCGAGGCCCTCGACGGGGTGCACTTCGACATCGCCGGCCCGGTGCGCCAGGTCGAGGCGATGATCGCCCCGCCGGGCAGCGCAGCGGCGCCGTACTACACCCGGCCCACCCAGGACTTCTCCCGGCCCGGGCGCACCTGGCTGCCGACGCTGGGCCGGGAGCGCTTCCCGCTGTGGGACCTGGTCTCGACCTGGTACCACGAGGGCGTCCCCGGTCACCACCTGCAGCTGGCGCAGTGGGCGTACGTCTCCGGCGACCTGTCCTCCTACCAGACCTCGCTGGGGTCGGTCGGTGCCAACGTCGAGGGCTGGGCGCTCTACGCCGAGCGGCTGATGGACGAGCTGGGTTTCCTGACCGACCCGGGTGCGCGGCTGGGCTACCTGGACGCGCAGCAGATGCGCGCCGTGCGGGTGGTCGTCGACATCGGAATGCACCTGGAGCTGCCGATCCCCGACGACGCCGAGGGCGCGGTCGCCGCGCACCGCGGCGAGCCGTGGACGCCGGAGCTGGCGCGCGCCTTCTTCGGGGAGAACTGCGGCCGGGACGCCGACTTCCTGGACAGCGAGCTGGTCCGCTACCTGGGCATGCCCGGGCAGGCGATCAGCTACAAGCTGGGGGAGCGGGCCTGGCTGGCCGGCCGGGCGGCCGCCCAGCAGGCGCGGGGCGCCGACTTCGACCTGAAGGCATGGCACATGGCCGCCCTCTCCCAGGGCAGCCTCGGCCTCGACGACCTGGCCGCCGAACTCGCCCAGCTCTAGGAAGCGACGCCTCTCGCGCACGCCTGCGGTGACGCTCAGGACCACCAAAATGGCCATTTTGGTGGTCCTGAGGGGCGCGGTCAGAGGTCGGGGGCGTCGGGTGGGGTCGGGTTGACCTGGTCGGCGTCCCAGGTGGTGCGCTGGCCGGGCGCCGCGGGGAGGACCTCCAGGCCCTCGGCGTCGAACAGCTCGGCGAGGCAGGCGGCGCTGCCCCCGACGTAGGTGCTGACCAGGTCGATGTCGGTCACCACGCACCAGGCGCGGTCGGCCGGCCACCACAGGTTGGCGCTCTGCTCGAACGGCTCGGCGGCCATGTTCTGCGCGGCCAGCTCGATCGGCCCGTTGATCAGCCAGTACTCGCGGTCGGGCAGGCTCAGCGTCGGGTGGTCGGTGAGGACGGCGCCGCCCTGGGCCACCGCGTACCAGCAGACGTCGGGGGTCGTCGTCCAGCGGGACAGCACCGCGACCAGGCGTTCGGCGACCGGTGCGGGCAGGTGGCCGCGGGCGGGGGCGCCGTGCCACAGCGGCGACTGGTCGTCGTTCTCGAAGTACTCCATCGCGCCGGTCACCGAACCCCACTGCATCAGCGGGTGCACGGTGGTGCCGTTGGCGGCTGCGACGGAGGCCCAGGGCACCTCGACGTCGTCGTCCCCCACGTACCGGACGGCCGGGTGGAGGACCCGGGCCACGGCCTCGAAGGAGGAGGGGACCAGCGCGGCCACGGTGCAGGGCGGGGCGGCCGCGGCGGACTCGGCCAGCCAGATGCCGGCGGAGGTGTCCAGGGCGACGGAGCGGCCGGTGAACTGCACGCGGCGACAACTCCCCCCGACAAACGGACAACCCCCGGGCTGCTCCGCGGCGCTGGACCCACCGTGGTGGGGAGCGGCTCGCGGGCCGACTGGACAACGTCGGCAGCCCGAGGGTCGGGTGACTGTCCGGTTCTCGCCTGCCGCCATCGACGGACGGGCGGGAGTGCCGTCGCTCAGCTCCCGTGGGTCTTCCACGAGCGCTGGGCGGGCGGCCCATCTGGAGTGCGGCTAGCGGACAGCCACCTCACGTGTCCTGTAAGTCATCAACTTCGGGACCACCTCCTCTCTCGTGTGCCACGACGGTACGACGCGGAGGAGGGCTCGGCAACGACCTTTTCCGAGGTGTCGGCGGCCGGGTCCGCTCAGGTGTCGGACGACGGGCCGGTCGTGCGCCCGGGCGGCGGTGCGCCCTTCCAGTCGGGGTCGTGGGTGGCCGCGTCGTCGACCGTGCGGACTTCCCGCCCGTCCTTGGTCTGGTAGACGTCGGGCACGCCGTCCTGGTCGCGGTCCTCAGTCTCGATCTCGGCGATCCGGCGGTACCGGCGGTCGCGCGTCTTGAGCAGGATCGAGGCCAGCAGGGCCGCGGTCAGGGTGCCGACGAGGACGCCGACCTTCACGTGCTCGTCGCGCAGCGAGCCCTCGCCGTAGGCGAGCGCGCCGATGAGCAGGGAGACGGTGAACCCGATGCCGGCGAGCATCGCCAGGCCGATGACGTCGGGCCAGCCCAGCGACTCGTCCAGCTGGGCACGGGTGAAGCGGGAGACCAGCCAGGTGGCGCCGGCGATGCCGATCGTCTTGCCGGCCACCAGGCCCACGACGATGCCGATGGCGACCGGGTCCGACAGCGACTCGACCAGGCCGGACAGGCCGCCGATGGTGACGCCGGCGGCGAAGAAGGCGAACACCGGGACGGCGAACCCGGCGGAGATCGGGCGGATGCGGTGCTCGAAGTGCTCGGCCAGGCCCGGTCCGGCGTCCGGACCGCCGGCGGCCTGGCTGCGGATGACCGGCACGGTGAAGGCGAGCAGCACCCCGGCGACGGTGGCGTGCACCCCGGACTCGTGCACCAGCACCCAGGTGATCACGGCGAGCGGGATGAGCAGCCACCAGTGGCGGATCCGCTTCTGCACCAGGAACCCGAAGACGGCGAGCGGGACCAGCGAGAGCAGCAGCGGCGTGACCGCCAGCTCGGAGGTGTAGAAGATCGCGATGACCGTGATCGCCAGCAGGTCGTCGACCACGGCCAGGGTCAGCAGGAAGGTGCGCAGCGCGGTGGGCAGGTGGGTGCTGATCACCGCGAGGACGGCGAGCGCGAAGGCGATGTCGGTGGCCGTGGGGATCGCCCAGCCGCGCAGCGCGCCGTCGCCGGTGCCCAGGTTCAGAAGCACGAACAGCACGGCCGGGACCACCATGCCGCCCACCGCGGCGGCGACCGGGAGGGCCGCCCGCCGGGGGTCGCGCAGGTCGCCGGCGACGAACTCGCGCTTGAGCTCGAGGCCGACCACGAAGAAGAAGATCGCCAGCAGCCCGTCGGCCGCCCAGGTGCCGAGGGTGAGGTCCAGGTGCAGCGACTCGGGGCCGACCCGGGTGTCCCGGAGCGACTCGTAGGACTCCGCCCAGGGTGAGTTCGCCCAGATCAGAGCGATCACCGTGCCCACCAGCAGCAGGGCCCCGCCGATGGTCTCCTTGCGGAGGATCGCGGCGATGCGCGTGGCCTCTGGGTAGGACCCCCGGCTGAACAGGCGGGTGGGTGTGGTCACGTGGCGGCTCCGATGTGCAGGGTCGGGAAGAGAGTTGCCGACCAGACTTCCCGGCGCACCTCGATCGAGGCTACCGGGCCAGCAGCTCGCGCACCTGCCGGGACAACCCGGCGTCCCCGCGGGAGACGCCGTCCAGCCGGGTGACCGTCGCCGCACCTCGGATGCCGGACAGCAGCCACACCGCGTCGGCGGCCTGCAGGTCCTCGACCGATCCCGGCGTGACCGCGGTCGGCCACCCGGCCGCCTCGGCCCGGTCGAAGAGCCGGGCCTGCGTGGTGCCGGCCAGGATGCCGGTCTCCACCGGCGGGGTGTGCAGCCGGCCGCCGGCGGCCCAGACGACCGTCGACGTCGGCCCCTCCAGCAGCCGGCCCTCCACGGAGGTGAGGACGACGTCGTCGGCGCCGACCGCGTGCGCCTGCCGCAGGGCGGCCATGTTCACCGCGTAGGAGAGCGTCTTGGCCCCACCCAGCAGCCACGGGGCGCCGGCGCGGACGTCGGCGGGCACGCCGAGGGAGAGGCTGACCACGGCGATCCCCTCCTCCCGCTGCCGCAGCGTCTCCCCCGGCACCGGGGCCAGCAGGGCCAGCAGCGTCGGCGCGGTGCCGTCGCCGAGGCCGCGGGTGAGCAGGACCCGGCAGGCCCCCTCGACGTCGGCCGGCCAGTCGGCGACCCCGGCGGCCACCACGGCCCGGACGGCGTCGTCCCCGGGGTGGGTCAGCGCCATGATCGCCGTGGAGCGGCGCAGCCGGTGCAGGTGCGCGTCCAGGTGCGGCGTCGCCCCGCCGGTGACCAGCACCGACTCGAACACGCCGTCGCCCCGGCCCAGCCCGAGGTCGAACCCGGTCACCACCGGCTCGTCAGGGGCGACCACCGTCGCCGCGCCGTCCCGCCAGACCACGACCCGCGCGTTCGTCACGACACCCACCCTGCCTTCGTCACGACGTCCACCATGCCGTACCGGCGAACTAGGCTCGGCACCGTGTCCGGACCGGAGAGCGCGCCGCCGTTGGCCGCCGAGCTGCGGGCCCGCGGCCTGCGGCTGACCAGCCAGCGGCAGCGGGTGCTGGCCGCCGTCGCGGCGCTGGAGCACGGCACCCCCGAGGAGATCGGCGCCCGGCTGCGGGCCGACGCCGGCCCGGGCGGCGCCGCCCCGGACACCTCGACGGTCTACCGGACGCTGGAGCTGCTCGAGCGGCTCGGCCTCGTCTGGCACACCCACCTGGGCAAGGGCGCACCGATCTACCACGCCGCCCAGCACCCGCACCTGCACGTCGTCTGCCAGTCCTGCGGTGAGGTCCAGTCGGTCGACCCCGCGCTGCTGGACGGTGCCGCGGAACGTCTGGGCGCCCAGCTGGGTTTCACCCTGGACGTGGGCCACGTGGCGCTGTCCGGCACCTGTCGAGCCTGCGCGGAGAAGGAGGACGCATGAGCTCGCCCCTGCTGCAGCGCCCCGGCGCGGTCGCCCTGGACGTCGACGGTGGTGGCTCGGTCGCCGCGCACTACGGGGAGCCGCTGCCCGAGCAGCGCCGGCTCGCCGAGGGCGCCGGGCTGGTCGACCGCAGCGACCGGGACGTCGTCGCCGTCCCCGGTCCCGACCGGCTGAGCTGGCTGCACGACCTGTCCTCCCAGCACCTGCGCGACCTGCCCGACGCGACCGGCACCGAGGCGCTGTTCCTCGACCCGAACGGACGGGTCGAGCACCACGCGGTGCTGACCGAGCTCGCCGGCACCACCTGGGCCGACCTCGAGCCGGGCACCGGTGCGGCGCTGGCCGGGTGGCTGCAGAAGATGCGGTTCATGCTCCGGGTGGAGCCCGAGCTGCGCACCGCGGACTGGGCCCTGCTGAGCCTGGTCGGGCCGCAGGGCGACGCGGTGCTCGCGGCGGCCGGCTGGCCGGTGCCGGGAGCGGAGCACGCCGTCGCGCCGCTGGACGGCGGGGGCTGGGTGCGCCGGATGCCCGCGATCGGCGACGGGACGGCCGCGGTCGTCGACCTGCTCCTGCCGCGGGCCGAGTTGGCCGCCCGGGCCGACGCCCTGCTGGCCGCCGGTGCGGTGCTCGCCGGGCTGGACGCCTACGAGGCGCTGCGGGTGGAGGCCCGTCGCCCGCGCGCCGGCATCGACTCCGACCACCGCACCATCCCCAACGAGCTGGTCTGGCTGAGCACCGCCGTCCACCTGGACAAGGGCTGCTACCGCGGGCAGGAGACGGTCGCCCGGGTGCACAACCTCGGCCGCCCGCCGCGCCGCCAGGTGCTGCTGCACCTGGACGGGATGAGCGAGGTGCTCCCCGCGCCCGGCACCCCGGTCACCGCCGGCACGCGCGAGGTCGGCCGGGTGGGCAGCGTGGTGCGCCACCACGAGCTGGGCGTGATCGCGCTGGCGCTGGTCAAGCAGTCCGTGGCACCGGACGCCGACCTGCGGGTCGGGGAGGCGGTCGCCGTGATCGACCCCGAGGACGCCCCGGCGGAGCTGGACGACACCCGGGCGGCGGCCCGCGACCGCGTGCGCGCCGTCCGGTCTGCGACGATGCGGCCCGAGTCGACGCGTTCGTGAGCATCGCAGCGCGCGCCAGCGAGTGAGGGGTGGAGCGGTTGCGCAGCCGGGACGCGGGATGGTGAGCACCCCGGTCGGCGTCCAGGGCACCCTGCTGACCCTGGCGCCGACCGGCGCCGAGTCGGCCAAGGCCGACGTCCCGGCCCTGCCGGTCACCGTCGAGGAGGTGGTGGCCACCGCCCGCGACTGCCAGGCCCTCGGCGCAGCGGTGCTGCACCTGCACGTGCGGGGCACCGACACCCGGCCCACGCTGGACCTGCCCCGGGTCCGGGAGGTCGTGGCCGCCGTCCGGGAGGCCACCGACCTGGTCGTCCAGCTCTCCACCGGCGGCGCGGTCACCGACCCGGCCGAGGCCCGGCTGGCGGTGCTGGACGCCGCGCCGGACGCCGCCTCGCTGTCCCTGGGCACGGTCAACTTCGGCCGCGACGTCTTCTACAACCCCTGGGACCTCATCGTCGAGCTGCACACCCGGATGCAGCAGCGCGGCGTCGTCCCCGAGTACGAGGTGTTCGACCTGGGCCAGCTGGCCACCCTCGCCCGGCTGCTCGACCGGCACGGGCCGCCCGCCGGTGGGCACGTGCACGTCGACCTGGTGATGGGGGTGCCCGGCGGGATGCCCGGGACGACCGCCGCGCTGGCCGCCTGCCTGCCGTTCCTCCCGCCCGGGGCCACCTTCGCCGCCACCGGCGTGGGCCGCACCTCGCTGCCGGTGATGCTCGCCGCGCTGTCGGCCGGCGGTCACCTGCGGGTCGGCATGGAGGACACCCTCACCTACGCCCCCGGCGAGCCGGTGCGCGACAACGCCCAGCTGGTGGCCCGCGCGGCCGGGCTCGCCCGGATCGCCCAGCGCCCGCCGATCACCCCGACCGAGGCCCGGCAGCTGCTGGGCATCACGCGCGTCCCCACCCCTGCGGAGGTCCCCCGATGACTGCCCCTCTCCCGGCCGGCGGTGCCGGTGTCGACGAGCTGCTCGACCCGTCCTTCCTGGACGGCGTCCAGCAGCTGCCGATGGCCGACGTCCGTGCGTTGCGGCACCGCGCCGAGCAGGGGGAGGTCAACCTCTCCTACACCCGGCGGCTGCTCCAGGGCCGGCTGGACATCGTCCGCCGGGAGCTGCAGCGGCGGGCCGAGCACGACGGGCGCTCGCTGGTCGACCTGCTGCCGGAGATCCTCTCGGAGAAGGGCCGCGGCCCCGCGCACGGGCTCGGCCGGCACCAGACCGTCCAGCCGACGTCCCCGGAGCAGTTCGAGACCTGGGTCAACGGGCTGGCGCCGGGGGTGGACCTGTCCGACGTCCCGTCCCTGCCCGACGACCAGCTGGAGCAGGCCGCCCGGGCGCTCGGCGAGGGCGAGCGGACGCTGTCCGAGCGGCGCCGTGGTGTGCAGCAGGTGATGGACACCGTCGCCGGTGAGCTGGCCCGCCGCTACCGCGAGGGCCTGGCCGACGTCGCCCAGCTGCTGGCCGACGAGTCCCGGCACCGCGCCTGATGGGCGACCAGTTGAGCCGCTGGGCCGACGAGCCGGTGCTCGTCGAGGTCTGGCGGGCCGGTCTCGGCGTCGACGTGCTGGAGTCGGTGCACCGCGGGGCGCTGGTCGTGCTCGGTGCCGACGGCGCACCCCTGCTGGAGGTCGGCGACGTCGCCCGGCCGGTGCTGCCGCGCTCGTCGAACAAGCCGGTCCAGGCCACCACGTACCTGCAGGCGGGCTGGGAGCCCCGGCACGACCGGGAGCTGGCCATCGCGGCCGCCTCGCACAACGGGGAGGACGAGCACCGGGCGCTCGCCGGCGAGCTGCTCGCCGGCGCCGGGCTGGGCCCCGACGACCTGGGCTGCCCGCCGGCGCTGCCGCAGCACGAGCGCACCCGGGCCGAGTGGCTGGTGGCCGGTCGTGCGCCGGAGCGGCTGGCGATGAACTGCTCGGGCAAGCACGCGGCGATGCTGGCCGCCTGCGTGGCGGCCGGCTGGCCGACCGCCGGGTACCTGGACCGCGACCACCCGCTGCAGCAGGCGATCGAGGTGCGGCTGGGCGAGGCCGCGGGCGAGCCCGTCGCCGCGGTCGTGGTCGACGGGTGCGGTGCGCCGCAGCACGCGATCTCGCTGACCGGGCTGGCCCGCGGTGTCCTGTCGCTGGTGCAGGCCGAGCCCGGCACACCGGGGCGCCGGGTCGCCGACGCGATGCGCGCGCACCCCTGGCTGGTGGCCGGCACCGGCCGGGAGGACACCGAGCTGATGCAGGCGGTGGACGGTCTGCTGGTGAAGGGCGGGGCCGACGGGGTGCACGTCGCGGCGCTGCCGGGGGCCGGGGCCGTGGCCTTGAAGCTCGACGACGGCGGCGACCGGGGCCGGGCGCCGGCGCTGGCCGCGGGGCTGCGGCGCCTGGGGGTGCCGGCCGAGACGCTGGCCCGGTGGCTGGTCACGCCGGTGAGCGGTGGCGAGGGCGTGGTGGGCGAGGTCCGGGCGGCCGCCGTCCTCGGCTGAGGGCGGGCCGCTAGCAGCCTGCTTGCAGCAGCTAGCACGTTGGGCTAACGTGGGGGCTGTGCAGCGACCCACGGAGTTCGTCCGGGAGCAGGTGACCGCGGTCCGCGAGAGCGTGGCGACCGCGGCCGCCGAGGCCTCGACGGTGAACACGACCGTCAGCTCCTCGGTGGGTGAGTTCATCCGCACCCAGCGCAACGCCGCCGAGGTGTCGCTGCGCGAGCTGTCCCGCCGCGCCGGGGTCAGCAACCCGTACCTGTCCCAGGTCGAGCGCGGGCTGCGCAAGCCCTCGGCCGAGATCCTGGCGCAGATCGCCCGCGGCCTGAAGATCTCGGCGGAGACGCTCTACGAGCAGGCCGGGATCCTCGACCGGCGGTCCGGGACGGCCGGCACCGTCGCCGCCCTGCGCGCCGACGAGGCGCTCTCCGAGCGGCACAAGGCCGTGCTCCTGGAGCTGTACGAGACCTACACCCGGGAGCACGCCGCGCACCTGGCCCGTGAGCAGGCGGCGGCGCCCACCACCACAGCAGCACCCACCCCCACTTCGCAGGAGGAGACGGCATGAGCCGCACCGACACCCTGAAGAACCAGACCCTCGTGCAGCAGGGCGAGACCCTGGTCCGCACCGGCCTGCTGGCCGCGCTCGGCGCCGGCGACGTCGCGGTCGACCGCGCCCGCACCGTCGTCGGCACCTTCCGCACCCGCGCCGAGGCGCTGCCCGGCGAGGCCCAGGTGCAGGCCGACCTGGCCGGCAAGGAGGCCCGCAGCCGCGTCGAGGCCGCCCGTGCCCGCGCCGCCCAGGCGGCGGCCGAGGCCCGGGTCCGCGCCGAGCAGGCCCGCGGGGCCGCCACGGCCGTGCGCCCGGAGACCGTGCTCGGCACCGTCACCGGTCTCGTCGAGAACGCCCGCACCCAGGCCCTCGAGGCGATCGAGGAGCTGGCCGGCCGCGGCGAGAAGGTCGTCGGCGAGCTGCGCACCCAGCCGGCGTTCCGCCGGGTCGCCGCCCGGACCGAGCGGGCCGTCGACGCCGTCGAGGACACCGTCGAGGACGTGCTGGAGGAGACCGGCGAGACCGTCGGCAAGGCCTCCGACGAGGTGACCTCGGTGGCGCAGAAGGCCAAGTCGCGCACCGACAAGGCCGTCGACGCCGTCGAGGACGCCGTCGAGGACGTGCTCGAGGAGACCGGCGAGACGATCGGCAAGGCCTCCGACGAGGTGACCTCGGTGGCGCAGAAGGCCAAGTCGCGTACCGACAAGGCCGTCGACGCCGCCCAGCAGGAGACCCAGGAGGTCGCCGACTCGGCCAAGCGCAGCGCCCGGGGGACCACCGCCCCGGCGAAGAAGGCGCCGGCCAGGAAGGCAGCCGCCAAGCGCACCACCAAGGCCACCCCGGCGACCGTCGCCCCGGTGATGTCCGAGGGCACCACGGTGCCCGACCCGCTGGCCGTCCCCGCGAAGAGCACCGACGCCACCAGCTGAGGAAGGCAGAAGGACCCCCTGCCCCCCACGCCTCGCGCGCTCGGCGCGGGCCCCTGCAGGGGGCCTGACCCCGCCACTCGCGAGCTCGCGGCGGGACCCTGCACGGGGGCCTGACCGCGCCCCGGCGCCCGCACTGCGGGTGCCGGGGCGCCGTGCTGTCCACCCCCAGGCGGCAGGACCGTGGTGCCGCGAGGGTCGAGGCGCCGCCGGGAGCCCCCGCGCGCCTATCCTGCTGACATGGCTGGCATCGACGGGCTCATCAACCTCGTCGTCTTCTACGCGACCCTCGCCCTCGCCGCGTGGGCGTTCATCGACGCGATCATCCGACCGGCCGCCGCCTTCGTCGCGGCCGGGAAGCTGACCAAGCCCGGCTGGATGGCGATCACCGGCATCGCGACGCTGGTGCTGCTCTGGCAGGGGCCGCTCAGCTTCCTGGGCCTGCCGGCCGTGATCGCCGCCGTCGTCTACCTGGTCGACGTGCGCCCCGCGGTGCGCGGTCTCCCCCGGGGCAACTCGAGCTGGTGAGCTCACCGCTCCCTGAGGGAGCGGTGGTCAGCGCCGGTCGTCGCGCGGCATGACGACCCACAGCACCAGGTAGGCGATGAACTGCGGGCCCGGGAGCACGCAGGAGACGACGAACGCCACCCGCAGACCGGTGCGGGACAGGCCGAACCGGCGGGCCAGACCGGCGCACACCCCGGCGATGACCTTGTGCTGGGAGTCGCGGGTGAGCCGGCGGGATGCGGGAGCGGTCATGGCCCGACCCTACGGCCGACGCCCGGACCGGCGCAGCCCTCGCCGCCACTCAGTCGAAGATGCCGGCCGGTGGTGGCGGCGAGGGCTCGGCGGCGGCGTCGGTCACCGGGGCCGCCTGCCCGACGAAACGGTCCAGCTCCGCGCCGCTGACGACCCGGGAGGGCATCGGGTCACCGGCGCAGCGGCGGGTGAGCCCGGGGATCGGCAGCTCCGCCGCCGAGGCGACCGCCACGGTGTTGCCGAACCGCCGCCCGCGCAGCGTGCCGGGCTCGGCGAGCAGCGCGACGTGGCCGAAGACGGCCCGCAGGGTCGCCGCCTCGGCGCGCGCGAACCGCAGCGGCGGGCCGTCGGAGACGTTCCAGGCCGTCGTGCCACCGGGGCGCAGCACCCGGGCCACGTCGGTGGCGAACTCGACCGTGGTCAGGTGCGCCGGGGTGCGGGCGCCGGCGAAGACGTCGACCAGGACGACGTCGGCGCTGGCGTCGGGCAGCGCGGCCAGGCCCGCCCGGGCGTCGATCCCCCGCACCCGGACGCGGGCGTTGCGGGGCAGGGGCAGCTCCCGGCGGACCAGCTCGGTGAGCGCCTCGTCGAGCTCCATCACCCGCTGCGCCGACCCCGGCCGGGTCACCGCCACGTAGCGGGGCAGCGTCAGCGCACCCCCGCCCAGGTGCACGACGTCCAGCGGCCGTCCGGGCTCGGCGACGAGGTCGAGCACGTGGCCCATCCGCCGCACGTACTCGAACTCCAGGTACGCGGGGTCGGTCAGGTCGACGTGGGACTGCGGGGTGCCGTTGACCAGCAGCTGCCAGGCGCCGTCCCGGTCGGCGTCGGCGAGCAGCTCCGCCGTCCCGCCGCCCACCTCGGTGGCGCCCGGGAGTGCGGTGAGGTGCCCGCGGTCGCGTCGGCCCACGGTCAGCGGCCCCGCAGCAGGGCCTCGGCGGCCCGGTCACCGTGCACCGTCACGTCGGCCGGGCGGCCCCACAGCCGCAGGAGCAGCTGGGCCGCCGTCCCGGAGAGCTGGGCGTCGGCGTCGGCGGTGGCGCCGTCGGTGCAGCGGACGGCGCCGTCGGCCACCTCGACGGTCCAGCCGCGCCCGAGGTCGGTCGCGGTGACGCCGACCGACGCCCGGGCGGTGGCCAGCGGGGCGGTGTGCTGCCAGCGGGGGAGGACGACGGTCAGCAGCTCGTCCACCCCGTCACCGGCCAGCACCGGGTCGACCGGGGCGGGGGCCAGGGAGGCGGCCGCCTCCAGGTCCTGCCGGTGGACGGTGTGCTCGTGGGCCTGCCGCCGGGCCCAGTCCCGGGCGGTGTGGGCGGCCGCGGGGCTCATGTGCCAGGCCGGCGCGTCGGGGTCGGTGGTGCGCAGCGTGGCGACCAGCTCGGTCAGGCCCAGGGCGTACCAGCCGTGCAGGTCGTCGTGCGGCGGGGCGATGCCGCTGTAGGAGCCGGGCGCGCGGGTGTGGCCGGCCCGCAGGATCCCGGTGACCCAGCGGTGCACCGCACCGAGGTGGGCGATGAGATCCCGGGCCGTCCAGCCGGCCACCCACGGCACCTCGGTGTCCAGCCCGCCGGCGGCCGGGGTGCGCCCGGCGGCCAGCTCCTGGGCGAGGACGCCGATCCGCTCGCCGTCCTGCACGACCGCGGCGATGCACCGGTCGTGCAGCTCGTCGGGGGTGAGCAGGGGGGCGGGCACCTCGTCATCGTGCCGCACGCGGTGGCTCAGGCCGGCGCGACCGCCGACCAGCGCACGCTGACCTCGCCGTGCCGCCACCGCCGGCTGGGGCCGACCAGCGGCCAGCCGTCGGCGGCCAGCGTCTCGACGGCGGCGGCCCAGCGCTGCCGCGGGCCGAACGTGGACAGCCCGGCCGCCGAGGCCCAGGCGGTGTCGAAGGCGGTGAGGAAGGCGTGCACCGGCTGGCCGGGGACGTTGTGGTGGATCAGCGCCTTGGGCAGCCGTTCGGCCAGGTCCGAGGGCCGCTCCAGGTCCGACACCCGGGCGGCGAGGGTCAGGGTGAGCGGGCCGTCCTCGTCCAGGGCCACCCAGGTCGAGCGTCGTCCCCACTCGTCGCAGGTGCCCTCGACCAGCAGGCCCCCGGGCGCCAGCGCGGCGCGCATCGTGTCCCAGGCGCGGGTGGCGGACTCCTCGTCGTACTGGCGCAGCACGTTGAACGCCCGCACCAGCACCGGGCGCAGGCCGGCGAGCTCGAACCCGCCCACCCGGAAGTCCACCCGCGGCGGGTCGCGGTCGGCGGCGACGGCGGCCACCCGCTCGGGGTCGATCTCCAGGCCGACCACCTCCAGCCGGTCGACCTCCGGGGCGAGCCGGTCGACCAGCTCCAGCGTGGTCACCGCCGACGCCCCGTACCCGAGGTCGACGACCAGTGGTCGGGCGGCGTCGCGCAGCCGGGCGACCTGGGTGGCCACCAGCCAGCGGTCGACCCGGCGCAGCCGGTTGGCGTTCGTGGTGCCGCGGGTCGGCAGCCCGAGCGCGCGGGCGCGGCCGGCGGCCAGCCGGGGGGCCTTGCGGACGGGGGGCAGCGACGCACGCTGGGTGTGGTCGCTCACGGTGCACGAGGTTAGTCGGAGGGCCGTTTACCGTGGTGCCGTGCAGGTACGCCATGACGCCCGGCTGGCGGACCTGACGACCCTGGGGGTCGGCGGTCCGATCGAGAGGCTGGTCGAGGTCACCGGCCGCGACGAGCTGGTCGCCGCCATCCGGGACGCCGACGACGCCGGCCGCCCGCTGCTGGTGCTCGGCGGCGGCTCGAACGTCGTGGCCCCGGACGCCGGCTGGCCCGGCGACGTGGTCCTGGTGCGCACCCGGGGCATCGCGCGCCGGGACGCCGCCGACGGCGTCGAGCTCGAGGTGGAGGCCGGTGAGCCCTGGGACGACCTGGTGGCGCACACCGTGGCGCAGCGGCTGGCCGGGATGGAGGCGCTGTCGGGCATCCCCGGCTCGACCGGCGCCACCCCGGTGCAGAACGTCGGCGCCTACGGCCAGGAGGTCGCGGCGCTGATCACCTCCGTGCGGGTGTACGACCGCGCGGGCGGGGTCGAGCGGGCGTTCGGCCCGGCCGAGCTGGGCTTCGCCTACCGGGACAGCCGGCTCAAGCAGCAGCCCGGCGCGTACGTCGTCCTCTCGGTGACCTTCCGGCTGCGGGCCTCGGAGCAGTCCAGCCCGGTCAGCTACGCGGAGCTCGCCAAGGCGCTGGGCGTCGAGCTGGGCGAGACGGCGCCGCTGGGCGCGGTGCGCGACGCCGTGCTGGCCCTGCGCCGCGGCAAGGGGATGGTCTGGGACCCGGCCGACCCCGACTCGCGCAGCGCCGGCTCCTTCTTCACCAATCCCGTCGTGCCGGTCGGCACCGCCGTCCCCGAGTGCCCGTCCTGGCCGGCCGGCATCGGGGCCGACGGGGCCGCGCAGGTGAAGCTGAGCGCGGCCTGGCTGGTGCAGCACTCCGGCTACGGCCGGGGCACCCGCGCGGGCCGGGTCGGGACGTCGTCGCGGCACAGCCTGGCGCTGACCACCGAGCCCGGCGCCACCGCCGCGGAGCTGATGGCCTTCGCCGGCCAGGTGGTCGCCGCGGTGCGCGAGCAGTTCGGCGTCACCCTGGTGCCCGAGCCGACCGCGGTGCGCCCGTGAACCCGGCCGAGTCCCTGCAGCTGGGCGCCCTCTACGACGCGCTGCGCTCCCCGGCCCCCATGCCGGCCGATCCCGCCCAGCTGACTCGGTGGATGGCCCGCGTGGAGGCCGACGCCGCACTGACCGGGCTGATCTCCCGGGTGCTGAACTCCGGGAGCGCCACCGCGGCCGAGGTGACCGACGCGCAGGCGCTGTTCGAGCGGAGCGGCACCGCCGCCGACCCGGCGCGGGTCACGCGGGCCTACGAGGTCCTGCACCGCAACGCCGAGTAGGCCGGCGTCGAGATCGGGCTGGGTGCTGGGCCGGCGTGCCCGGTGGCAGCCCTCAGCCCGATCTCGGCCCGGCCGAGGGCTCAGTCGGACTCGCGGTGGACCTTGTGCTGGGCGGCCTGCGCGCGCGGGCGGACGACGAGCAGGTCGACGTTCACGTGGTGCGGCCGGGTGACCGCCCAGGCGATGCAGTCGGCGACGTCCGCGGCGACCAGCGGCTCGCGCACCCCGCGGTAGACGGCGTCGGCCTTCTCCTGCGACCGCGTGCGGTTGAGCGAGAACTCCTCGGTCCTGACCATCCCCGGCGCGATCTCGACCACCCGGACCGGCTCGGCCACCAGCTCCAGGCGCAGCGTCTCGACCAGCGTGTGCACCCCGTGCTTGGCGGCGGTGTAGCTGGCGCCGCCCTCGTAGCTGACCAGCCCGGCCGTCGAGCCGACGAACACCAGGTCACCCGCGCCCGAGGCCCGCAGCGCCGGCAGCAGCGCCTTGGTCACCCGCACGGTGCCCAGCACGTTGACGTCGTAGGTGCGCTGCCAGGAGTCGAGGTCCGCGTCGGCCACCGGGTTGGTGTCGAACGCGCCGCCGGCGTTGTTGACCAGGACGTCGACCCGGTCCAGCCCGGCGGCCAGCGCGGCCACCGAGTCGGGGTCGGTGACGTCGAGCTGCACGGCCCGGCCGCCGATCCGCTCCGCCAGCTCGGTGAGCCGGTCGATCCGGCGGGCGGCCAGCACGACGGAGAACCCGTCGGCGGCCAGCCGCTCGGCGGTCGCGGCGCCGATGCCGCTGGAGGCGCCGGTGACGACGGCGACGCGGCCGGCCCCGCCGGGAGGGGTGCTGGTGGAGGACGGGGCGACGGGGCTGGACATGTGCCCATCCTGGCGCTGTTGCACACTGAGAGCACGACAGGGGTGCCCGATCGGGTGCCGTACGACCCACCAGGCCGACGGTCGGCCAGGCGCCCGAGCGGGAGGAGCTCCGTGCCCGCTCGCCGCTCTCCGCGCCAGCCCACGCCGTGGCGCGCCGGTGCCGTCCCGGAGCCGGCCGCGCCGGTGCTGCCCCGCCGGGTGGCGACCCTCTCGGTGCACACCAGCCCGCTGGAGCAGCCGGGCGCCGGTGACGCCGGGGGCATGAACGTCTACGTGGTCGAGGTCTCCCGCCGGCTGGCCGACCGTGGGATCGCCGTCGACGTGTTCACCCGGGCCACCTCCAGCGAGCAGCCGCCGGTGGTCGAGATGAGCCCAGGCGTGACCGTGCGGCACGTGAGCGCCGGTCCGTTCGAGGGGCTGGGCAAGCAGGAGCTGCCCGCCCAGATGTGCGCCTTCACCGCCGCGGTGCTCCGTGAGGAGGCCCAGCACGAGCCGGGCCACTTCGACGTCGTCCACTCCCACTACTGGCTCTCCGGTCAGGTCGGCTGGCTGGCCCGGGACCGCTGGGGCGTGCCGCTGGTGCACTCGGCGCACACCCTGGCGAAGGTGAAGAACGCCGCGCTGGCCGAGGGCGACGAGCCCGAGCCCCGCACCCGGGTGATCGGTGAGGAGCAGGTCGTCGCGGAGGCCGACCGGCTGGTGGCGAACACCGCCGAGGAGGCCCGGCAGCTGGTCGACTTCTACGACGCCGACCCCCGCCGCACCCTGGTCGTCCCGCCGGGCGTGGACCTGGACTGCTTCCGGCCCGGTGACCGCCAGGCCGCCAGGGCGCGGGTCGGGGTGGCCCCGGACGCCGTCGTCCTGCTGTTCGTCGGCCGGATCCAGCCGCTCAAGGCCCCGGAGATGCTGCTGCACGCCGCGGCCCGGATGCTCGCCACCGACCCGGCCCTGCGCGACCGGCTCGAGGTGCTGGTCGTCGGCGCGCCCAGCGGGTCGGGGCTGGCCGAGCCGCAGCGGCTGCAGGAGCTCGCGGTCTCCCTGGGCGTCGCCGACGTGGTCCGGTTCGTGCCGCCGCAGGCGCCCGCGCAGCTCGCCGACCACTACCGGGCCGCCGACGTCGCCGTCGTCCCGAGCCACAACGAGTCCTTCGGCCTGGTCGCGCTGGAGGCCCAGGCCTGCGGCACGCCGGTGGTCGCCGCCGCGGTCGGCGGGCTGCCCACCGCCGTGGACGACGGGGTGTCCGGGCTGCTGGTCACCGGCCGCGACCCCGAGGGCTACGCCGCGGCCATCCGCCGGGTGCTGGCCCGCCGGGAGCTGCTCGCCGCCGGTGCGCGCCGGCACGCCGCCGCCTTCAGCTGGGACCGCACCACCGACTCGCTGGTCGATGCCTACGCCGCGGCGATGAGCGAGATGGGCCGGCGCCGGGTGCGCCCCGCACACCGGGCCGCCGAGGCCGTGCGGCTGCTGACCGGCGGGAACAGCGTCGGAGGCCGGGCCCGGCGATGAGCGAGCGCAGCGTGTCCGAACTCGACGCCGTCGTCGAGGAGACGCTGCGCGCGGCCGAGCTGGAGTACGAGCACCCGGGGCAGGGGCGCTTCGTCGTCACCCTGCCGGGCACGAAGAAGCTGAAGACGGTCGTCGGGCTGACCATCGGCGCCCACGCCCTGACGATCGAGGCCTTCGTCTGCCGGCAGCCCGACGAGAACCGGGAGCAGCTGTGGGCCTGGCTGCTGCAGCACAACGCGCGCAGCTACGGGGTCAGCTGGTCCATCGACAGCGTCGGTGACGTGTACCTGACCGGCCGGCTCCCGCACGCGGTGATCAGCCCCGAGGAGATCGACCGGCTGCTCGGCTCGGTGCTCAGCCACGCCGACGACCACTTCAAC
The DNA here is from genome assembly GCF_011758655.1 of Modestobacter marinus. NCBI lineage: Bacteria > Bacillati > Actinomycetota > Actinomycetes > Geodermatophilales > Geodermatophilaceae > Modestobacter > Modestobacter marinus. The sequence continues at coordinate 1,996,981 of NZ_JAAMPA010000001.1, forward strand.
ACCCTGCTGGAGATCGGCTTCGGCACCTCGATCCGCCGCGAGTGGGACTGGCGGGTCAAGCGCGGGGAGTCGCTGCGCAACCTGGAGGCCTTCGCCGCCTTCGCCGACCCCGCCCGGCGGCCCCGGGACCCGCAGGGGTGAGCACCACCGAACGCCCGGTGCCGGCGGCCGACCAGCTGCCGCCCGGCTACGAGCGCCGCTGGTGGGTGCTCGGCACGATGATCGTCTGCCTGCTCATGGTGATCATGGGCAACACGATCCTGAACGTCGCGCTGCCCACCCTGCAGCGGGAGCTGGACGCCACCCAGGGTGAGCTGCAGTGGGCGATCGACTCCTACATCTTGGTGTTCGCCGGCCTGCTGTTCAGCTGGGGCGTCATCGGCGACCGGATCGGCCGGCGCAAGGTGCTGCTGGCCGGGCTGACGATCTTCGCGATCGGGTCGGTGCTGGCCGCCTTCAGCGACTCCGCGCTCGAGCTGATCGGCTGGCGGGCGCTGATGGGCGTCGGGGGTGCGGCCATCCAGCCGGCCACCCTCGCCGTCATCACCAACGTCTTCCCCGCCGGCGAGCGGGGCCGGGCGATCGGCTTGTGGGCCGGTGCCTCCGGGCTGGCCGTCGCCGGTGGGCCGCTGGCCGGCGGGCTGGTGCTGGAGCACTTCTGGTGGGGTGCGGTCTTCCTGCTCGGCGTCCCGGTCGCGGCGGTCGGCGTGGTCGGGGTGCTGACCGTCGTCCCCGAGTCCAAGGACCCCGACCCGGGCCGGCTCGACGTCCCCGGCGTGCTGCTGTCGATCGCGGCGCTGGTCGGGGTCGTCTACGGCATCATCCGCGGCGGCAGCGAGGGCTGGGGCGAGCTGCAGACCTGGGGGCCGCTGGCCGCCGGCGTCGTCCTGCTCGCCGTCTTCGTCTGGTGGCAGCGGCGCACCGCGCACCCGGCGCTGGACGTCTCGCTGTTCCGCAACCCCGCGTTCTCCGCGGCGGCCGGGGCGCTGGCGCTCAACTTCTTCGCCCTGCAGGGGGCGACGTTCTACCTCGTCTACTACCTGCAGGGCGTGCGCGGGTACTCACCGCTGGAGAGCGGGGCCTCGCTGGTGCCGGTCGCCCTGGGCATCGCGCTGACCGCGCCGCGCACCTCGCGGCTGGCCGAGCGGTTCGGCGCCAAGGCCGTCTGCGCCACCGGCTTCACGCTGATCGCGATCTCCTTCGCCGGCATCCAGCTGCTGGACGCCGACGCACCCGTCTGGCTGGTGCTCGCCGACCTCGCGCTGCAGGGCGTCGGCATGGGCGCGGTGATGGCCCCGGCGACCGAGTCGATCATGTCCGTCGTCCCGCGGGAGAAGGCCGGCGCCGGGGCGGCCGTCAACAACGCGGTCCGCCAGGTCGGCGGCGCCTTGGGCGTGGCGATCCTCGGCTCGGTGCTGGCCACCTCCTACGCCAACCGGCTCGGGGACGACGTCCTGGCGCTGCCGGCGGGGGCACGGGACCAGGCGGGGGAGTCGATCGTGGCGACCCTCGCCGCGGTGCAGGACGCCGAGGCCGCCGGCGGGGAGACCGCGGCAGCGGCTGCGGCCCTCGTCGACCCGGCCCGGGAGGCGTTCGTCGGGGCCATGCACCTGACCGCCGTCGGCACCGCGGGGTGTGCGGTGGTCGCCGCGATCGTCGTCCTGGTCTGGCTGCCCGGCCGGCGCCGCACCCCCTGAGCGGTCCCTCCCTCGCGCGACCGGGTGTCACCCGGCGGGGCGCTCACGGCTGCCCGGCTCGGGACGCTGCGTCGAGGAGTGACCCGCCGCACGCCTGCTCGGGTGACCCTCGACCGGACTGTGCGGTATCCGTTGACCACGGAGCGTGTTGACCGTCAGGGTCAGGGGTGAACGGCTGCGATCCCCGCGCCGAACTGCGAGGAGCTGCCGTGCTCGACCCCGCCCTGTCCCACACCGTGCTGTCCCACGCTGCCCGGTCGGTGGTCCGCCGTGACCCCTTCGCCCCGCTGCTGGAGAGCAGCCGGGCCGAGATGATGCGGCGGCACGTGCGCGAGGGGGTGGCCACGCACTCGGTGCCCACCGCCGGGGCGCCCCAGCCGCTCACGGTGTTCGACGACGGCCGGACCCGGATCAACCTGGGCACCAACAACTACCTCGGCCTGGCCGGCGACCCGCAGGTGGTGGAGGCCGCCGTCGCCGCCCTGCGGCAGTACGGCACCAGCGCGGCCGGCAGCCGCATCCTCAACGGCACCACCCGCCTGCACCTGACCCTGGAGCGGGAGCTCGCCGAGCACCACGGCACCGAGGACGCGGTGCTGACCTCCGCGGGGGTCAACGCCAACGCCGCGATCCTGTCCACCATCTGCGCGCCCGGTGACGCCCTGCTCGTCGACGCCCACGCCCACGCCAGCCTGCACGCCGCGGCGGCGGCCAGCCGGGGCACCGTGCTCCGCTTCACCCACAACTCGGCGGCGTCCCTGGAGCGGCGGCTGGCGCGCCTGGACCCCGAGGCCGGGGCGGTCGTGGTCGTCGACGGCGTCTACTCGATGAGCGGGGAGGCCGCGCCGCTGGCGGCGATCGCCGGCCTCTGCCGCCGGTTCTCCGCCCGGCTGGTGGTCGACGAGGCGCACGGGCTCGGGGTGCTGGGGGAGAACGGCCGGGGCGCGGCGGAGGCGGCCGGGGTCCTGGACCGGGTCGACGCGGTCACCGTGGCGTTCAGCAAGTCGCTGGCCAGCGTCGGCGGCGCGGTGCTGACCTCCCGCGCGGTCGCCGACGGGATCCGCGCCTCGGCGATGCCCTACATCTTCAGCGCCGCGAACGCCCCCGCGGCGGTCGCCGCCGCGCTCGCCGCACTCCGGGTGCTGCGCCGGGAGCCGGAGCGGATGCAGCGGCTGCGGGACAACGGCGACCTGCTGCGGCGGGTGCTCACCGAGTGCGGGGTCCCGCCCGTCCCCGGCAAGGGCGCCGTCATCGCCGTCCGCACCGGCGAGGACGAGGCCACCCGCAGTGCCTGGGCAGCGGCGCACGAGGCCGGGGTCTACACCAACGCGGTGCGCTACCCGGCCGTCCCGCGGGGACAGGGCGTGCTGCGGCTGTCGGTGATGGCCACCCACACCGAGGAGCAGCTGCGGCTGGCCGGGGAGCTGGTCGCCGCCGCCGTCCGCGGGGTGCGCACCCCGGAGCCGGCCAACGCGATGGCCTGACGCCTCCGGCAGCACCGCCGGACGCCGCCGCCTCCGCCTGCTGTGCACGGGGCCGGCGGCGGTCGGGCAGGATGGCCGCGTGAGCGACACGACGAGCACCGGGACCCTCATCCTGCTCCGCCACGGCGAGAGCGAGTGGAACAAGGCCAACCTGTTCACCGGCTGGGTGGACGTCGAGCTGTCGGAGAAGGGCCGCGCCGAGGCCGCCCGCGGCGGGCGCCTGCTCGCCGAGCAGGGGCTGCTGCCCGACGTCCTGCACACCTCGCTGCTCAAGCGGGCCATCACCACGGCGGAGCTGGCGCTGGCGGCGGCGGACCGGCAGTGGATCCCGGTCCGCCGTTCCTGGCGGCTCAACGAGCGGCACTACGGGGCGCTGCAGGGCAAGGACAAGGCCGCCACCCTCGCCGAGTACGGCGAGGAGCAGTTCATGACCTGGCGGCGCAGCTACGCCACCCCGCCGCCGCCGATCGAGGCCGGGAGCGAGTACAGCCAGGACGGCGACCCCCGCTACCGGTTCCTCCCCTCCGAGGCCCGCCCGGCCACCGAGTGCCTCGCCGACGTCGTCGTCCGGATGCTGCCGTACTGGTACGACGCGATCGTGCCGGACCTGCGCAGCGGCCAGACCGTCCTGGTGGCCGCGCACGGCAACAGCCTGCGGGCCCTGGTGAAGCACCTGGACGGCATGGGCGAGGACGAGGTCGTCGGGCTGAACATCCCCACCGGCGTCCCGCTGCGCTACGACCTGGACGACGACCTGCGGCCGGTCAAGCCCGGCGGGCAGTACCTCGACCCCGAGGCCGCGGCCGCCGCGATCGAGGCGGTCAAGAACCAGGGCAAGAAGTAGCGGACGACGAAGGGGCCCCGGCGCATCGCGCCGGGGCCCCTTCGTCGTGCGGTGGATCAGCGGGGGTCGGTGACCGCCGGGGCCGGCTTCTCGCCGGTGACCAGGAAGACCACCCGGCGGGCCACGCTGACCGCGTGGTCGGCGAAGCGCTCGTAGTAGCGGCCGAGCAGCGTGACGTCGATGGCCGACTCCATGCCGTGCACCCAGGTCGGGCTGAGCAGCTCACGGAACAGCTGCTTGTGCAGCTGGTCCATCAGGTCGTCCTCGGCCTCCAGCTCGATGGCCGCCTCGACGTCGCGCTTGGCGATGACCGTGCCCGCCTTGGTCACCAGGCTCTCCGCGATGTGCCCGGCCTCCAGGAGGACGGGCCGGACCTCCTGCGGCACCGCGTGCTCCGGGAACCGCATGCGGGCCACCTTGGCGATGTGCTCGGCCAGGTCGCCCATCCGCTCCAGGTCGCCGACGATCCGCATGGCCGTGGTGATGGTGCGCAGGTCGGTGGCGACCGGCTGCTGGCGGGCCAGCAGGGTGAAGCAGCGCTCCTCGATGCTCTCCCGGACCGCGTCGATGCGCTCGTCGCCGGCGATCACCAGGTCGGCGAGGGCGACGTCGGCGTCCAGCAGGGCGGTCGTGGCCGTGCTCATCGCCGAGCCGACGGAGTTGGCCATCTCCACCAGGCAGGCGTTGATGTCGTCCAGTTCCTCGCGGTAGCTCTCTCGCAACACGGTTCCTCCTCGTCCCGTCGCCGCGCGCACGCGGCACCCGGGGGACGGCGACCCGGGACGACGCGGTCCCCCCGCGTGTGCGCCGCCGGCGGATTCGTCGGTCGCGACACGTGTGTGGACGAGGGTAGAGACCCGTGTGCGGGCCTGAGCGGTCCGCCAGGTGAACGGCCAGGGGCCCGGCGGTGAACACCTCCGCCCCGACCGGGTGATCGGCCGCGACGATGCTGGTCCCGGTGCGGGGCGTGTCTAGCATCGGCATCGTGGACCCGGTGGTCGCCCTGCTGGTGGGCCTGGTGCTCGGCCTGCTGCTGACGGCGTCAGCGGCGCTGGTCGTGCGCTCCTCGCGCGCCCGGAAGCAGGCCGTGGACGACCGCGCGGCCGGGGTCGCCGACCGCGCCGCGCGCCGTGCGGACTCCGACGCCGTGCTGAGCCGGCGGCTGGTCGACCTGATGGACCCCGCCGTCGTCCTGCTCGGTCCCGACGACGCGGTCCTGCTCGCCAACGCCTCCGCCCGGGCGCTGGGCATCCTGCGCGGCAACCGGCTGCTGGTCGCCGGCCTGGTGGAGGTCGCCCGCGAGGTGCAGTCCACCGGGAGCCACCGGGCCGACATCGCCCTGCCCAGCGACCTCGTGGGCGCGGGGCCCCGGATGGTCGCGGTGCACGGCATCCGGCTCGCCACCGGCCCCGCCGGCGCCGCCGGGCCGGTCGCCCTGGTGCTGCAGGACGTCACCGAGGCCCGCCGGGTCGAGGCGGTCCGCAAGGACTTCGTCGCCAACGTCGGGCACGAGCTGAAGACGCCGGTCGGGGCCCTCGCGCTGCTGGCCGAGGCGGTGCAGGGCGCGGCCGACGACCCGGAGACCGTGCAGCGGTTCGCCGCCCGGATGAGCCACGAGGCCGACCGGCTGGCCCGGCTGGTCCGCGAGCTGATCGACCTCTCCCGGTTGCAGGGCGCCGAACCGCTGCCGGAGCTCGTGCCGGTCGCGGTCGGCACCGTCGTCTCCGAGGCGGTCGACCGCACCCGCGCCGCAGCCGCGGCGAAGGACATCCAGCTCGCCGTCGCCGTCCAGCCCGGCCTCGTCGTCCGCGGCGTGGAGGCGCAACTGGCCACCGCGCTGACCAACCTGCTCGCCAACGCCGTCGCCTACAGTCCGGGCGGCACCACGATCGCCGTCGGCGCGCGGGCACGGGCCGGCTTCGCCGAGGTGGCGGTGACCGACTCGGGCATCGGCATCCCCCGCTCGGACCGCTCCCGGGTGTTCGAGCGCTTCTACCGGGTCGACGCGTCACGGGCCAGTGCCACCGGCGGCACCGGGCTGGGGCTGGCGATCGTCAAGCACGTCGCCACCAACCACGGCGGCACGGTGACGGTCTGGAGCGAGGAGGGGCTCGGCTCGACCTTCACCCTGCGCATCCCGCTGGCGGCCGAGGCCGACCGCTCGCTGGCCGACGACGGTGCGCCCGAACGGCCACCGGTACCGCCACTGCACAGCCGCCAGACATCCGATCAGGGCCCCACCGGGGCCGACGAGGGACCCTCCGGGGCCCTGCAGAAGGGACGGTCATGACCCGAGTGCTCGTGGTGGAGGACGAGGAGTCCTTCTCCGACGCGCTGTCCTACATGTTGCGGCGGGAGGGCTACGACACCGTCGTGGCCTCCACCGGGACGGACGCGCTCGTCGAGTTCGACCGGGCCGGAGCCGACATCGTGCTGCTCGACCTGATGCTGCCCGGGCTCTCGGGCACCGAGGTCTGCCGGTCGCTGCGGGCCAAGAGCTCCGTGCCGATCATCATGCTCACCGCCAAGGACGCCGAGATCGACAAGGTGGTCGGGCTCGAGCTGGGCGCCGACGACTACGTCACCAAGCCGTACTCGGCCCGTGAGCTGGTCGCCCGGATGCGGGCCGTGCTGCGCCGCGGCACCGAGGCCGAGCCCACGGCCGAGGGTGCCCTCGTCGCCGGACCGGTCCGGCTGGACGTCGACCGGCACGTCGTCGCGGTCGACGGCCAGACGGTGTCCCTGCCGCTCAAGGAGTTCGACCTGCTCGAGCTGCTGCTGCGCAACGCCGGCCGGGTCCTCACCCGGGGCCAGCTCATCGACCGGGTGTGGGGCGCGGACTACGTCGGGGACACCAAGACCCTCGACGTCCACGTCAAGCGGCTGCGCGCCAAGCTGGAGCCCGACCCGGCCAACCCGCGCTACCTGGTCACCGTCCGGGGGCTGGGGTACAAGTTCGAGGCCTAGTGGGACTGTCGGCCTCCGGCCTCCCACCGCGGCCAGGAGCCGGGTCGGGCTGCGCTGAGCCGTTCCTGTCAGCCCGGGGGAGGACCCTGCGGGCCCGCCGCCCGGGCTGACCGCCTGCGGCGGGTCCCGTCATGCCGGAGGTGGACCCTGCGGGCCCGCCGTCCGGCATGACCACCGGTGGAGGTGGCCGATCTGGGGGACGCGACGGGCTGCGCTGACGCACACAGGACCTCTCGGGGCTCGTGTCAGGCGGCTGCTGGTGGTGGTCGGCCCTCGGGACGCGACGGGCCTTGCTGACTCACCCGCGGGACCGGTCGGGGCCGCGGGGCAGGCGGCTGCTGGTGGCGGTGGTCGGCCCGGGGGCGGGACGTGCTCGCTTGCTCGCTGGCGGGCCGGCGGGACCTGGGGGTCCCGCCGGGGCGCTGTTACTGGCCGCGGCCGGTCTCGTCCTGGAGTTCGTCGATCTTCTTCGAGGCGTCGGCCTTGTTGATGTCGTCGGGGACGTCCTCGCCGGCCTCCCGGGCCAGGGTGTTCAGGTAGCTCTTCTGCGCGCCGGTGGCCGGCTCGCCACCGGTGACCCAGTCGTTCGGGTCCTTCTCGGTGCTCTGCGGGCTGTCCGGGCCGGTGCTGTTCGCTTCGCTCATGTGTTCGAAGCTACGCGGGCTGCCGGACCCGTGCAGCTCGAGCGGCGGCGGCCGACGTGTCCGGCGCAGTGTCCTGCGCCGTCTCCTGCGCAGGTGCCTGGGTGGCCGCCTGCGTGGCGGCCCGGGAGGCGAGCTCGGCGCGGTGCTCCTCCCACCGCCGGCCGGTGCGGAAGACGTGGCTGCCGCCGCACGACGGGCACTCGACCGCCACGGCAATGTGGGTGGGGTGGTTGGCGACCGATCGGATCCGCCGGTCGGCGACCAGCTCGTCGGTCCGGGTCACGGGGCAGGTGATCAGCAACATGGGAAGAGCGTCGCCGTCGTCACGTGAACGGACGAGTGGCAGACGTGACCACGACCGCAGGTTTTCTGCCATGCTCTCGCCATGACCGCGACCGACCGTCCGCTGGTGGTGAGCGTCGTCGTCGCCGACGGCGTCGTGGGCAACTTCGGGCTGGGGGTGACGTCGGAGGTGTTCGGCTACGACCGCACCGCGATGGGCCTGCCGCTGTTCGACTTCGCCCTGGTCACCGAGGTGCCCGGGGTGGTGCAGACCGACACCGGCGTCCGGCTGCTGGTCGACGACGGGCTGGAGCGGCTGGCGGTGTCCGACATCGTGCTGCTCACCGCCTGGGAGCTCTACGAGCGCGAGCCCTCGGCCGCGTTGATCGCCGGGATCCGCGACGCGCACGCGCGGGGCGCCATCGTGGTCAGCCAGTGCACCGGTGCCTTCATCGTGGCCGCCGCCGGGCTGCTGGACGGCTGTCGGGCCACCACGCACTGGCGGCACGCCGGCGAGCTGGCCGCGCGGTTCCCCGCCGTCACCGTCGACCCCGCCGTCCTCTACGTCGACTGCGGGCAGCTGATCACCGGAGCGGGCACCGCCGCCGGCGTCGACACGCTGCTGCACCTGGTCCGCCGGGAGTGGGGCCCCGCGGCGGCGAACGCGCTGGCCCGGGACATGGTGGTGCCCCCGCACCGCGACGGCGGCCAGGCTCAGTTCATCGACGAGCCGGTGGCCCGCTGCGAGGACGACCTGCTCGGCCTCGTCCTGGAGTGGGCCCGCGGCCACCTGGCCGAGGAGATCACCGTCGACCTGCTCGCCCGCCGGGCGCTGATGAGCCCGCGCAGCTTCGCCCGCCGGTTCAAGGCCACCACCGGCACCACCCCGCACGCCTGGTTGCTCGCCCAGCGGCTGGCCGCGGCCGAGTCGCTGCTGGAGGGCAGCGACGCCCCGGTGGAGGAGATCGCCCGGCTGGTCGGGTTCGGCACCGCCGCGGGCCTGCGCGAGCAGTTCGCCCGGCGGCGCGGGGTCTCCCCACGCGCCTACCGGCAGACGTTCCGGGCCGGGGCCCGCCCCGGCGGCTCAGCCGGGACGGCGCCGGTGCAGCTCCACCGGGACCGGCCGGGGGCTGGCCGGGTGCGGGGCGACGAGGCCGGCGTCCAGGCGGGCCTCGGTCAGCCGGCGTAGCTCGCCGTACGCGGCCGGCCCCAGGAGCGCGGTGAGCTCCGGGCCGTAGGTCTCCACCAGCGGCTCGGCGGCGACGTGCGCCGTCGGCGAACCCGTGCACCACCAGTGCAGGTCGTGCCCGCCCGGGCCCCAGCCCCGCCGGTCGAACTCGCCGATCGTGGACACCAGCACCCGGCTGTCGTCGGGGCGGTCGACCCACTCCTGCTCCCGGCGCACCGGCAACTGCCAGCAGACGTCGGGCTTGGTCTCCAGCGGGTGCCGGCCCTGCCGCAGCGCCATGGCGTGCAGCGCGCAGCCGGCGCCGGCGGGGTGCCCCGGGCGGTTGAGGAAGACGCAGGCACCCTCGACCACCCGGGTGCGCAGCGCCTGCTCGGCCTCCTCGCCCGGGGCCGGCTCGGTCAGCGTGTCCGGTTCGGTCCAGTCGTCGCGGACGACGGCCGTGCCGGGGTGCCGCTGCCAGTCCTCCGGCGTCAGCTCGCCGACCGACTCCTCGACCCGGGTGAGGTCGTCGGTGTCGGTGAAGAAGGCGCCGTGGTTGCAGCAGCCGTCCTCGGCGCGCCCGGCCACCACGCCGGCGCAGCCACGCCCGAACACGCAAGTCCAGGCGCTGGTGAGCCAGGTGAGGTCGGCGCGGACGAGGTGCTCGGGATCGGCGGGGTCGAGGAACTCGATCCACTCGCGGGGGAAGTCCAGCCCGACCTCGGGAGGGCTGTCGGCGGCTGTGCTCGGGTCCACCGGCGCAGCGTAAGCGCCGCACCCGGCAGACTCTCCGGCATGCGACTCGGGGTGCTGGACGTCGGCTCGAACACCGTGCACCTCCTGGTGGTGGACGCACACCGCGGTGCGCACCCCACCCCCATGCACGACGACCGCTCCGTCCTCCGGCTGGCCGAGCACGTCGGCGCCGACGGGAAGCTGTCGAAGGCGGGGGAGAAGAGCCTGCTGAACGCGGTGCAGAAGGCCAAGCAGCAGGCGGCCGCGCAGCGCTGCGACGAGCTGCTGGCCTTCGTCACCTCCGCGATCCGGGAGGCGGACAACGGGGCCGCGGTGCTCCGCCGGGTCCGCGAGCAGACCGGCGTCGACCTGCAGGTGCTCACCGGCGAGGACGAGGCCCGGCTGACCTTCCTGGCGGTCCGGCGGTGGTTCGGCTGGAGCGCCGGCCGGCTGCTGGTGCTCGATATCGGTGGCGGGTCGCTGGAGCTGGCCACCGGCGTAGACGAGGACCCCGACGTCGCGCTGTCGGTCCCGCTCGGCGCCGGCCGGATGACCCGCCGGTTCCTGCCCGACGCCGAGACCGGGGGCCGCCCCGACCTGTCCGCGCTGGACGCGCTCGCCGAGCACGCCACCGACGTGCTGGCCCCGGTCGGCCGGAAGCTCCGTGACGCCGGGACGCCGGACCTGGTCGCCGCGACGTCCAAGACCTTCCGGACGCTGGCCCGGCTGGCCGGTGCCGCGCCGTCGGCCGCCGGGCTGCGTGCCCCGCGGGAGCTGACCGCCACCGGCCTGTCCCAGGTGCTCGGCTTCGTCTCCCGGATCGAGTGCACCGCGCTGGCGGAGCTGCAGGGGGTGTCGGCGCAACGCGCGCACCAGGTCCCGGCCGGTGCCGTCGTGGCGCAGGCCGCGATGCGGGCGGTGGACGTACCGTTCGTGCGGATCTGCCCGTGGGCGCTGCGCGAGGGCGTCATCCTGCGGCGCCTGGACCAGCTGGAAGGAGCGTGATGACGCAGCCCAACCCGTCGGGGGAGTACAGCGTCCGCTCGCTCGCCGAGATCCTGCGCGAGCACGGTCTGGAGAGCGAACTCGGCACCCGCCCGGGCCGGCGGCGGCAGACCCCCGGTGCTGCCGAGACCGGCCGCTCGGCGCGGGTGGACACCGGCTCGGGGACGCCCCGGGCGGGCGCGCCCTCGGCGCCGCCGAACGGCCGGGCCGCCGCCCCGCCCCGCTCCCCGGCACGGGCACCGGAGCGCGCGCCGTCGGTCCCGGTCTGGACCCCGGCCCCCGAGCCGAAGGCGCGACCCGCCGCCGGCCTGCTGGCCCCGCAGACGCCGTCGGCCCCCGCCTCGCCCCGGCCGGCGCCCGGCCGCGCGGACGAGGCGCCTCCCGCGGTGCGCACCGGCCGGCGGAAGTCCGACGGCACCCCGACCGGCCCCGGCGGGGAGCCGCTGTTCGGCACCGGGCCCTCGACCGCCGCCATCCCGGCGGCAGCCCCGACGACGACCTCCACACCGGCCGCCACGCACACCGGCTCCGGGCACACCGGCTCGGCGCACGCCGCCGCACCGCGCACCGGCCCCACGGGGGCGACCGCCCGGGGCGCGGGACGGCGCGGCGCCGACCACCCGGTCACCGGCCCGATCCCGGTCGCCGCCGCTCAGGCGGAGGCGGCCAGGACTGCGGCCGCCCGGGCCGACGAGGAGCCGCTGACCGGCCGGGAGAGCGTGCTGGCCTGGGCGCGGTTCGCCGGCGAGCTGGTGGTCGCGCTCGCTGCCGGCATCGGCGTCTACTTCGCCTTCACCGTGCTGTGGGAACTGCTGCCCTACGTCGCCCTGGTGGCGGCGCCGGTGACGGTCACCGGTCTGGTCGCCGGGGTGGCGGCGTACCGGCAGCGCCGCGGTCAGGGGGCGCTGCCGGTCCGGCTGCTGGCGGTGCTGCTCCTGGCCGGGACGGTGCTGGTGATCGCCCCGGCCGCGGGCCTGCTCGCCAGCAGCTGACCTGCCCGGTCAGCCCGCGGCGGCGAACTGCTGGACGAGGGTGCGCCCGAACGCCGGCAGGTCGTCGGGGTTGCGGCTGGTGGTCAGGTTGCCGTCCACGACGACCTCCTCGTCCACCCACTCGGCGCCGGCGTTGCGCAGGTCGGTCTGCAGCGAGGGCCACGAGGTCATCCGGCGCCCACGGACGACGTCGGCCTCGGCGAGCACCCACGGCGCGTGGCAGATGGCGGCCACCGGCTTGCCGGCGTCGAAGAAGGCCTTCACGAACCGCACGGCCGACTGGTCGGCGCGCACGAAGTCGCCGTTGATCACGCCGCCGGGCAGCACGAGCGCGTCGTAGCCGGCGGGGTCGGCATCGGACAGCGCGACGTCGACGTCCTTGGTGTCGCCCTTGTCGATGTGCTGGTAGGCGGTGATCGTGCCGGTCTGGAGCCCGACGAGCTCCGGCCGCGCGCCGGCGTCGACCAGCGCCTGCCAGGGCTGGTCCAGCTCGGCCTGCTCGACCCCGTCGGTGGCGAGCACGGCCACCCGCTTGCCGTTCAGTTCTCCGGACATGGCCGGGCGCTACCCGGCTCCTCCGGGCCACACACGTCCGGGCGCTACGGTCGCGGACATGATCGATGCAGGGCACGCGGGTCCCGACGCACGGCTGGCCGTCATCGGCGGCGGCAAGATCGGCGAGGCACTGCTCGCCGGCCTGGTCCGGCAGGCCGGGGACGGGGAGGGGTTCCTGGTCGTGGAACGCAGCCCCGAGCGGGCTGCCGAGCTGACCGACCGGTACGGCGTCGGCACCACCGACCTCGCCGGGGCGGCCGCGCGGGCCCGGGTGCTGCTGCTGGCCGTGAAGCCGCAGGACATCGACGCACTGCTGGCGGCGCTGGGCCCGCACGTGACCCCGGACCACCTGGTGGTGTCCGTGGCGGCGGGGGTGCCCACCAGCCGGGTCGAGGCCGCCCTCCCGGCGGGCACCCCGGTCGTGCGGGTCATGCCGAACACGCCGGCGCTGGTCGACGCGGGGATGAGCGTGCTCTCGGCCGGGGCGCACGCGACCGAGGCACACCTGGACGAGGCGGAGGCGCTGCTGCTGCCAGTGGGTCAGGTGCGCCGGGTGCCGGAGGGCCAGCAGGATGCCGTGACCGCCCTGTCGGGCAGCGGTCCGGCCTACTTCTTCTTCCTGGTCGAGGCGATGATCGACGCCGGCATCCTGCTCGGCCTGCCCCGCTCGCTCGCCGCCGACCTGATCGTGCAGACCGCCTACGGCGCCGCGGTCATGCTGCGCGACTCCGGTGAGCACCCGGTGCAGCTGCGGGAGGCGGTCACCAGCCCCGGCGGGACGACGATCGCTGCCATCCGGGAGCTGGAGCGGCACGGCGTGCGGGCCGCGCTGATCGCCGCGATCGAGGCGGCGCACCAGCGCTCCGTGGAGCTCGGCCGCCCCTCCTGACCCGCTGGCGCAGCCCTGAATCACACGCGTGTGGTTTTCCACAGAATTCTGTGGAGAACCGCCCCTCCGGAACGTGTCGACTTGGGGACAACACGCCGTGACGGGTGTGTCACGCGGTGTTTCTGTCCACTTGTGCCCAGGACGGACCGGTCCGCCTGTCCGATTCACCCATCGCTTCCGTCACTCCAATCCCCTTACGCTCTGTTCCAGCGCATGAGCGTTCTGTTCGCCGGTGGGGAAGCCGGTGGCCGCACATGGTGCTGAGAACCGGAGTTGATCATCGTGACCATGCCCCAGCGCGCCGCCGTCCAGACCGTCCGTCCGGGCGTCCCGATGCCCCGCCAGATGGGCCGGCCGATCTCGGCCGCCTCGATGGCCCGCCCGGTCCCCGCGGCGCACCCGGCCGCCATGCCGATCGGCCGCCCGGCCGCCGTCCCGGCGCCCCGCGCCGCAGTCTCGTTCCTGACCGTCGCCGAGGTCGCCGCCCTGATGCGCGTCTCGAAGATGACGGTCTACCGGCTGGTCCACGGCGGCGAGCTCTCCGCCGTCCGCGTGGGTCGTTCCTTCCGGGTGCCCGAGCGCGCCGTCCACGAGTACCTGCGCGACGCGTACACCGACATCGCCTGAGCGAGGACCTCGTCCGCCTCGCGACGAGGCCAGGTCCTCGCCTCCTCCGCTCGTGGAGGCACCTGTGAGGCCGCACTCCAGCACGTCGCCGGGCGGGCCGCCCGTCCGGTGGCACCCGCCGGGTAGTCTCGGGTGCTGAGCGGCGCCGCCCCCCGGGGCGGGCCGCGCACGAGCTGATCACCTCGCCCGGCGCCCGGACCACGGATCCGCGTGACCACCCCGGTCACCACCCCCGGCCGCCGAGCGACGACGACGTCGGGAGCGGGACATGGGTTCTGTCATCAAGAAGCGCCGCAAGCGGATGGCGAAGAAGAAGCACCGCAAGCTGCTCAAGAAGACCCGCGTCCAGCGGCGCAACAAGAAGTGAGCTGACGCTCGTGCCGCCCGCGGTCGTCCTCGTCACCGGCGTCAGCCGGTGGCTGGGCGGCGCGCTGGCGGCCGAGCTCGCAGCTGACCCGGCCATCGACCGGGTCATCGGGGTGGACACCGTCCCCCCGGCCCCCGAGGTGCTCCGCCGCCTCGGCCGCACCGAGTTCGTCCGCGCCGACATCCGCAGCCCGTTGATCGGGAAGGTGATCGAGTCGGCGTCCGTGGACACCGTCGTCCACATGAACATCAGCGCCACGCCGGCCGGTGCCGGTGGGCGGGTGTCGATGAAGGAGCTCAACGTCATCGGCACCATGCAGTTGCTGGCTGCCTGTCAGCGTTCTCCGGCGGTCCGCCGGCTGGTCCTCAAGAGCACCAGCGCGGTCTACGGCGCCAGTTCCCGGGACCCTGCGGTCTTCACCGAGACCATGCAGGCCCGGCGGGTGCCCGGCGGTGGCTTCGCCAAGGACAGCCTCGACATCGAGGGGTACGTCCGCGCCTTCGCCCGCCGCCGTCCCGACGTGGGCGTCGCCGTATTGCGCTTCACCAACTTGATCGGCCCGCGGATCGACTCGCTGCTGTCCGGGTTCCTCCGGATGCCCGTCGTCCCGACCGCGCTGGGGCACGACGCCCGGCTGCAGCTCCTCCACGAGGACGACGCCGTGGCCGTGCTCACCCGGGCTGCCACCGGCGACTTCGTCGGCACCGTGAACGTCGGCGCCTCCGGCACGCTGCTGCTCTCCCAGGCGATCCGCCGGCTCGGCCGCGTCGCGCTGCCGCTGCCCGAGCCCGCGATGGGCTCCCTCGGCCGGACCACCCGCTGGGCCCGTCTGGTCGACTGGTCGCCGGAGCAGATGCGCTTCCTGAACTTCGGCCGGGTCATCGACACCCGGGTGCTGCGCGAGGAGTTCGGCTACACGCCGCGGTACAGCACTGCCGAGACCCTCGCCGACTACGGGCGCAGCCTGACCCCGGTCGTCCGCGCCGAGCTCGTCGACGACGTCACGGCCTCCGCGCGGTCGGTGCTGGGTTCGGTCGCCGGTGGCGTGCACGCCGTGCAGGGCGTCGTCGACAGCGTGGCCGGTCGGCGCCGCAGTGCCGCGCCCTCGGTCCCTGGTCTGCGGGCGGTGCGCGATGCCTGAGGCCCGGGTGATCCCGTTGCGGCCCGACGACGACCCGCCACCGCCGCCGGGGGCCCCTCCGGGCTGGGACGAGCAGCTGGCCGGTGGCCTGGAGTTCCTGCGGCGCCGGCTGACCGGTGAGTACGACACCGACGAGTTCGGCTTCGACCCCGACCTCACCGACCACCTGCTGCTGCCGGGGCTGCGCCCGCTGTTCCAGCGCTGGTTCCGGGTGGAGACCCAAGGGCTGGAGAACGTGCCCGACGTCGGCGGCGCCCTGGTGGTGGCCAACCACTCGGGCACGATCCCGGTCGATGCGCTGATGGCCACGGTGGCGCTGCACGACGAGCACCCCGCGGCTCGCCGGCTGCGGCTGCTCGGCGCCGACCTGGTCTTCCAGGTGCCCTTCATCGGCTCCCTGGCGCGCAAGCTGGGCGTCACGCTGGCCTGCAACGAGGACGCCGAGCGGCTGCTGTCCGATGGTGAGCTGGTGGGCGTCTTCCCCGAGGGCTTCAAGGGCGTCGGCAAGCCGTTCCACGAGCGGTACACCCTGCAGCGGTTCGGGCGCGGGGGTTTCGTCAGTGCCGCGCTGCGGACGGGCTCCCCGATCGTGCCGTGCGCGATCGTGGGGGCCGAGGAGATCTACCCGATGATCGGCAACGCGCGCACCGCTGCCCGCCTGCTCGGGCTGCCGTACTTCCCGATCACCCCGACCTTCCCGCTGCTGGGGCCGCTCGGCGCGGTGCCGCTGCCGTCGAAGTGGTTCATCGCCTTCGGCGAGCCGATCGAGACCGCGTCCTACGGCCCGGCCGCAGCCGACGACCCCATGGTCGTCTTCAACCTGACCGACCAGGTCCGCGAGACCATCCAGCACTCCCTCTACCGCCTCCTCCTCCAGCGCAGATCCGTCTTCAGCTAGCCAGCGGGTCGAGGGAGGGGACCCCCGATCGCACTCCCGGCGCAGCCGGGCGCGACGACGGGGGCCGAAGGCCCCCAGAGGAAGTGCAGGCAGCGCCTCCACGCAGGCCGGGCACGGCACATCCGGGCGGGGGCCCGCAGGGTCCCCCGAGGTGGCCCGGGAAGGGGCTCAGCGAGACCGGGGCACGCCCCCTGGTCGCGGGGCAGGAGACGCGACGAAGTCGCGGGCCCGCCGAGCGGGGGCCCGGAGGGTCCCCCGAGGTGGGCCGGCAAACGGCTCAGCGCGGAGGGGGCACGGCCATTGGCCGCGGTGTCATCCGGAGGATGACCATCAGAACGGCCAGTGGTTGCGCCGGCGCAGGGAGATGAGCCCGCCGACGACGCCGCCGGAGAGGGCGGCGACACCCACCGTGGGCACGCCGATCTTGGCGGCCTTGCGTCCGGTCCGGTAGTCCTTGATCGTCCAGCCGCGGGAGCGGGCGACGGCGCGCAGCTCGGAGTCGGGGTTCACCGCGACCGCGGTGCCCACCAGGGTCAGCATGGGCAGGTCGTTGGTGGAGTCGCTGTAGGCGGTGCAGCGGGTCAGGTCCAGGCCCTCGCGCTCGGCGATCGCCCGCACGGCCTGCGCCTTGGACTCCCCGTGCATCATCTCGCCGACCAGCCGGCCGGTGTAGCGGCCGTCGACGATCTCGGAGACGGTGCCCAGCGCGCCGGTCAGGCCGAGGCGGTGGGCGATGATCGAGGCGAGCTCGACCGGGGTCGCGGTGACGAGCCAGACCCGCTGGCCGGCGTCCAGGTGCTGCTGGGCGAGGTTGCGGGTGCCCGACCAGATCCGGTCGGCCATCAGCTCGTCGTAGATCTCCTCGCTGGCGTCGACGATCTCCTGCACCTCGCGGCCGGCGACGAACGCGAGGGCGTTGTCCCGGACGGTGTGCATGTCGGTCGCGCTCTCGCTGCCGGCGACCCGGAACTTGGCCTGCTGCCAGACGAAGGAGGCGACGTCGCGGCTGGTGAAGTACTTGCGGGCGGCCAGCCCGCGGGCGAACCAGAACAGCGAGGCGCCCATCATCATCGTGTTGTCGACGTCGAAGAACGCCGCGGCCGTGCGGTCGGGCGCCGGGGCGGTGGCCTCGGTCTCGGCTGCGGCGGCCGAGGCGGCACCGGCGACGAGCGCGCGGGCCTCGTCGTCCTCGAGTTCGACGGGGGTGCGCGCCCGGCGGCCCCGGAAGTGCACTCGGACCATCCCGCACCACCTCCCCGGTGTGACTCCGACCGTCGGCCGCCATCTCGCTGACCGTCACTGCGACCCTAGCGCCGGGTCACCCTCCGGTGGCCGGTCCGTCGGGGAGCAGTGCGGCCAGGCGGCGTACCGCCCGGTGCTGCAGCGCCTTGACCGCCCCGTCCTTGCGGCCCATGGCCGTGGCGGTCTCGGACACCGAGAGCCCCTGGAAGAAGCGCAGCTCGACGCACCGGCGCTGGTCGGCGGACAGCTGCTGGACGCCGGCCCGCAGGTCCACGTCGGCCAACCGCTGCAGGACGGCGTCCTCGGGGCCGGCGGTGGCCTGGTCGGCGTCCCGCATGTCGGCGGTGAGGACCTCCAGCCGGTGCCGGCCGCTCTTCACGTGGTCCAGTGCGATGTTGCGGGCGATGCTGATCAGCCAGGCCGCGACGTCGCGCCCCTGGTAGGTCAGCGAGTCGATCCGGCGGAGGGCGCGGGCGAAGGTCTCGCTGGTGAGGTCCTCGGCGGTGGCCTGGTCCGCGACCCGGCGGGACAGGTAGCGGTGGACGACGTCGGCGTACCGGTCGTAGAGCTCACCGAACCCGTCGGCGTCTCCGGACTGCGCCCGGTCCACGAGCGCCCAGACCTCGACCTCGGCCGGGGTCGGCTCGCCGCTCCGGCGCGGCCGGGGGACGACGTGCGACCGCGCCGGGGACCCCAGGGACGGCGACGTGACGGACGGGAGAGGGCTCATGCCGCTGTCGGACCTCCCCCATCCCCGCCGAGTCGTCTGTCTGGTCGCCACGCAGCCATGGAACGGTGCGGTCCGCGGCCCATGGTGACAACATCGTGCCGCTGCGTCCACGTCCCCGCCGTCCGAGACGGCTGCTGCCCCGCGGAGGTCTGTCGTGTCGGTCGATCCAGCACCGCACGATCGGGACGGTCAGGAGCAGGGCGGTGCGGTGCGCTCGTTCTCCGCGCTCGTCCGGCGCGCGGCCGCGGGCCACGGGGACGCGCCGGCGGTGGTGCACGGCGCGCGCCGGCTGACCTGGTCGGAGGTCGACGCCCTGACCGACCGGGCGGCCGCGGGGTACGTCGAGCGGGGTCTGCGCACCGGTGACCGGGTGGCGGTGCAGCTGCCCAACGGCGTGGACTGGCTGGTCGCGGTGATGGGCGCGCTGCGGGCCGGGCTGGTCGTCGTCCCGGTCAACACCGCCTACACCGACCCGGAGGTCACCCACCTGCTGACCGACTCCGGTGCACGGCTGCTCGTGGTGACGGGGGAGCGGCCGGAGCTGGCCGGCGTCCCGGTGGTCGTCGGGCCCCCGGCCGCCGACGGCCCGCCGCCGGCCGACCCGGACGACCCCGGCGCGCTGGCCCTGCTGGCCTACACCAGCGGCACCACCGGCCGCCCGCGCGGCGCGATGCTGACCCACGCGGCCCTGCTGGCCAACCAGCAGCAGTGCCTGGCGCTGGACCCGCCGCCGGTGCGGGCCGGTGACCGCGTCCTGCTGGCCCTGCCGCTGTTCCACGTCTACGGCTTCAACAGCGGCTGGGGGCTGGTTGCGGCCACCGGTGCGTGTGCCGTGGTGCTGGAGGAGTTCGACCCGGCGGCGTCCCTGGCGCTGATGGCCGCCGAGGAGGTGTCGGCGGTGCCGGGTGCCCCGCCGATGTACGCCGCCTGGCTGGCGGTGGCCGACGCGGCCGGGAGCGACGCCGTGCTCCGCCGCGGGTTCGCCGCCGTCCGGACGGCGAGCTGCGGTGCCGCCCCGATGCCCGGTGCGCTGTTCGAGGCGATGCGCACCCGCGCCGCGGTGACGGTCTGGGAGGGCTACGGGCTGACCGAGGCCGCCCCGGTGCTGGCCAGCACCCTGGCCACCGGGCGGGCGAAGCCAGAGTGCATCGGCGGTCCGCTGCCCGGCGTGGAGCTGGTGCTGCGCGACACCGCCGGCGGGCCGACGGCCGGGCCGGACCCGGGCAGCCGGGTGCGGGCGGACGTGTTCGGCGACCCGTTCGGCGACGAGGACGCCGACGGGGAGACCGGCGAGATCTGCGTGCGCGGCCCCAACCTGTTCGGCGGCTACTGGCCCGACGGGGCCGACGGCCCGGACGCCGACGGCTGGCTGCTCACCGGCGACATCGCCTACCGCGACGCCGAGGGCGACCTCAAGCTGGTCGATCGGCGCCGGGACCTGGTGCTGGTCAGCGGCTTCAACGTCTACCCGGGCGAGGTGGAGCGGGTCCTCGGCGAGCACCCGGAGGTGGCCGAGAGCGCGGTGATCGGCGTGCCGGACCAGCGCAGCGGCGAGGCGGTGCACGCCGTCGTCGTCCGCACCCCGGGCGCGGAGGTGACCGAGGAGCAGCTCCGCGAGCACGCCGGTCGGTCGCTGGCCCGGTTCAAGGTGCCGGTGGCCGTCCACTTCGTGCCCGAGCTGCCGCACTCCCTGGCCGGCAAGGTCAGCCGGGCCCGGCTCCGCGAGCTCGGGCTGGAGCGGGCCGCGGCCGCGGCGGACGCCGAACCGTCGGCCGCGGCGGCGGCCGAGCCGTCGACCACGGAGGGATCGGATGACTGAGCCGGCACCTCGGCTGCAGCTGCTCACCCGCGAGGGCTGCCACCTCTGCGTCATCGCCGCGGAGACGCTCACCCGGATCGCCGGGGAGGCCGGCCTGGGCGTCTCGCTGGTCGACGTCGACACCGACACCGAGCTGCGGATCGAGTACGGCGACCGCGTGCCGGTGGTGCTGCTGGACGGCCGGGAGCACAGCCACTTCACCGTCGACGTCCCGCGGTTGCGCAGCGACCTGGGCATCCCCTCGCCGCACTGACCCGCACGGGCCGACCACCGGGTGCGCCGCGGTCGGCGGCCGGTGAGATGCTGGACACCCGTCCGGGTGCACCGGGGCCCGCCACGGGCGTGGTCTCCACCACAGCGGGCGGCTGCGACCTGCGGCAACGCCCTCGGCGACTTTGTTCAGGCGTTCACAAGCGGTTACCGTGGCGTTTGCCGGGTGCCGACGTGCCCGTCTCCCTGACCTGTCTGAGTCTCCCCGATCGTCCCCGGCCCGGCCGGGGGGTGCGGTCGGACCGCTGTGGAGTCTGCCCGTGTCCCAGTCGCGGCCCCGGATCATCCCGGAGGCCACCGTTGCCCGGTTGGCCGTGTACCTGAGGGTGCTGGCCGGCCTCGCCGACGGCGGTCGCAGTCACGTCTCCTCCGGCGAGCTAGCCTCGGCGGCCGGGGTGAACCCCGCCGGTCTCCGCAAGGACCTCTCCTACCTGGGCCCCTGCGGCGTCCGTGGGGTCGGGTACTCGGTCGCGGGCCTGCGGGACCGGCTCACCGACGCCCTGGGCGGGGAGCGTTCCCGGCCCTGCGTGCTCATCGGGATCGGCCGGCTGGGGTCGGCGCTGGCCGACTACGCCGGGTTCGCCAGCCGGGGCTTCGAGTTCGTCGGGCTGCTGGACACCGACCCCGCCACCGTCGGGCACCAGGTCGGTGGCCTCCGGGTCCGCCCGGTGGAGGAGCTGGAGGCCGTCGTCGCCGAGACCCGGGCGACCATCGGCGTCATCACGACACCGGCCGAGGTGGCCCAGTCGGTCTGCGACCGGCTGGTCTCGGTCGGGGTGAGGAGCATCTTGAACTTCGCGCCGGTGGCGTTGACGGTCCCTGCGGGTGTCGACGTCCGCAAGGTCGACCTGTCCGTGGAGCTGCAGGTGCTGGCCTTCCTGGACCAACAGCGCCACGGGACGCCGCCACTGCTGGCCCCGCTGCGGGCCGCCCAGGGGGCAGCGCGATGAGCCTGCTCGCGGTCGGCATCAGCCACCAGACCGCGCCGGTCGCCCTGCTCGAGCAGGTGAGCATGACCGGCGACGACAAGGTCAAGACCCTGCACGAGCTGGTCGAGAGCGACCACGTCTCCGAGGCCATCGTGCTGGCCACCTGCAACCGGATCGAGGTCTTCGCCGAGGTCGACCGCTTCCACGGCGGGATCACCGACGTCAGCCGGGTGCTCGCCCGGCACGCCGGCGCGACCGTGGAGGAGCTCTCCCCGTACGTCACCGTCTACTACGAGGACCAGGCGATCGGGCACCTGTGCACCGTCGCCGCGGGCCTGGACTCGATGGTCGTCGGCGAGACCCAGGTGCTCGGGCAGCTGCGCGCGGCCTACGCCCTGGCCCAGGAGGAGGGCACGGTCGGGCGCGAGCTGCACCCGATCGCCCAGCGGGCGCTGCGCGTGGGCAAGCGCGTGCACGCCGAGACCGGCATCGACCGGGCCGGCGCCTCGCTGGTCTCGGTGGCCCTGGACCGGGTCTCCGAGACCCTCGGTGCGCTCGACGGCCGCCCGGTGCTGGTTGTCGGGGCCGGGTCGATGGGCGCGCTGGCCGCGACCACCCTGGCCCGCCGCGGCGCGGCGGTCACCGTCAGCAGCCGGACGCCGGCCAGCGCCGCCCGCCTGGCCGAGACGATCGGCGGCCGGCAGGCCGACCTCGAGCAGCTGCCCGACGAGCTCCCCGCGGCCGACGTCCTGGTCACCTGCACCGGCGCCACCGGCACGGTCATCGGCACCGACCTGGTCGAGCAGGCGCTCGGCGGGCGGGCGGACCGGCCGCTGGTGATCGTCGACCTCGCCCTCCCGCGCGACGTCGACGCCGCGGTCGCGGGCCTGCCCGGGGTGCACGTCGTGGACCTGGCGATGCTGCAGGGCGAGCGCGCTGCGCACCCCGGCGTGCCGGTGGCCGGCTCCGTGGCCGCCGACGACATCGCCGCCGCGCACGCCCTGGTCGAGCTGGAGACCTCGCTGCTGCGCGCCGAGCGGCAGGCCGCCGCGGTGGCCCCCACCGTCTCGGCGCTGCGCAGCCAGGCCGCCGAGGTGGTCGACGCCGAGCTGCTGCGGCTGTCGACCCGCCTGCCCGACCTGGACGCCAAGGCCCGCAGCGAGATCGCCCGCACCGTGCGCCGGGTGGTCGACAAGCTGCTGCACGAGCCCACCGTCCGCGTGAAGGAGCTGGCCGGTGCCCCTGGCGGCACCGACTACGCCGACGCCCTGCGGGCGCTGTTCGGGCTGGGGCTGTCCGGTGCCACCGACGGGGAGCGCACCAGCCTCTCCGACGCGGTCACCGTGGACCCCGAGCTGCCGGCCGGCACCCCGTTGTCGGCCCTGGACCCGCGGGTCGACGCCGGCCGCGACGGGCGCGGCGGTGGTGCCGCGTGACCGCTCCCCAGTCGCCGCTGCGGCTGGGCACCCGGGCGAGCCAGCTGGCGCTCACCCAGTCCCAGCACGTCGCCGACGCGCTGACCGCGGCCACCGGCGTGCCGGTCGAGCTGGTGCACATCAGCACCTACGGCGACCGGTCCACCGAGGCGATCAACCAGCTCGGCGGCACCGGCGTCTTCGTCACCGCGCTGCGCGACGCCCTGCTGCAGGGCACCGTCGACCTCGCCGTCCACAGCTTCAAGGACCTGCCGACCGCGCCGAGCCCGGGGCTGGTCGTGGCCGCCGTCCCGCCGCGGCAGGACCCCCGCGACGTGCTGGTCGCCCGCGACGGCCTCACCCTCGGCGAGCTGCCCGTCGGCTCGCGGATCGGCACCGGTGCGCCCCGCCGGGTGGCCCAGCTGCGCGCCCTGGGCCTCGGGCTGGAGATCGTGCCGATCCGCGGCAACGTCGAAACCCGGATGGGCCGGGTCACCTCCGGGGACCTGGACGCCGTGGTGCTGGCCCGGGCCGGCCTGGCCCGGCTGGACCGGCTGTCGGCGGTGACCGAGGTGCTCGACCCGATCCAGGTCCTGCCCGCCCCGGCACAGGGTGCCCTCGCCGTGGAGTGCCGAGTCGACGACACCCGGGTCCGGGAGCTGCTGGCCCTGCTCGACGACCCCGCGGCCCGCGCCTGCGTGGCGGCCGAGCGTGCGGTGCTCACCGCGCTGGAGGCCGGGTGCAGCGCCCCGGTGGCCGCGCACGCCGAACTCGCCGAGGGGGAGGACGGCGCCGCGGAGCTCTACCTGCGCGCCTCGGTCACCGCGGTCGACGGCAGCGACGGCCTCCGGAGCTCGATCACCGGGCCCGCCGACACCGCCGCCTCCCTCGGCCGCGACCTGGCCGCCGAGCTGCTGGACCGCGGCGCGGCCGCGCTGATGGCGGCCAGCCGGTGACCGCCCCCCGCGGGGGCCCGGTGACCTCCTCCTGCGGGGGCCATGCCCCCCACCCCATCCGTCCCGTACCACCCGCAGCGACCCCCTCCGGGGGCAGGAACAGGAGCACGCGATGACGCGCTCACGCAAGCAGAACGGCAACGGCAAGGGCACGGTGGTCTTCGTGGGCGCCGGTCCCGGCGACCCGGAGCTGCTGACCGTCCGGGCCAGCGCGGCGATCGCCGGCGCCGACACGGTGCTGGCCGACCCCGAGGTCTCCACCGCCGTCCGCGAGGCGCTGCTGGCGGCCGACCCGGACCTGGAGATCACCACGGTCAGCGGTGAGCCGGCCGAGGTGGCCAAGTCCGCGGTCGCCGCGGCGAAGAACGGCGGCGTCGTCGTCCGGCTGATCGCCGGTGACCCGTTCACCAGCGACGCCGTGGTCAAGGAGGCGCTGGCGGTCACCCGCACCAGCGTCGCGTTCGACGTCGTCCCCGGCGTCGCGGTCGGCACCGCCGTGCCCGCCTACGCCGGCGTCCCGCTGGGTGCCAGTTCGGTGCAGGCGGACCTCCGCAGCCTGGACGCCCCGGTCGACCTGGCGGCGCTCGCCGCCGCGGCGACCGGCACCGGCAGCCCGCTGGTGCTGCAGGCCGACGCCGACCAGGTGGCCACCGCCGCCGTCGGCCTGGTCGACGGCGGCCTGTCCGGCAACACCCCGGTCGTCGTCACGACCCAGGGCACCGGGACGGCGCAGAAGAGCATCGCCGCGAAGCTGGCCGCCGTCGCCGAGAAGTCCGCCGGGCTGGACAGCCTGTCCGGCCCGGTCGTGGTCACCGTCGGCGCCGTGGTCGACAAGCGCGCCAAGCTCTCCTGGTGGGAGAGCCGCCCGCTGTTCGGCTGGCGGGTGCTGGTGCCGCGCACCAAGGAGCAGGCCGGCGACATGAGCGAGCGGCTGCGCGCCTACGGTGCCGTGCCGGTGGAGGTGCCGACGATCGCCGTCGAGCCGCCCCGCAGCCCCGCGCAGATGGACCGCGCGGTCAAGGGCCTGGTGACCGGCCGCTACGGCTGGATCGTGTTCACCTCGACCAACGCGGTGCGCGCCGTCCGGGAGAAGTTCACCGAGCTCGGCCTGGACGCCCGCGCCTTCGCCGGGGTCAAGGTCGCCTGCGTCGGTGAGCAGACCGCCGACGCGGTGCGCGAGTTCGGCATCGTGCCGGAGCTGGTGCCCAGCGGCGAGCAGTCCAGCGAGGGCCTGCTGGCCGACTTCCCGCCGTACGACGACGTCTTCGACCCGATCGACCGGGTGCTGCTGCCCCGCGCCGACATCGCCACCGAGACCCTCGCCGCGGGCCTGAAGGAGCGCGGCTGGGAGATCGACGACGTCACCGCCTACCGCACCGTCCGGGCGGCGCCGCCGCCGGCCGCGGTGCGCGAGGCGATCAAGGGCGGCGGCTTCGACGCGGTCTGCTTCACCTCGTCCTCGACGGTGCGCAACCTGGTCGGCATCGCCGGCAAGCCGCACGCCCGCACCGTCGTCTCGGTGATCGGCCCGGCCACCGCGGCCAGCGCCACCGAGTTCGGCCTGCGGGTGGACGTGCAGCCGGAGACCGCGGCCGTCGGCCCGCTGGTCGACGCGCTGGCCGAGTTCGCCCAGGCCCGCCGGGCCGAGGCGGAGGCCGGGGAGTCGCAGTGACCTCCGGCCAGGGCGGCACGAACCCCGGGTTCGCCCGGGGACGCCGGCTGCGCTCGACCCCGGCCATGCGCCGGTGGACGGCGCAGACCCGGCTGGCCCCGGCCGACCTGGTGCTGCCGGTCTTCGTCAAGGAGGGCATCACCGAGCCGGTGCCGATCAGCTCCATGCCCGGCGTCGTCCAGCACAGCCCCGAGTCGCTGCGGAAGGCCGCCGCCGAGGCGGCCGAGGCGGGGATCAGCGGGCTGATGCTGTTCGGCATCCCGGCGGAGAAGGACGCCGTCGGGTCCCAGGCGGACGCCGCGGACGGGATCGTCAACGTCGCGCTGCAGCAGCTGCGGGCTGACCTCGGCGACGAGCTGGTGCTGATGGCGGACCTGTGCCTGTGCGAGTACACCGACCACGGGCACTGCGGGGTGGTCACGCCCGCAGGGGTCGTGGACAACGACCCGACGCTGGACCGGTACGCCGCGGTCGCGATCGCCCAGGCCCAGGCCGGGGCGCACGTCATCGCCCCCAGCGGGATGATGGACGGCCAGGTCGCGGCGATCCGCGCCGGGCTGGACTCCAGCGGCTCCACCGAGACGCCGATCCTGGCCTACGCCGCCAAGTACGCCTCCGGCTTCTACGGGCCCTTCCGCGAGGCCGCCGAGGGGGCGCCGCAGTTCGGTGACCGCTCGACGTACCAGATGGACCCGCCCAACACCGACGAGGCGCTGCGCGAGGTGGCGCAGGACATCGCCGAGGGCGCGGACGCGGTGATGGTCAAGCCGGCCGGGCCCTACCTGGACATCGTCGCCCGGGTGGCCGACGCCGTCGACGTCCCGGTGAGCGCTTACCAGGTCAGCGGCGAGTACGCGATGGTCGAGGCGGCCGCCGCCCACGGCTGGGTCGACCGCCGGCGGGCGGTCCTGGAGACGCTGACTTCGATCCGACGGGCCGGCGCCGGTTCGGTGCTGACCTACTGGGCGGTCGAGGCCGCCCGCTGGCTGCGCTGAAGCGGTCGCGGGTCGGGCGGCGAGGAGTGGGCACGGAGTGGCGCTGCTCACCGTCCACCCCGCGGGCGGCGCGGACACAGCCGGGCCTGGGACAGTGGGACCGTGACTGAGCCCTACCCGTACGAGGCCCCGGTGTCGGCAGAGCTGTTCGAACGGGCCGGCCGGGTGACGCCCGGCGGCGTGAACTCCCCGGTGCGCGCGTTCCGGGCGGTCGGGGGCACCCCGCGGTTCATGGCCTCGGGCTCGGGTCCGTGGCTGACCGACGTCGACGGCCGCCGCTACGTGGACCTGGTGGCCTCCTGGGGCCCGATGATCCTGGGGCACGCGCACCCCGAGGTCGTGGCCGCCGTCACCGAGGCGGCCCGCCGCGGCTTCACCTTCGGCACGCCCACCGCCGGTGAGGCCGAGCTGGCGGAGGAGATCGTCTCCCGGGTGGCCCCGGTCGAGCGGGTGCGGCTGGTCAACTCCGGCACCGAGGCGGTGCTGTCGGCGGTCCGGCTGGCCCGCGGGTACACCGGCCGCCCGCTGGTGGTGAAGTTCGCCGGCTGCTACCACGGGCACGTCGACGCCCTCCTGGCCTCCGCCGGTTCCGGCGTCGCCACCCTCGGCCTGCCCGACACCCCCGGCGTCACCACCGGGGCGGCCGCGGACACCATCGTGCTGCCCTACAACGACGTCGCCGCGGTCGAGGCGGTGTTCGCCGAGCGCGGCGACCAGATCGCCTGCGTGGTCACCGAGGCGGCCGCCGGCAACATGGGCGTCGTCCCGCCGCTGGACGGGTTCAACGGCCACCTGCGCCGGATCACCGCCGCGCACGGTGCGCTGCTGCTGGTCGACGAGGTGATGACCGGGTTCCGGGTCTCCGGCGCCGGCTGGTACGGCCTGGACCCGGTGGACGCCGACCTGTTCACCTTCGGCAAGGTCATGGGCGGGGGCATGCCGGCCGCGGCGTTCGGCGGCCGCGCCGACGTGATGGACCAGCTGGCCCCCTCCGGGCCGGTCTACCAGGCGGGCACGCTGGCCGGGAACCCGGTGGCGGTGGCGGCCGGGCTGACCACGCTGCGGCTGTGCACCGACGAGGTCTACGAGCGCTGTGACTCCGTGGCGGCCCTCCTGCGGGGTGCCGCCAGCGCGGCGCTGTTCGCCGCCGGGGTGCCGCACCGGGTGCAGCAGGCCGGCTCGATGTTCTCGGTGTTCTTCGTCCCGGACGAGCGCCAGGTGCGCGACTACGACGACGCCCGCAGCCAGGACGTCGCCGCACACACCGCCTTCTTCCACGCCATGCTCGCCCGCGGCGTCTACCTGCCGCCCTCGGCGTTCGAGGCCTGGTTCGTCAGCGCCGCCCTGGACGAGGAGGCGCTCGACCACGTGCTGGCCGCACTGCCCGCCGCCGCCGCGGCCGCCGCGGCCGCCTCGGGCGGCCCCGCCTCGCCCGAGGCGAAGGACACCCTGGAGCTGCAGCCGTGAGCGAGACGACCGTCGTCCACCTGATGCGGCACGGCGAGGTGCACAACCCCGCCGGCGTCCTCTACGGGCGGCTGCCCGGCTACCGGCTGAGCGAGGCCGGCGAGGGCATGGCCCGCACCGCGGCCGCCTGGTTCGCCGACCGCGACGTCACCCACCTGGTGGCCAGCCCGCTGGAGCGGGCGCAGCAGACCGCGCGCCCGATCGCCGACACCCTCGGCCTGGAGATCGCCACGGACGAGCGGCTGATCGAGGCGGGCAACTCCTTCGAGGGCAAGACCTTCGGCGTCGGCGACGGGGCGATGCGGCACCCGGGCAACTGGTGGCGGCTCCGCAACCCGTGGACGCCGTCCTGGGGCGAGCCCTACCGGGAGATCGCCGCCCGGATGCTCGGGGCGATCGACTCCGCGCGGGACGCCGCCCGCGGGCACGCCGCGGTCTGCGTCAGCCACCAGCTGCCGGTCTGGACCGTGCGGCTGCACCTGGAGGGCCGCCGCTACCTGCACGACCCGCGGCGGCGGGAGTGCGGGCTGGCCAGCGTCACCTCCCTCACCTACGACGGCGACCGGCTGGTGCGGCTGGAGTACGCCGAGCCGGCCGGGGCCACCGATCCCGACGCGGTGCCCGGTGCGTAGCCGACTGGTCGCGGCGCTGGGGGTGGCCGCGGTGCTCACCGCCGGCTGCAGCACCGGCGACGACGCGGTGGACGTGACCAACGGCGGTGAGTTCCGGTTCGTGGCCGGCACGCCGTCCGGCGAGGTCATCCCCGAGGCGGAGCGGGCCGGCGCCCCGGGCTTCTCCGGCACGCTGCTCGGCGGCGGGGAGTTCGACTCCGCGGAGCTGGCCGGGGACGTCGCGGTGCTCAACTTCTGGGGTTCGTGGTGCGCGCCCTGCCGGGTGGAGAGCCCGGAGTTCCAGGAGGTCTACACCGAGGTCCGGGACGACGGCGTCGAGTTCCTCGGCCTGAACGTCAAGGACACCGAGCAGCTGGCCACCGCTTTCGTGGAGAGCAAGGGCATCACCTTCCCCTCGCTCTTCGACCCCCGCGGTGAGGTGGCGCTCGCGTTCCGCGACTACCCGGCCGCGGCGATCCCCTCGACGATCGTGCTCGACCGCGAGGGTCGCGTCGCGGCGGTGTACACCGGTGCTGTGCAGCAGGACGACCTGCGCACGGTGATCGCGCAGCTGACCGGGGAGGCCTGAGCCGTGGTGGAGGCCATCAGGGAGCTGATCGGTAACGGGCCGCTGCTGGTCGCCGCCGCGGTGGCGGCGCTGGCCGGCCTGATCAGCTTCGCCTCGCCGTGCGTGCTGCCGCTGGTCCCCGGCTACCTCTCCTACGTCACCGGCCTGGTGGGCAGCGCCCCGCGGCCGGCGGCTCCGGCCGGCCCGCCGCCGGGAGGCGGGTCAGCGGCCGGCGGCGCCTCGGTGGCCACCGCCGTCCGGCCGGTCGACGAGCGCGCCTCGCGCGGCCGGATGGTGCTGGGCGCGGTGCTGTTCGTGCTCGGCTTCACCGTGGTCTTCGTGGCGATCAGCAGCGCCGTGGGCGGGCTGGGCCGGCTGCTGCTGGAGTACAACGACGTCATCACCCGGGTGATGGGCCTGGTCACCATCGTGGTGGGGCTGGGCTTCCTGGGCTGGCTGCCGTTCCTGCAGCGCACCGCCCGGATCACCGCGCGCCCCGCCGTCGGCCTGGCCGGTGCCCCGCTGCTGGGCGTGGTGTTCGGCCTGGGCTGGACCCCGTGCCTGGGCCCCACCCTGCAGGCCGTGCAGAGCCTGGCCTTCAGCGAGGCGACCGTGGGGCGCGGCGCGTTCCTCGGGCTCGCCTACTGCCTGGGGCTCGGCGTGCCGTTCGTGCTGGTGGCGCTGGGCGCCCGCTGGGCGGTGGGGGCCATGTCGTTCCTGCGCCGCAACGCCCGCACGGTCACCCGGGTCGGTGGCGTGGTGCTGATCGGCGTCGGCCTGATGCTGGTCACCGGGGCGTGGACCGAGCTGATGATCTGGCTGCGCGGCTGGCTGGCCGCCACCGGCCTGGCCGAGTCGGCGCCGCTGTGACCGGGCACGTGCGGCCATCGACGAGCGGCGTCGCCGGCCCGACCTGCGACGGCGAGGAGGCCCGGTGACCACCAGCGCCCCACCGCGCCCGGCCGCGCCGGCCGGTCCGTCGTCCCCGCCCTCACCGGGCCGCCGGGTGCTGGCCCGGCTGCTGCGCTGGTGGCGGCAGCTGACCGCGATGCGCACGGCGCTGATCCTGCTGTTCCTGCTGGCGCTCGCGGCGATCCCCGGGTCGCTGCTGCCGCAGCGCTCGCTGTCGCAGCGCAACGTGGCCGGCTACTTCACCGACCACCCGACGCTCGCACCCTGGCTGGACCGGCTCTACCTGTTCGACGTCTTCAGCTCGCCGTGGTTCGCGGCGATCTACCTGCTGCTGTTCATCTCGCTGATCGGCTGCGTCGTGCCCCGGGCGATCGAGCACGGCCGCGCGCTGTTCACCCCGCCGCCGACGGCCCCCCGGCACCTGCAGCGGCTGCCGGAGTCGGCCGAGCTCAGCACGTCGCTGGCCGGTCCGGCCGCGCTGGACGTCGTCGAGGAGGAGCTGCGGGTCCGCCGCTTCCGGGTGGTCCGCCGTGCGGGCAGGTCCGGTCCGGAGGTCTCCGCGGAGAAGGGCTACCTCCGGGAGACCGGCAACGTGCTGTTCCACCTCTCGCTGCTGGCGCTGCTGCTCGGTCTGGCCGGCGGCAAGCTGTGGGGCTACGAGGGCAGCATCCTGGTGACCGAGGGCCAGGGCTTCTGCAACGCGTTCCAGCAGTACGACACCCACCGGTCCGGCCCGCTGGTCGACGGTGCGGACCTGTCGCGGCTGTGCGTGGACCTCGAGGACTTCGAGGCCGACTACGAGGAGAACCTCACCGCCGCGTCCTACACCGCGGACATCAGCTGGGAGCTGGACGGCGCCGACCCGGTGAGCACCACCATCGGGGTCAACGACCCGCTGCGGGTGGACGGCGACCGGGTCTACGTCACCGGACACGGGTTCAGCCCCGTCTTCAGCATCACCCGGCCGGACGGCCAGACCCTCACCGACCTGTCCGCGCCGTTCCTCCCCGCCGACACGGGGACGATGCTCAGCCAGGGCGTGCTGAAGGTGCCCGACCTGGGCGCCGACACGACCGAGCAGCTGGCCATCGAGGGGTTCCTCGCCCCCACCGGCGTGCTGGAGGCCGGCTTCCTCACCTCGATCAACCCGGCCCCGCTGGACCCGAAGGTCGGCATCGACGTCTACACCGGCTACCTGGGGCTGGACTCCGGCCTGCCGCAGTCGGTCTACGCGCTCGACCGCGACCAGATCGACCGCGGTCTGCTGAACCGGGTGGCCCGGACGAACCTCGCCGTGGGGGAGTCGACCACGCTGCCCGACGGCACCGTGGTCACCTTCAGCGGTCTCAAGGAGTACGCGGCGCTGCAGGTCTCGCACGACCCCGGCCAGGTGTGGGTGCTGGGGGCGTCGATCGCCGTCCTGGCGGGCCTGCTGGGCATGCTGCTGGTGCGTCGGGAGCGGGTCTTCGCCCGCTCCGGCCCCGCCCCGGACGGCGGGGGTACCGTGCTGTCGATCGGCTCGCTGACCCGGGGCAGCGCGGACACCGGTCCCCGTTTCACCTCGCTCACCGAGGACGTGCAGGCAGCCCTGGCCGCCCGCGCCGACGCCCCGGCGAGCACCCCAGCGGCCCGTGGACACGGGCCGGCACCCGATGAGGAGGCACCGCCGTCGTGATCGACGAGTCGTTGGCCGCACTGTCCGACACCCTGTTCTCGGTCAGCGTCGGCCTGTACTCCCTGGCCGTGGTCGCCTTCTGCGCCGAGCTGGCCTTCGGCCGGTCGCGGCAGCCGCGGGAGCTCGTGGCCGCCGGCGGGCCCGCGCTGCCACCGGCCGGGGCGTCGGCCGTGACCCCGGCCGCGGAGCCCGAGGGTGCCCGCCGGCTGGGCCTGGTCGCGATGGTGCTGACCGGGCTCGGCGCGGTGACCCATGCCGGGGTGCTGGTGGCGCGGGGCATGGCCACCGACCGGTTGCCCTGGGGCAACATGTACGAGTTCGCCACCGCGGTGGTCCTGGTCGCCGTCGTGGCCTACCTGGTGCTCGCCGTGCGGGCGCCGGCGCTGCGGCACATCGGGGTCTTCCTGCTGGCCCCGGTCGTGCTGTCGATGGTGCTGATCGGGCTGTTCCTCTACGCCGAGGCCGGTCCGCTGGTGGCCGCCCTGCGGTCGAGCTGGCTGGCCATCCACGTCAGCACCGCCACCATCGGGTTCGGCATCTTCTTCGTCAGCGGCATCGCGAGCATTCTCTACCTGGTGCGCACCCGGCGGGACGCGCTCGTGGCCGCGGGCGCCTCGACGGGTGCACCCGCTGCGCCGTCCCTGCTGGACCGGCTGCCCACGGCGGCGGCGCTGGACCGCACGGCCCACCGCACCGCCGTCTTCGGCTTCCCGATCTGGACCTTCGCGGTCATCGCGGGCGCCATCTGGGCGGAGAGCGCCTGGGGCCGGTTCTGGGGCTGGGACCCGAAGGAGACCTGGGCGTTCATCGCCTGGATCGTGTACGCGGCCTACCTGCACGCGCGCACCACCGCCGGATGGCGGGGGCGTCCCTCGGCGTGGATCAACATCGTCGGCCTAGCGGTGATGATCTTCAACCTGCTGTTCGTCAACCTGGTGTCGACCGGGCTGCACAGCTACGGCGGCGTCTGACCCTCCGGAGGCTCGGCGGCTGATCACCCATCGTCACGATCGGGTGGAACCGGACCGGCCGGTACCCGGAGTGCTGGGCCCGCGTGCGCTCGCCATGTCATCCTGACCGCATGACGGGACGCGGTCGAGTCCACCGTGGGTAGGCACTCGGCGGGGAACGGTGCGCGCATCGACCCGATCGTCGCGGCCGCGCTGCGGCAGCGGACGACGTCGGTGGAGCCGGCCCCAGCGCGCCTTGCACCGAGCGACTCCCGCGGCAGCCGGCCGGCCGGCAGCGAGCACGTCGGCTATCACCCCATCCCCCCGCCGCGGGCCGGTGGCCAGCCCGACGGCGGCCAGGCGGACGGCGGACAGCCCGGCGGCGGCCAGTCGGACGGCGGGCTGGGCTGGCCCGGTGAGCCCGGTGAAGGCGACGGCCTGGGGTGGCCGGACCGCGACGGCACGACCGACCTGGCTGCCGCCGACCGGACCGCTGCTGCGACCACCGCCGCCGACATCGGCGCCCCTGACGGGGGCGCCCTCGACACGGCACCGGCCGTCGTGGCACCGGCCGACGCCACACCGACCCCGGCCGACACGGCTGTGATCACCGGCGGCGTGGTGGCGTCTCCCGTGCCCCCGGCCACCGGGGCCGACCGACCGGCCCGGCGCCGGTTCGGCTGGCGTCGCTGGTTCGGCGGGAGCCCGGCCGCCTCACCCGCGACGCCCGGCACCGACGCCGCCTGAGCAGGCGGCCCGGGCGCGGGATCCGCGCCGGGCGCTCCGACTACGGCGACCCCGAGCACGGCGACCCCGAGCACGGTCGCGTTGAGCACGGCGACCCCAGCACGGTCGCCTCGAGCCCGGTCGCCTGAACGCAGCGAGCCGCCAGCCCCGGGGGGCTGACGGCTCGTGGCGCGTCAGGGAGCGGGCCAGGTGCCCGCGGGTCTCAGTTCAGGCTGCCGTCGTCCCGCCGGGCCCGCCGCTCGAGCTCGCGCAGGAACTCCGGGTCGTCGTCGGGGGCCACCGGCCGGGTGGGCCGCTGCGCCCGGGGCGGACGCGGCGCGCGCGGCGGCCGCTCCGGGCGACCGATCCCGCCCGACCCTCCTCGGCCACCCTCCTGCGCCGACGCGGCGCGCATCACCAGCACGACCACGGCCACCGCGATCACCATCATCACCAGGAAGACCATCGGGCCACCCCCCTCATCGCCACCAATGTACGACCGCGGCGATACTCGGACCCGGTGATCTCCTGCCCGATCGGGGCGGGCCCTGCGCCGGCGTCTTGCCGGGCGCGCACACGAGGAGCCGGAGGGCGACATCGACGCGGTCGACGAGCAGCTGATCAGCCTGTTGCGGGCCAACGGCCGGGCCAGCTACGCCGAGCTCGCCCGACAGGTCGGGCTCTCGGCGCCCTCGGTGCACGAGCGGGTCGGCAAGCTGGAGGCGGCCGGGGTGATCACCGGCTACCAGGCCCTGGTCGACCCGGCGTCGGTCGGGCTCGGTGTCACGGCGCTGGTCGGGGTGATCGAGAGCGACCAGGTCGACGACACCGGGCTGGAGGAGGCGCTGGCCGAGCTGGCGTCGGTGGAGGACTGCTGGCGGGTCGCCGGCAGCGAGGGGTACGTGCTCAAGGTGCGGGTCCCCGACATCCGGGCACTCGAGGACACCATCAGTGCGTTGAACAGGATCCGGGGCGTCGCACGCACCCGGACGACCGTGGTGCTGTCGACCAAGTGGGAGGGCCGTCGTGGCTGAACGGATGCGGGCCGAGGGCTCGTCGGTGGCCGGGAGCGCCGACGGCGGCTCGCCGGGCCAGGGCGGGGTCGCGAAGTGGTTCGCGATCTACACCCTCGGGCGCCTGGCGATCGCCGCCGTCCTGATCGGGCTGCTGTGGGTGCTGGGGCTGCCCGGCACCCCCGGCTTCCTGTTCGGGGTGCTGCTGGCGATGCCGGTGTCCTACCTGGTGCTCCGGCGGGTGCGCGAGCAGCTGACGGGCGCGCTGGTGGCGCGCAGCGACCGCAAGCAGCGGCTGCGGGCCGAGCTCCGCGGCAGCGACGCCGACGACGGCTGACGGCCCTGCTGCGCGCCCCTGCAGCGCGGCCTCAGCTGAGCGCGGCCTCAGCTGAGCGCGGCCTCAGCTGAGCGCGAGGCCCAGGGCGAACAGGACGCCGGTGACCAGGGTGAGCCGGCCGGTCCCCTGGAGCGCCCCGATCAGCGCCGGCCCGCGGCCGCCGCCGAGCACGGTGCGCACCGGTGGCACCGCCAGGGGGGCGGCGAGCAGGCCGAGCAGCGCCCAGGGCCGGACGACGCCGATCCCGGCGACGACGGCGAAGGCGACGACCAGCAGCCCGGTGTAGAAGAGCCGGGTGCGGGCCTCGCCGAGCAGCACCGCCAGGGTCCGCTTGCCGACGGCGGCGTCCCCGTGCACGTCGCGGAGGTTGTTGACCACCAGCAGCGCCACCGAGAGCAGCCCGATCGGCACCGCCGCGGCGAACGCGAGCCCGTCCAGCGTCTCGGTCTGCGCGAACGTCGTCCCGACGACGGCGACCAGGCCGAAGAAGACGAAGACGAACACCTCGCCGAGCGCCCGGTAGCCGTAGGGGATCGGGCCGCCGGTGTAGGTCCAGGCCGCCAGGATGCTCACCGCGCCGACGGCGACGAGCCACCAGCTGGACACCGCCGCGAGCGCCAGGCCGGCCACCGCCGCCACCGCGAAGGACGCCATCGCGGCCACCAGCACCTGCTGCGGGGTCGCCGCGCCGGAACCGACCAGCCGCATCGGCCCGACCCGGTCGGCGTCGGTGCCGCGCTTGCCGTCGGAGTAGTCGTTGGCGTAGTTGACCGCCACCTGCAGGGCGAGCGCGACGACCAGCGCCAGTAGCGCCGGCACCAGCCGGAACCCGTCGAGCGCGGCCGCGGCGCCGGTGCCGACGAGCACCGGGGCGAGGGCGGCGGGCAGGGTGCGCGGGCGGGCGCCCTCCAGCCACTGGGCGGCGGTGGTCACTGGCTCTCTCCAAGGGTGCGCTGGACGGCCCGGCGGTCGGGCTTGCCGGTGTGCAGGGTGGGGACGGCGTCGAGGAGCGTGAGCGCCCGAGGGGCGGCGGCCGCGCCGAGCCGGGCGCTGACCCAGGGGCGCAGCTCGGCCAGGTCGGGGCGGGCGCCGGGGGCGGCGACGACGGCGGCGACCACCCGCTGCCCCCACTCGGGGTCGGGGAGCCCGGTGACGACGGCGTCGGCGACCGACGGGTGCTCGCGCAGCGCCGCCTCCACGGCCGCGGGGGAGACGTTGACCCCGCCGCTGATCACCACGTCGTCCAGCCGGCCGTGCACGGTGAGCCGGCCGGCGTCGTCCAGCGTGCCGGCGTCCCGGGTGCGGAACCAGCCGTCGCGGAAGGCGGCCGCCGTGCCGGCCGGGTCGAGCCGGTAGCCCGACGCCAGCACCGGGCCGGAGACCTCGATGCCGTCGGCCACCCGCACCGACACCCCGGCCAGCGGCACGCCGTCGTAGACGCAGCCGCTCGCGGTCTCGCTCATGCCGTAGGCGGTGCGCACCCGCACCCCGGCGGCGCGGGCGGCGGCGAGCAGCGCGGGGTCGGTGGCGGCGCCGCCGATGAGGACGGCGTCGAAGGTGGCCAGCGCGGCCGGTTCCTCGGCCAGGTACCGGCGCAGCTGGGTGGGCACCAGGGCGACGTAGTGGCGGTCGCCGGCGGGCAGCCGGGCCGCGGCGGTGGCCAGGGACTCCCCCCGCCCGAGGACGGCGGGCTCCCGGCCGGCCAGCGCGGTGCGGACCAGCACCTGGAGCCCGCCGATCGCCGACGTCGGCAGGGCGAGCAGCCAGCTGCCGGGGCCGCCGAGCCGGTCGGCGGTGGCGGCCGCCGAGGCCCGCAGCGCCGCCGCGGTGAGCAGCACGCCCTTGCCGGTGCCTGTCGACCCGGAGGTGACCACGACCAGGTCGGTGCCCGGCTCCAGCGGCTGGTCGGGGCGCAGCACGGCGCGGGCGGCGTCGGCGGGCCCGGTGCCGGCGGGGAGGACGGCCAGCGGCCCGTCGCCGTCCAGGCTGCGCAGGAGCGCCGGCCAGACGGTGGTGAGCACCGCCGCGGCCGCCTCCGGCGGCGGCGCGGCCACGAGGGTCAGCTGCCGGTGCACGAGGAGTCAGGCTACGGCGGCCCGCCCTCAGAACAGGTCGGGCACCAGCGCCAGGACGACGAAGCGGATCGCGCGGCCGAGCAGGCAGGTCACCACGAACGCCCGCAGGGTCATCTTCGACGTCCCGGCGTAGAAGGCGATCGCCAGCAGCGGCGGGATGCCCACCGAGCCGCTGAGCAGCACCACCCCCGGGCCCCAGCGGCCGGACAGCAGCTCGATGCCGCGCGCGTTGACCCGCCCCAGCCAGCGTGTCACCGGCCGGAGCGCCCGCGTGACCGGCCCGCCCGGCGGTGGCTCCCCGGCCCGTTCGGCGGCGGCGACCTCGGCGGCCTCCCTCGCCCCGCGCTCGCGCAGCCGCTCCAGCCAGCGGGAGCTGGTCGCCCCGCGGGCGGCGGAGAAGAGCAGCACCTTGCCCACGGTCTGGCCGACCGCGGCGGCGAGGGCGCCGGCGACGGCCACGGTGGGGGAGCGGGTCACCGCCAGGCCGATGACGTAGGCCTCCACCGGCAGGAACGGCGTGACGGCCGAGACCGCGCCGACCACCAGGCCCAGCGCGATCAGACCGAGCGTGCCGGCGTCAGGCACGGGCGGCGGCGCCCGGGGTCGGCTGCCGGACGTGCACCAGGTCGGTCGGCCGGGGCAGCCGCAGCACCCGGCCCAGCGACCAGACCTTGATCGCCAGCACGGTCGACGCGGCGACCAGGGCGATCCACTGCTGGTCGGGGAGCACGACGAGCAGGGTGATCAGCAGGGTGGTGTTGGTGACCTTCGCGGCCACGTGCCAGTTGAGCGTGTACGCCAGCCGGTCGACGAGGGCGAAGTAGTTGGGCGAGAGCACCGGCCAGCGCATCGGCAGCAGGGTCAGCGGCAGGTCGACCACCACGAACTGGAAGAGGAACACCGCGATCGGCCAGGGCGCGTCGACGAACTGGAGGAACACGATGGCGCAGCTCACGCAGTTGACCCGGTCGCAGACCACGTCGAACACCGCGCCGAAGCGGGTCTCCTGGCCCCGCCAGCGGGCGATGTTGCCGTCGGCCGAGTCGCCGATCCAGTAGGTCAGGTAGGCGGCGAGCAGCCACGGCCAGGAGTGCTGGACGGCGGCGGTGGTCACCAGCGCCAGCGAGGCGAGCGTGCGGATGACGGTGACGACGTTGGCGGCGTTGAGCAGCTGGCGGGGGTCCTCGCAGGCGCAGCCGCGCACGCCGCAGCGCACCGGCAGCCCGGGACGGCGCGGGGTGCGGTCGACGGAGACGGTCCGTGGAGCCGTCGAGTGGGCCACGGGGGGACCTCCGGGTCTCGGGCGCGCCGGATCAGGGGCGCGGGCGGCGCTGCGGGGTGCACGCTAGGGGTCGGTTGGTCGGTGCACCAGGACCGCGCCGGGTGTCCCGGCCGCCCGCCTACGCTGTCGGCCGTGGTCACCGCCCCTCCCGACGCCGCCGCGGCGGCCCTGGAGGCGCACGTCTGGTCGGTGCCGATGCGCACCCGGTTCCGCGGCATCGACGTCCGGGACGGGGTGCTGGTGCGCGGCCCGGCCGGGTGGGGCGAGTTCTCCCCGTTCTGGGACTACGACGTCGCGGAGAGCCGCCGCTGGTGGGCCGCGGCGCACGAGGCCGCCGTCCTCGGCTGGCCGGACCCGGTGCGCGACCGCGTGCCGGTCAACGCCACCGTGCCGGCCGTCGGACCGGAGCGGGCGCACGCGATCGTGTCGGCGTCGGGCTGCCGCACCGCGAAGGTGAAGGTCGCCGAGCCCGGCCAGTCCCCGGCCGAGGACCTCGCCCGGGTGGAGGCGGTGCGCGACGCGCTCGGCCCGGCCGGGGCGATCCGGGTCGACGCCAACGCCGCCTGGGACGTCGACACCGCGGTGGCCCGGCTGCGCGAGCTGGACCGCGTGGGCCTGGAGTACGCCGAGCAGCCCTGCGCCACGCTCGCCGAGCTGGCCGCGGTGCGCCGGCGGGTCGACGTCCGGGTCGCCGCCGACGAGGTGGTCCGCCGCGCCGCCGACCCCCGCACCGTCGACCTCCGCGAGGCGGCCGACGTCGTCGTGCTGAAGGTGCAGCCGCTGGGCGGGGTGCGCGCGGGGCTGGCGGTGGCCGAGGCGCACGGGCTGCCCTGCGTCGTCTCCTCGGCCTTGGAGAGCTCGGTGGGGATCGCCGCCGGGGTCGCGCTGGCCGCCGCGCTGCCGGAGCTGCCGTTCGCCTGCGGCCTCGCCACCGTCGCGCTGTTCACCGACGACGTCACCGGTGCGCCGCTGCTGCCGGTCGACGGGGCGCTGCCGGTGCGCCGTCCCGAGCCGGACCGGCTGGCCGAGACCGCGGCCGGGCCGGCCGTGGAGCAGCGCTGGCGCGCCCGGCTGGCCGCGGTGACGGCCCCGTGAACCCGGCCACCGCCTTCGCCCGGGTGCTCGTCGACGAGCTGGTCCGCGGCGGCGTCACCGACGCGGTGCTCGCCCCCGGCTCCCGGTCCGCGCCGGTCGCGCTCGCGCTGGCCAACGCCGAGACGGCGGGCCGGCTGCGGCTGCACGTGCGGATCGACGAGCGGACGGCGGCCTTCCTCGCGCTCGGGCTGGCCAAGGCCGCCGGGCGGCCGGTGCCGGTGCTCACCACCTCCGGGACGGCGACCGCGCACCTGCACGCCGCGGTGCTGGAGGCGCACGAGAGCGGGGTGCCGCTGCTGGCGCTGACCGCGGACCGCCCGCCGGAGCTGCGGGCCACCGGCGCGAACCAGACGATCGACCAGGTCGGCCTCTACGGCGGGGCGGTGCGCTGGGCCCTGGACGTCGGGGTGCCCGAGCCGGGGCGCGAGGTGGCGCAGAACCGGTACTGGCGGTCGGTGGTGGCCAAGGCGCTGCTCGTGGCCCGGGGCGACCTGTCCGGCGACCCCGGCCCGGTGCACCTGAACGTGGCGCTCCGGGAGCCGCTCATGCCCGATGACGCCGGGGAGCGGCCGGCGCCGCTGTCGGGTGGGTTCGCCGGCCGCCCCGGTGGTGCGCCATGGACGTCAGCTGCTGGGGACGGGACGCTCGGGGCGCCGCTGAGCGGCGGTGAGCCGGCCGGTGGGGGCCGCACGCTGCTCGTCGCCGGGGACGCTCCGTCCGCGGTCGGGCGGGCCGCTGCCGTCGTCGCCGACCAGCGGGGCTGGCCGGTGCTGGCCGAGCCCAGCAGCGGGGCCTGGGGGGCGAGCGGGGCGCTGCGCGGGCCCGCCCTGCTGCTGGGGGCCGCCGACTGGCTGGCCGCCCACCGGCCCGAGCGGGTCGTCGTCGTCGGCCGGCCCACGCTGTCCCGGCCGGTCAACGCCCTGCTGGCCGACCCGGCGGTGAGCGTGGAGACCTACGGGCCCACGCCGCGCTGGGCCGACCCGGGCCGGGGCAGCAGCGTCGTCGGCAGCGCCCGGCTGGACCCGGGCCTGGCGCTGCGCGACCCCGGACCGCGCGGCGGCGGGGAGTGGGCCGCCCGCTGGGCCGAGGCCGCCCGGCTGGTCGGCGCCGCGGTCGACGCGGAGCTGGACGACCTCCCCGGGCCGGGGCTGACCGCGGCCCGGCTGGCCCGGGACGTGGTCGCCACGCTGCCCGCCGGCGCCCTGCTGGTGCTGGGGTCCTCCACGCCGGTGCGCGACGTCGACCGGCTGGCCGTGCCGCGACCGGGGCTGACCGTGCTGGCCAACCGCGGGGTGGCCGGCATCGACGGCACGATCTCCACCGCGGTCGGGGCCGCGCTGGCACACCAGGGGGCCGGTGGCGGCCCGGCGTTCGCGCTGATGGGCGACCTCACGTTCCTGCACGACCTGACCGGTCTGCTGCCCGGGGCGGGCGAGCCGCGACCGGACCTGACCGTCGTCGTCCCGGACAACGACGGGGGCGGCATCTTCGCCCAGCTGGAGCCGGGGCAGCCGCAGTACGCGGCCAGCTACCGGCGGGTGTTCGGCACCCCGCACGGCCGGGACCTGGTGGCGGTGGCGCGCTCGCTGGGCTGGGCGGCGACCGCGGTCAGCGACCCCACCCAGCTGGTGGCCGCGCTGGGCGCGGGCGGGCCGCGGGTGGTCGTCGTCCGCACCGACGCCGCGGCCGAGGCCGCCCTGGCCACCCGGCTGCGCGCGGCCGCCGTCGCCGCCCTGGGCTGACTCAGGCCTGCGCGACGGGCCGTTCGCCGGTGGTCGCCGGCCGCGGGCGGGGCAGCGCCGGTGCGCCGGAGGCCTGGGCGAGCAGCAGCAGCTCCGCCTCGTCGGCCTCCAGCGGCTTGGCGAACAGCCAGCCCTGGGCCAGGTCGCAGCGCTCGGCGCGCAGCCGGTCGCGCTGGGCCTCGGTCTCGACGCCCTCGGCGACGACCTCCAGCCGCAGCGTGCGGCCCAGCTGGACGAGTCCGTGCACGATGGCCGCGTCGTCGGCCGAGCCGTCGAGCAGGTCCACGAACGAGCGGTCGATCTTGAGGACGTCGACGTCGAACTGGCGCAGGTAGCTCAGCGAGGAGTAGCCGGTGCCGAAGTCGTCCAGCGCCAGCCGGGTGCCCAGCGCGCGCAGCTCGGTGAGCCGTTCGGCCACCGCGTCCGGGTCGGTGACCAGCGCCGTCTCGGTGACCTCCAGGACCAGCGAGGACGGCGCGATGCCGCTGGAGGCCAGCGCCTCGGCGACGTGCTCGACCAGGGTGCCGCCGGCCAGCTGCCGCGCGGAGACGTTGACCGCCATGGACAGCGGCGTGGCCCGGGGGTGGGCGCGCTGCCAGCGGGCGGCGGTGGCGGTGGCCTCGGCGAGCACCCAGCGACCGATCGGCACGATGTGCCCGGAGTCCTCCGCGACCGGGACGAACCGGTCCGGCCCGATGGCGCCGAGGGTGGGGTGCTGCCAGCGGAGCAGTGCCTCGAAGCCGACCACCTGCTCGGTCTGCAGGTCGACGACCGGCTGGTAGACCAGCCGCAGCTGGCCGGCGGCGAGCGCCCCACCCAGCTCCCGCTCCAGCTCGATCCGCTCCAGCGCGGCAGCGCGCATCCCCGGGTCGAACACGACCCACTGGGCCCGGCCGGCGGCCTTGGCCCGGTACATGGCGATGTCGGCGTCGCGGAACAGCGACAGCGGGGTGGCCTCGGGTTCGGCGGCGACGATGCCGATGCTGGCGGCCACGGTCACCCGGTGCCCGTGCAGCAGCACCGGCTCGCCGAGGACCTGCAGCAGCCGCTCGGCCAGCGAGGCGGCGGCCGGCAGCCCGCCCCGGGTGTCGTCGACGAGGACGGCGAACTCGTCGCCGCCCAGCCGGGCCACGGTGTCGGCGGCCCGGACGACGCCCCGCAGCCGCTCGGCGACCGTGCAGAGCAGGTCGTCGCCGGCCAGGTGACCCAGGCTGTCGTTGACGTCCTTGAAGCCGTCGAGGTCCAGGCACAGCACGATCGGCGGGCTGCCGGTGCGGCCGGCCCGGCGCAGCGCCTGCTCGGTGTGGTCCAGGAAGAGCGACCGGTTGGCCAGCCCGGTCAGCCCGTCGTAGAAGGCCTGGTGGGCCAGCTCCTGCTCGGCCAGCTTGCGGGCGGTGATGTCGTAGACGCTGACGGCGATCCCGCCGACGTCCGGGTCGTCCCGCAGGTCGACGGCGCGACCGCCCAGCCACACCGTGCCCCCGGCGGGGTGGTCGCCGCGCAGCTCCAGCTCGACCGGCTCACCCGGCGCGAGCCGGGCGCGGTCCAGGGCGGCCAGCACGTCGGCGGGGTCGACGCCGACGCCGCTGAGCAGCTGCGGCAGGGAGCGCCCGGCGCCCCCGGGGCGGCCGAGCAGCTCGGCCAGCGACCGGGAGTCCGCGGTCAGCCGCCCGTCGCGGTCGACGACGGCCACCGCGTCGGAGGAGGTCATCGCCAGCGCCTCGTACCGCCGGGCCAGGGAACGGACCTCCGTCCGCGAGCGGCACTGGTCGGTGAGCAGCCGCTGGGCGCGCACGATCATCAGCAGGGTCAGCGTGCAGGTGGCCAGCAGCCCCGGCAGCGGGTCGATGTCCTCACCGGTCACCCAGGCCCGCAGCTCGAAGGCGCCGGGCACCAGCAGTGGCAGGAAGGCCAGCGTCATCCGCCAGCGTCCGGTGCCGGCTGCGAGCTCCGTCTGCACCCCGGGTCCGCGGTCCTGGCGGTCCGTCCAGGTCAGCGCGGCGAGGGCGACCGCGCCGACCAGCCAGCCGGCGTCCAGCCAGCCACCGACCGTGTCGGGGGCGGCGAGCAGCAGCCAGGCCAGGTCCGAGGCCAGCCAGGCGCACGAACCGAGCCCCAGCAGCAGCGCCGGCACCCCGACCCGCGACTGCACGACCATGCCGCGCACCACCAGGCCGATGACCACCGCGTCCAGCAGCGGGTACGCCGCCCAGATCGCCCGCGTGCCCAGCGGCAGGCCCGCGTCGGTCAGCGTCGAGTGCACCGAGCTCTGCCAGACCACCAGCAGGGCGACCACCAGCACGGCGCCGCCGTCGAGCAGGGCGTGGAACCGGGCCCGCGGATGGGTGTCCCCGTCGCCGGCGTAGACCAGCAGCGCGGCACCGAGGGCGCCGTAGGAGGCCAGGTAGGCCGCATCGGCCACCGACACGTCCGGTGAGGACCCGGCCAGCCACGTCTGCACCTGCCAGAGCAGGTCGCCGACGGCGTTGAGCGAGACGGCGACCGCGACCCACCGGGCCGCCGGGCCCGGGCGGCACCGCCGCAGACCCAGCCAGGCGGCGACCGCGGCGCCGGTGCTGACCACCAGGTAGAGCACCGAGGACGCCTCGTACCCGTCGCCGACACCGACCAGGACGACGAGGGCAGCCGCCAGCGAGAGCCAGCCGACCGCGATCCTGCGGTCGCGGC
This sequence comes from Modestobacter marinus, assembly GCF_011758655.1. NCBI lineage: Bacteria > Bacillati > Actinomycetota > Actinomycetes > Geodermatophilales > Geodermatophilaceae > Modestobacter > Modestobacter marinus. Next base: position 2,040,445 of record NZ_JAAMPA010000001.1, read on the forward strand.
CGTCCGCCGTCCTGCTGTCCATGTCCGTCGTCCCCCTGTCGGTCTCCTGTACCGAACAGTCTCGGAACGCGGGCGCGCCCTCTTGACCTCTCCGGGGCACCCGAGGGGCGGGATCCCCCCTCGGGGGGAGGGGCTCAGTCCTCGAGGGCGGCCTGGAAGGCGGCCAGCTTCGCCTGGGTCTCGGCCAGCTCGGCGATCGGGTCGGAGTCGGCGACGATGCCGCACCCGGCGAACAACCGGGCCTGTCGTCCCCCGTCGGCCCCGGTCAGCTCAGCGCAGCGCAGCGCCAGCCCGAACTCGCCGTCACCGCGGGCGTCGAGCCAGCCGACCGGCCCGGCGTAGCGGCCCCGGTCCATCCCCTCCAGCTCGGCGATCACCCGCGCCGCGGCGGTGGTCGGGCTGCCGCAGACCGCGGCGGTCGGGTGCACGGCGCCCACCAGCTCCAGCAGCCCGGTCGCGTCGTCGTCCCGCTGGCGGCCGCGGACGTCGCTGGCCAGGTGCCGGACGTTCGGCAGGGTCAGCACGGTCGGCTGCTCCGGGACGACGAGCTCGTCGACGAACGGGCGGAGCGCGTCGGCGAGGGAGTCGACGGCGTAGGCGTGCTCGGCGTGGTCCTTGACCGAGGTCTGCAGGCCGGCGGCCAGCCGGTCGTCCTCGGCGCCGGCGCCGCGGGGCGCGGTGCCGGCCAGCACCCGGGAGTCGATCTCGCGGCCGGTGCGGCGCAGCAGCAGCTCGGGGGTGGCGCCCAGCAGGCCGTCGACGGCGAAGGTCCAGGTGTCGGGGAACCGCTCGGCCAGCCGCAGCAGCAGCCGGCGGGGGTCCAGCGGCCGGTCGGCGGTGACCAGCAGGTCGCGGGCCAGCACCACCTTGTCCAGCTCGCCGGCGTCGATCCGGGCGACCGCGGCGGCGACGGCGCGGCACCACGCCATCGGGTCCAGGGCGCCGTCGGCGTAGGCCAGCCGGCCGATCGAGGTGGCCGCGTGCTGCGGGGAGGTCTCGACGACGGCGCGGTCCTCGTCGTCCGCGTCGCCGGTGACGGTCACCCAGGTGCACCCGTCGCGGCGGCCCACGACCACCTCGGGGACGACGAACACCGACGTCCCCACCGCCGGGTCGAAGGCCACGGAGGCGAAGAGGACCGGCCCGGAACCGGGGACGCCGACCGGGTCGTGGACCTCGGTGCCGGCGCAGCGCTGGGCCCACCAGTCGGCGGCCGCGGCGAGCGCACCGGGGCCCGACACCTCCAGCCGGGCCGCCTCGCCCCAGCCGACCAGGCCCTCACCGCGGCGCACCCAGGCCAGCGCGCCGTCGCGGGGGAGCAGGGTCAGCAGCGGCGTGCGCCGGGCGCCCAGCGGGGTCGTGGTGACGGCTGCCGCGCTGGTCGCGGTGCGTGCGGCTGCCGGAGTCACCGCTCCAGGGTAGGAGAGGCGCAGGTAGCGTCGCCGTCGTGGCGACCGGGGAACGGGCTGGGGCAGCGGGGACGCGAGCCGGGCTGGACAAGCGGCCGGCCGACGTCGCGGCGATGTTCGACCGGGTCGCCGGCCGGTACGACCTGACCAACACGGTGCTCTCCGCCGGGCTGGACGCCGGCTGGCGGCGGGCCACCCGCGAGGCGCTCGGGGCCCGCCCCGGCTCCACCGTGCTGGACGTCGCCGCCGGGACGGCGGTCTCCACCGTCGAGCTCGCCGCCGGCGGGGTGCACGCCATCGCCTGCGACTTCTCCCAGGGCATGCTGCGCGCCGGGGCCTCCCGGCCGGTGCCGAAGGTGGCCGGGGACGCGATGGCGCTGCCGCTGGCCGACGAGAGCGTCGACGGCGTGGTCATCTCCTTCGGGCTGCGCAACGTCGCCGACCCGCAGGCGGCGCTCCGCGAGTTCTCCCGGGTGACCCGGCCCGGCGGCACGCTGGTGGTCTGCGAGTTCTCCAGCCCCACGTTCGCGCCGTTCCGCACCGTCTACACCGAGTACCTGATGCGGGCACTGCCGACGATCGCGCGGGCGGTGAGCAGCAACCCGGAGGCCTACGTCTACCTGGCCGAGTCGATCCGGGCGTGGCCGCCGCAGTCGGAGCTGGCGCGCTGGCTGCAGGGCGCCGGCTGGGCCGACGTCGCCTGGCGCGACCTGACCGGCGGCGTCGTCGCCCTGCACCGCGGCACCCGCGTCTAGCGGCTCCGACCCCGGCGCGGCCCCGCCCCCGGGCCCGCCCGGGGCCGCTCCGGGCCCGGCATCGAGTGTCGAGTCGTCGACGCCTGCGGCCCGGAGCAGACGTGCACAGCTCGTCTCTCGGCGAGGGCTCGTCGGGGAGTGTTCTGCCCGGAGCGGACAGCGTTCCCCGACCGCCCGAGGAGGAGCAGGCTCCGGGCATGACGATCCCGCCCACCCCCGAGCCCCAGCCGCCCTCGCCGTCCCCGTCACCGACCGACCCGATCTCCCCGCCGGCCCCCGCGCCCGTCCCGGGCCCGGACCCGACCGACCCGACCGCCCCACCGCCCACCCCGGGCCCCGGCCCGCTCTGAGCCCCGGCCCCCGGGCCGCTCTGAGCCCCGGCCCCCGGGCCGCTCTGAGCCCCGGCCCCCGGCTGCGGTGAGCCCCAGCCCGATCCGCGTCCAGCGCGGCCTGTCAGGACCCCCGGTGTGAACTCGATCACCGGGGGTCCTGGTGTTCCGGCACCCCTCGGCATAGGCTTCGATCACCCGACTTTGTGAACAAGTTCACAAGCGGCAGGTGAGACAGGTCACGACGGTCCGTCCGGACGTCGCAGGCAGGGGGAGGTCGGCACAGTGTTCCGCCCGACGACGTACATGCTCCCGACCGACCTGCCCGGGAGCTGCTGATGCTGTCGAACTACGTGCCCCTGGTCGGGCTCTTCGTGCTCGCCGCGGGCTTCGCGCTCTTCTCGGTCACCGCTGCCCCGTTCATCGGGCCGCGCCGCTACAACAGCGCGAAGGTGCAGGCCTACGAGTGCGGGATCGAACCAGTCGACCAGCCGCTCACCGGCGGACGGATCCCGGTCAAGTACTTCCTCACCGCGATGCTCTTCATCGTCTTCGACATCGAGATCGTCTTCCTCTACCCGTGGGCGGTCGCCAACGACGCCCTGGGCCTGTGGGGTCTCGGCGCGATGGCGGTCTTCATCGGCACCGTGTTCATCGCCTTCGTCTACGAGTGGCGCCGCGGGGGGCTGGAATGGGACTGACCGACACGGCACCGACCACGGACGGGAGGCGCTGAGATGGGCCTGGAGGAGAAGCTCCCGAGCGGCGTGCTGCTGACCAGCGTCGAGAAGCTCGTCAACTGGACCCGCAAGTCCTCGCTCTGGCCGGCCACGTTCGGCCTGGCCTGCTGTGCGATCGAGATGATGGCGTCCGGCGCCGGCCGCTACGACCTGGCCCGCTTCGGCATGGAGGTCTTCCGCGCCTCCCCGCGCCAGGCCGACCTGATGATCGTGGCGGGGCGGGTCAGCCAGAAGATGGCGCCGGTCCTCCGGCAGATCTACGACCAGATGCCCGAGCCGCGGTACGTGCTCGCCATGGGCGTCTGCGCCAGCTCCGGCGGCATGTTCAACAACTACGCGATCGTGCAGGGCGTCGACCACATCGTCCCGGTGGACATGTACCTGCCCGGCTGCCCGCCGCGGCCGGAGATGCTCACCGACGCCATCCTCAAGCTGCACCACAAGATCCAGCACCAGCCGCTGGGCGCCAAGCGTGCCCGGGAGCAGGCCGAGGCCCGGGCCAACGGCACGGCGCCGGAGCTGCACCTCGCGATGCCCTCCAGCGTCCGGGCCGACCCGGCGGCCCGGCGGGCCTACGAGCAGGCCGCCGCCGAGGGGCGCACCGGCCAGTTCACCATCGAGCAGCGCGGGGGCAACGCCGTCGTCCTGCGCGGAGCAGACCGGTGAGCGACGAGGCCGGCTTCGGCGCGGCGACCGAGCCCGGCGGGGGGTTCCGCAAGGGCGCCTTCGGGGTCAGCGGCAGCGGTGACACCTCCGGCTTCGGCGGCCTGGTCCGGGTCGAGCCCGGTGGCGCGGTGGCGCTGCACTCCACCGACCGGCCCTACGGCGGCTGGTTCGACGAGGTCGCCGACGCGCTCATCGACGCGGTGGGCGAGGCCACCTACGCCGCCGCCGTCCACCGGGTCTTGGTCGACCGGGGCGAGATCACCTGGTTCGTCGCCCGGGAGCACCTGCTCACCCTGGTCCGGGCGCTGCGGGACGACGAGGCGCTGCGCTTCGAGCTGTGCAGCAGCGTCTCCGGCGTCGACTACGCCGACAGCGGCGGCCCGGTCGCGACGCCGGACCGGCCGCGGCTGCACGTCGTCTACCACCTCACCTCGATGACCTACCGCCGCCGGATCCGGCTCGAGGTGGCGGTGACCGTCGAGGACCCGCACGTCCCCTCCGTCGCCTCGGTCTACCCGACGGCGGACTGGCACGAGCGGGAGGCCTGGGACATGTTCGGCATCGTCTTCGACGGCCACCCCGCGCTGACCCGGATCCTCATGCCCGACGACTGGGAGGGCCACCCCCAGCGCAAGGACTACCCGCTCGGCGGTGTCCCGGTCGAGTACAAGGGCGCCCAGATCCCCCCGCCCGACGAGCGCCGGAGCTACCGATGACGACGACGAGCGACCCGTACGCCGGCTCGCGGGAGACGACCGAGGGCCGGGTCTACACGGTCACCGGCGGCGACTGGGACCAGACCTTCGGCGCCGACACCCACGACGACGAGCGGCTCGTGGTCAACATGGGCCCGCAGCACCCCTCGACCCACGGGGTGCTCCGCCTGGTGCTCGACCTCGAGGGCGAGACCGTCACCCAGGCGCGCGTCGTCATCGGCTACCTGCACACCGGCATCGAGAAGACGACGGAGTACCGCACCTGGACCCAGGGCACGACCCTGGTGACGCGGATGGACTACCTGGCCCCGCTGTTCAACGAGACCGCCTACTGCCTGGCCGTGGAGAAGCTGCTCGGCATCGAGGCGCCGCCCCGGGCGCAGACCATCCGGGTGCTGGTCCTGGAGCTCAACCGGATCGCCTCGCACCTGGTCGCGCTGGCCACCTTCGGCATGGAGATGGGCGCGCTCACCGGCATGACCAACGGCTTCCGGGAGCGCGAGCTGGTCCTCGACGTGCTCGAGGAGATCACCGGGCTGCGGATGAACCACGCCTACGTCCGCCCCGGCGGGCTGGCGCAGGACCTCCCCGAGGGCGCCGTCGAGTCCGTGCGGGAGCTGCTCGCCGTCCTCCCCGAGCGGGTCGCGGGCACCCACCGGCTGCTCACCGGCCAGCCGATCTGGCAGCGCCGGCTCAAGGACGTCGGCTACCTCGACCTCACCGGCTGCGTGGCCCTCGGCGTCACCGGCCCGGTGCTCCGTGCGGCCGGGCTGCCCTGGGACATGCGCAAGGTGGAGCCCTACCTGGGCTACGAGACCTACGACTTCGAGGTGCCGACGGCGGACACCTGCGACGCCTGGGGCCGCTACCTGGTGCGGATGGGCGAGATCACCGAGTCCATCAAGATCATCGGCCAGGCCCTGGACCGGCTGGAGCCGGGGCCGGTGATGGTCGAGGACAAGAAGATCGCCTGGCCGGCGCAGCTGTCCTTGGGCGCCGACGGGATGGGCAACTCCCTGGACCACGTCCGGCACATCATGGGCCAGTCGATGGAGGCCCTGATCCACCACTTCAAGCTGGTCACCGAAGGCTTCCGGGTGCCGGCCGGCCAGGTCTACGCGGCCATCGAGTCCCCGCGCGGCGAGCTCGGCTACCACGTGGTCAGCGACGGCGGGACCCGGCCGTTCCGGGTGCACGTCCGCGACCCCAGCTTCGTCAACCTGCAGGCCACCGCGGCGATGAGCGAGGGCGGCATGATCGCCGACGTCATCGCCGCGATCGCCTCCATCGACCCCGTGATGGGGGGAGTCGACAGATGAGCGAGCTCGCGAGCTCATCCGGAGAGCAGAGCAGTGCCGCGCGAGCGGCGTCGACGAGCGCCAGCGAGGTGACGACGTGAGTGCGCTTCCCGGGTCGTACGAGGGAACGGCGGTCACCGGGCTGGACTCCAGCCCGGTCGAGCCGGCCGCCCCGGACCTGCCGCCGCTGACCGAGCAGACCGAGGCCGAGGCGCGCGAGGTGATGGCCCGCTACCCGCAGCCGCGCTCGGCGCTGCTGCCGATGCTGCACCTGGTCCAGTCGGTGCAGGGCTACGTCTCCCCGGAGGGCGTCGGCTTCTGCGCCCGGCTGCTCGGGCTGACCAAGGCCGAGGTCGGCGCGGTCGCGACCTTCTACACGATGTACAAGCGGCACCCCACCGGCCGGCACCTGGTCAGCGTCTGCACCAACACGCTGTGCGCCGTCCTCGGCGGGCAGCAGATCTACGACGCCGTCTCCGCCGACCTCGGCGTGGGCCACGACCAGACCGCCGCCGACGGCTCGGTCACCCTGGAGCACGCCGAGTGCCTGGCCGCCTGCGACTACGCGCCGGTGGTCACCGTCGACTACGAGTTCTACGACCAGCAGGACGTCGAGTCCGCCCGGGCCCTGGTGGCCGCGCTGCGGGCGGGGGAGAAGCCGCCGCCCACCCGCGGGGCGCCGCTGACCGACTTCCGCGGCATCTCCCGCCAGCTGGCCGGCTTCTCCCAGCACGCCGACCCGGCGGCCGAGCGGGCGGCGGTCGACGCCCCGTCGGCCGGGGTGCCGACGCTGGTGGGGGTGCGGCTGGCCGCCGAGCGGGGCGAGTCCGCGCCGCCGATGCAGTCCCCGGAGCCGGAGTCCGCACCGGAGCCGGACGTCGAGCCCGCGGGCGGTGCCGGCGAGACGCCGTCCGAGCAGGCCGCCGACACCGCCGTCGCCTCCGCCGACACCCCGGCCGAGCGGGCCGGTGCCGCCCAGCACCACCCCGACTCCCCGGAGCCCGCCGGCCGCCAGCCGGCCGAGCGCGGCCGCGAGGGCACCGACACCCCGCCCACCAGCTCCGGCGCCGGGCAGAACAGCTCGATCGAGCGGGAGGCCTGAGATGCCCCTGACCCCTGTCCTCACCTCCCGGTTCGACGCGCCGCTCTCCTGGACCCTGGACACCTACGAGCGGCTGGACGGTTACCGCGCGCTCCGCTCGGCCCTGGAGATGGCGCCGGACGACGTCGTCGCGCTGGTCAAGGACTCCGGCCTGCGCGGCCGCGGCGGTGCCGGCTTCCCGACCGGGATGAAGTGGAGCTTCATCCCGCAGCCCAAGCCGGGGGAGACCCCGACCGGCCCGGCGGCGGCCCCGAAGTACCTGGTGGTCAACGCCGACGAGGGTGAGCCCGGCACCTGCAAGGACCTGCCGCTGATGATGGCCGACCCGCACTCCCTGCTGGAGGGGGTGATCATCACCGCCTACGCGATCCGCTCGAGCTTCGCCGTCATCTACGTCCGCGGTGAGGCGGTGCACGCCCACCGCCGGCTGGTGGCCGCCGTGCAGGAGGCCTACGCCGCCGGGTACCTCGGCAGCGACGTGCTCGGCTCCGGCTACGACCTCGAGCTGGTGGTGCACGCCGGCGCCGGGGCCTACATCTGCGGCGAGGAGACCGCGCTGCTGGACTCCCTGGAGGGCTACCGCGGGCAGCCCCGGCTCAAGCCGCCGTTCCCCGCCGTCGCCGGCCTCTACGGCTCGCCCACGGTGATCAACAACGTGGAGACGCTGGCCAGCGTGCCCTACGTCGTCCGCGGCGGCGCGGACTGGTTCAAGACGATGGGCCCGGAGAAGTCGCCCGGCCCGAAGATCTACTCGCTGTCGGGCCGGGTGGTGCACCCCGGCCAGTACGAGGCCCCGATGGGGACGACGATGCGCGAGCTGCTGGCCATGGCCGGCGGTGTGCGGCCCGGCCACGAGCTGAAGTTCTGGACGCCGGGCGGCTCCTCGACGCCGTACTTCACCGCCGAGCACCTCGACGTCCCGCTGGACTTCGACTCGGTGGCCGCGGCCGGCTCGATGCTCGGCACCACCGCGCTGATGGTCTTCGACGAGACCGACTCGATCGTCGAGGCCACCCTGCGGTTCACCGAGTTCTACGCGCACGAGAGCTGCGGCAAGTGCACCCCGTGCCGGGAGGGCACCTACTGGCTGGTCCAGATCCTGGAGCGGCTGGTGCACGGGCAGGGCCGGGCCGCCGACCTGGACCTGCTCACCGACACCTGCGACAACATCCTCGGCCGCTCGTTCTGCGCCCTCGGCGACGGCGCGACCAGCTGCATCGCCAGCTCGCTGAAGTACTTCAAGGACGACTACGTGGCCCTGCTGCCGGCCGAGGAGCAGGCCCGCCTCGGCCGGTCGCTGCGGCTCGAGCCCGTGGGAGCAGCCTGATGACCCTCACCCCGGCCACCCCCGAGCCCGCGGCGGCGCTGCCGCCCGGCGCACCCGGCCCGCACACCCCGCCCGACGCCGTGCACTGCACGATCGACGGCTTTCCGGTCGCGGTGCCCAAGGGCACGCTGATCATCCGCGCGGCCGAGCAGATCGGCGTGCAGATCCCGCGGTTCTGCGACCACCCGCTGCTGGACCCGATCGGCGCCTGCCGGCAGTGCCTGGTGGAGGTGGAGGGGCAGCGCAAGCCGGTCGCCTCCTGCACCACCCCGGTGGCCCCGGACATGGTCGTGCAGACCCAGCTGAGCAGCCCGGTCGCGGACAAGGCCCAGCAGGGGACGATGGAGCTGCTGCTGGTCAACCACCCGCTGGACTGCCCGGTCTGCGACAAGGGCGGGGAGTGCCCGCTGCAGAACCAGGCGATGAGCAACGGGCGTACCGAGTCCCGGTTCACCGACGCGAAGCGCACCTACCCCAAGCCGCTGCCGATCAGCTCGCAGGTGCTGCTGGACCGCGAGCGCTGCGTGCTCTGCGCCCGGTGCACCCGGTTCAGCCAGCAGGTCGCCGGTGACCCGTTCATCGAGCTGTTCGAGCGCGGGGCGCTGGAGCAGGTGGCGATCTACGAGGACGAGCCGTTCGAGTCCTACTTCTCCGGCAACACCACCCAGATCTGCCCGGTCGGCGCGCTGACCAGCGCCACGTACCGGTTCCGCGCCCGCCCGTTCGACCTGCGCAGCGAGCCCAGCGTCTGCGAGCACTGCGCCAGCGGCTGCGCCCAGCGCACCGACTACCGGCGCGGCACGGTCACCCGCCGGCTGGCCGGCGAGGACCCGGCGGTCAACCAGGAGTGGAACTGCGACAAGGGCCGCTACGCCTTCCGCTACGCCGCCAGCAACGAGCGGCTGATGACGCCGCTGGTGCGGGGGGCGGACGGCGAGCTCCAGCCCGCGTCCTGGCCGGAGGCGTGGGCCGCCGCGGCCGAGGGGCTGCGTGCCGCGCACGCGGCCGGCGGGGTCGGGGTGCTCCCCGGTGGCCGGCTGACCGTCGAGGACGCCTACGCCTACGCCGCCTTCGCCCGCGTCGCGCTGGGCACCAACGACGTCGACGCCCGGGCCCGCGCGCACTCCGCCGAGGAGCTGGACTTCCTGGCCACGCACGTCGCCGGCACCGCGCCCGGGGCCGGCGGGCTCAGCTACGACGACCTGACCGCCGCCCCGGCGGTGCTGCTGGTCGGCTTCGAGCCCGAGGAGGAGTCGCCGATCGTCTTCCTGCGGCTGCGCCGGGCGGTCCGGACGGCGGGCCAGCAGGTCTTCGACGTCGCCCCGTTCACCACCCGGGCCGCGGAGAAGCTGCAGGCCACCGTGCTGACCACCGTCCCGGGGCAGGAGGCCCGGCTGCTGCACGACCTGGCCGCCAACCCGGTGGACGGCGTGCTGGCCGAGGCCGCCGTGGCGCTGTTCCGCCCGGGCGCGGTCATCCTGGCCGGCGAGCGGCTGGCCGAGGTGCCGGGCGGCTTCACCGCGGTCAGCGCCCTCGCCGCCGAGACCGGCGCCCGGATCGGCTGGGTGCCGCGCCGGGCGGGGGAGCGGGGTGCGGTCGAGGCCGGCGCTCTGCCGACGCTGCTCCCCGGCGGCCGCACCGTCGCCAGCGCGGCCGACCGGGCCGCCGTCGCCCAGCGGTGGGGGGCCGACGTCCCGTCGACCCCGGGCCGCGACCTCACCGGCATCCTCACCGCCGCGCGGGACGGCGCCTTGGCCGGCCTGCTCGTCGGCGGCGTGGACCCCGCGGACCTGCCCGACCCGCTGCTGGCCGAGCGGGCGCTGCAGGCGGCCCGGTTCGTGGTCAGCCTGGAGCTGTTCCCGACCGCGGTCACCGCGCACGCCGACGTCGTCCTGCCGGTCGCCGCCGCCCCGGAGAAGGCCGGCAGCTACCTGGACTGGGAGGGGCGGGTCCGCCCGTTCGACGCCACCCTGCACGGCAGCGGCCAGCTGACCGACGGCCGGGCGCTCCAGGGCCTGGCCGAGCACCTGGGCGTCGACCTGCGGGTCGGGTCGGTGAGCGAGGTCCGCGCCCAGCTGATCGCCCTCGGCGGCGCGGCCCAGGCACCCGACGCGACCGGCGGCGGCGTCGCGCCGGCGCCGCTGCCGGAGCTGGCCGAAGACGAGGCGGTGCTCGCCTCCTGGCGGCAGCTGGTCGACGTCGGCACGCTGCAGCGGGAGGAGCCGGCGCTGGCCGGCACCGCCCGGCCGCCGGTCGCCCGGCTGGGCAAGGACGCCGCCCGCCGGCTCGGCCTGGCCGACGGCGACCCGCTCACCGTCACCGGCCCGGCCGGGGCGGTCACCCTGCCGGTGCGGCTGGTCGAGATGCCCGACGGCGTGGTCTGGCTGCCGATGCGCTCCCCGGGCAGCGAGGTCCGCGCCCAGCTCGGCACCGGCCCCGGCTCCGTCGTCCGGCTCGCCGGGCCGCCGCCCACCCCGGCCGGCGCGACCTCCCTCTCCAGCCTGCGGGAGGCCCAGGAGTGACCGTCTTCGCCGCCGCCGACCAGCCGACGCTGGAGGACTTCGGGAACGACGTCTGGTGGATCGTGCTCATCAAGATCGTCGGCATCTTCGGGGTGCTGGTGCTGATGACGCTGTTCGCCATCGTCTTCGAGCGCAAGGTCGTCGCCCGGATGCAGCAGCGGATCGGCCCCAACCGGGTCGGGCCGCGGGGCTACCTGCAGAGCCTCGCCGACGGCCTGAAGCTGGCGTTCAAGGAGGACATCATGCCGGCGCTGGCCGACAAGCCGGTGTACTTCCTGGCGCCGGTCATCGCCACCATCCCGGCCTTCCTGGCCTTCTCGGTCATCCCGCTGGGGCCGACGGTCAGCATCTTCGGCGAGCGCACGCCGCTGCAGCTCATCGACTCCCCGATCGGGGTGCTCATCGTGCTGGCCTGCTCGGCGATGGGCGTCTACGGCATCGTGCTCGGTGGCTGGGCCTCCGGGTCGACGTACCCGCTGCTCGGCTCGCTGCGCAGTGCGGCGCAGATGATCAGCTACGAGATCGCGATGGGCCTGTCGATCGTCGCGGTGTTCCTCTACGCCGGCTCGATGTCGACCTCGGAGATCGTGGCCGCCCAGGCCGACGGCACCGAGCTCTCCTTCTTCGGCCTGGAGTTCACCGGCCCCAGCTGGTTCGCCGTCCTGCTGCCGGTCTCCTTCGTCATCTACGTCATCGCCGTGGTGGGCGAGACCAACCGGGCGCCCTTCGACCTCCCCGAGGCCGAGAGCGAGCTGGTCGGCGGGTTCCACACCGAGTACTCGTCGCTGAAGTTCGCCCTGTTCTTCCTGGCCGAGTACATCAACATCGTCACCGTCTCCGCGCTGGCCGCGACGCTGTTCCTCGGCGGCTGGCGGGCGCCCTGGCCGATCTCGATCTGGGACGGCGCCAACACCGGCTGGTGGCCGCTGCTGTGGTTCTTCGCCAAGGTCGTCGTCGCGCTGTTCGTCTTCGTCTGGCTCCGCGGCACCCTGCCCCGGCTCCGCTACGACCAGTTCATGAGGTTCGGCTGGAAGGTGCTGGTCCCGGTCGGGCTGGTCTGGATCCTCGTCGTCGCGACGCTGCGCGCCGTCGCCCGCGAGTCGGACCTGGACGCCGGTCAGGTCGCCGTCTTCGTCGGGGTGCCGATCGCACTGGTGCTGCTGGGCGGCCTGCTCCTGGCCTCCCGGATGCGCAACCGGGACACCCGGGTCGCCGCCCGTGAGGCCGCTGCCGGCGGTCCGGCGCCGGCCGAGCCGCAGGTGCTGGACCCCCGGGGCCGGGACCGGGCGCCCGGCGGGTTCCCGGTGCCCCCGATGGACCTGGTCGTCCCGCCCTCGCCGCGGCTGCGCCGTCGCGAGTCCGTCGGCGCCGGGACCGTGGTCGGCACCGGCCGGCGCACCAGCTCGACCACGCCCGAGGAGGACGACGATGTCTGAGCCCACCCCGCCGCCCGTCACGTCAGGTGCCTCCGCCGGGGCCGGCCCGGCCCGGCGGGAGAGCAGTGCGGTCGCCCGGCAGTCCTCGACGGCGCCGGCCACCACGGCCCCCGGCAAGCGGTCCAGCTGGCTGCCCGGGCCCGCCCAGGGGTTCGGGGTCACCTTCGCCACGATGTTCAAGAAGGTGACGACGGAGGAGTACCCCGAGGTCCCCAAGCAGACCAAGCCCCGCTACCACGGTCGGCACGTGCTCAACCGGCACCCCGACGGCCTGGAGAAGTGCGTCGGCTGCGAGCTCTGCGCCTGGGCCTGCCCGGCCGACGCCATCTACGTCGAGGGCGGGGACAACACCGAGGACGCCCGCTTCTCCCCGGGTGAGCGCTACGGCGCCGTCTACCAGATCAACTACCTGCGCTGCATCTTCTGCGGGTTGTGCATCGAGGCCTGCCCGACCCGGTCGCTGACGATGAGCAACGACTTCGAGCTCGCCGACGACGACCGCCAGGCGCTGATCTACACCAAGGAGCAGCTGATGGCCCCGCTGCTGCCCGGGATGGAGCAGCCGCCGCACCCGATGCGGCTGGGCGAGAACGAGCAGGACTACTACGTGCGGGCCCCGCAGCCCGGGTCCGCCGCCGAGCCGGTGGTCGGGGAGCGGGCATGACCGTGCTCGCCCCGACCGTCCTGGCGGCAGCGGCCGACACCGGGGTGGTCATCGGCACCGGGGAGACCATCGTCTTCTGGGTGCTCGCCCCGGTGGCCCTGGCCGGCGCGCTGGGGATGGTGCTGTCCCGCAACGCCGTTCACTCCGCGCTCTGGCTGGTCGCCACCATGCTGAGCCTGGGCGTCTTCTACGTCGTCCAGGAGGCGCCGTTCCTGGGCGCGGCGCAGATCATCGTCTACACCGGCGCGATCATGATCCTGTTCCTCTTCGTGCTCATGCTGGTCGGCCGGGAGACGTCGGACTCGGTCGTCGAGACGCTGCGCGGGCAGCGGGTGGCGGCGATCGTGCTGGGGATCGGCTTCGCCGGGCTGGTCGGCGCCGGCATCGCGCGGGCCACCGAGGACCTGCCGGTCGCCGGGCTCACCGCGGTGCAGGGCACCGCGGGCGGGCCGGCCGCCGGCAACGTCGAGGCGATCGCCGCCGTGCTCTACGGCCGCTTCGTGCTGGCCTTCGAGGTCACCGGCGCCCTGCTCATCGTGGCCGCCGTCGGCGCGCTGCTGCTCACCCACACCGAACGGGAGCCCGGCACCCAGCGCAGCCAGAAGGAGCGCTCCCAGGCCAGGTTCCTCACCGACCGGCCGCAGACGCTGCCCGGCCCCGGCGTCTACGCGCGGGCCAACTCCATCGCCGCGCCCGGCCGGCTGCCCGACGGCGGCCTGGCGCCGAGCAGCTTCGCCACCGGCGTCGAGCCCGTCCGGGTCGACGAGCTGCCGCGCACCGGCAGCGTCGGCGCCGAGCGGGAGGGGCTGCCGCACGCCGGGGGCACCGACGCCGCCCTCGGCACGATCGGCGGCGGCACCACCGGCCCGGTCCCCGGCAGCGGCACCACCGGCCCGGTCCCCGGCAGCGGCCAGGAGGCGCCCCGATGACGATCACCAACTACCTGGTGCTGGCGGCGATCCTGTTCACCATCGGCGCCGTGGGCGTCCTGGTGCGGCGCAACGCCATCGTGGTGTTCATGTGCATCGAGCTGATGCTCAACTCGGTGAACCTGACCCTGATCACCTTCGCCCGGAGCACCGGGACGGTCGAGGGCCAGGTCATCGCCTTGTTCGTGATGGTCGTCGCCGCCGCGGAGGTGGTCGTCGGCCTGGCCATCATCATGTCGATCTACCGCACCCGCCGCTCGGCCTCGGTCGACGACGTCAACCTGCTGAAGTACTGAGCGGAACGGGAGCCCAGGGGTGAACGAGGTCGTGCCTGCGTCGGTCCCGGTCGACGGGCTGTTGTCCGTCACGTGGCTGGTGATCGTGCTGCCGCTGGCCGGTGCGGCGCTGTTGCTGCTCGGCGGGCGGCGCACCGACCGCTGGGGGCACCTGCTGGCCACCGGCACCGTGGTCGCGTCCTTCGCCCTCGCCGTGGGCTGCACCCTCGCGCTGGTCGACCGGGCCGGCCGCACGGTGAGCCTGGACCTGTTCACCTTCATCGACACCGGCAGCCTCGACGTCACCGCCGGGCTGCTGTTCGACCCGCTGTCGGCGGTCTTCGTCCTGCTGATCACCGGGGTCGGTGCGCTGATCCACGTCTACTCGATCGGCTACATGGCGCACGACCCCGGCCGCCGCCGGTTCTTCGCCTACCTCAACCTCTTCGTCGCGGCGATGCTGCTGCTGGTCCTGGGCAACAGCTACGTGGCCCTCTACGTCGGCTGGGAGGGCGTCGGCCTGGCGTCCTACCTGCTGATCGCGTTCTGGTACACCCGCCCGGCGGCCGCCACGGCGGCCAAGAAGGCCTTCCTGATGAACCGGGTCGGGGACGTCGGCCTCGCGCTGGCGATCTTCGTGATGTTCGCCCAGCTCGGGACGACGTCCTACGCCGGCGTCTTCGGCTCGGTGGGGCTGCTCGCCGGCGGAACCGTCACCGCGATCGGGCTGCTCCTGCTGCTCGGTGCCTGCGGCAAGTCCGGCCAGTTCCCGCTGCAGGCCTGGCTGCCCGACGCGATGGAGGGCCCGACACCGGTCTCGGCGCTGATCCACGCGGCCACGATGGTGACCGCCGGGGTCTACCTGATCGCCCGGAGCGCCCCGGTCTACGACGCCACGCCCACCGCCCGCACCGTCGTCCTGGCCGTCGGCGCGGTCACCCTGCTGATCGGCGCCATCGCCGGCTGCGCCCACGACGACATCAAGAAGGTGCTGGCCTACTCCACGGTCAGCCAGATCGGCTACATGTTCCTGGCCGTGGGGCTCGGCCCGGTCGGCTACGCGGCCGCCATCGCCCACCTGCTGGCCCACGGCTTCTTCAAGGCCGGGCTCTTCCTCGGCGCCGGCTCGGTCATGCACGCGATGGACGACTCCGTCGACATGCGCCGCTTCGGCGGCCTGGCCCGGAAGCTGCCCGTCACCTTCGTCACCTTCGGGCTGGGGTACCTGGCGCTGATCGGCTTCCCGTTCCTGTCCGGCTGGTGGACCAAGGACGCGATCATCGAGGCGGCGCTGGACCGCGGCGGCGTCTCCGGATGGGTGCTCGGCGGGGTCGCCGTCCTCGGCGCCGGGCTCACCGCCTTCTACATGACCCGGCTGATGCTGATGACCTTCTTCGGCCGGCCGCGCTGGGAGGACGGCGTGCACCCGCACGAGGCCCCGGCGGTGATGACGGCGCCGATGGTGCTGCTCGCCGTCGGGTCGGTCGCCGCGGGCGCCCTGCTGGTGGCGGTCTTCCCGCTCAGCGGCTGGCTGGAGCCGGTCTTCGGGGAGCCGGAGGAGGCCGCGCACCTGGTGTCGCCGCTGGTGGTCAGCATCGTCGTCACCGTGGTCGTCGCCCTCGGGGCGCTCACCGCCTGGCTGTACGTCGGCCGCCGCGAGGTGCCGACGACGGCGCCGGCCCGCGTCTCGCCGGTGGTCGCCGCCGCCCGCCGCGGGCTCTACGCAGACACCGTCAACGAGTCGCTGGTCATGCGCCCCGGGATCTACCTGACCCGCGCCCTGGTCTGGCTGGACGCCCGCGGGGTGGACGGCGCGGTCAACGGCACGGCCGCGGCCCTGGGCGGGAGCTCGGCGCGGCTGGGCCGGGTGCAGACCGGGTTCGTCCGCAGCTACGCCCTCGGCATGCTCGGCGGCGCGGTGCTGATCGCCGGCGCGCTGTTCGCGGTGACGGCATGACCACCCCTGACAGCCCCACCCGCGGAGAGGCGGCCCGGCCGTGAGCGACGTCCCCTGGCTGGTCCTGATGATCGTCGTCCCGGCGGTCGGCGCCGCCGTGGTCGCGGCGCTGCCGGCCGCCCGGGAGGCCCTGGCCCGCCGGCTCGCGCTGGCGGTGAGCCTGCTGGTGCTGCTGCTCGCCGTGCTGACCACCGTCGCCTTCGACCCCGACGGCGAGCGGTTCCAGCTGACCACCTCGGTCGCCTGGATCCCCGACTTCGGGGTCGACTTCGCCCTCGGCGTCGACGGCATCGCGCTGTCGATGCTGCTGCTGATCGGCGTGCTGGTGCCGATCGTGGTCGGCGCCTCCTGGCGGGACGCCCCGGTGCCCCGGCCGGGCCGCCCGGCGCGGTCGATGACCGCCTTCTGGGCGTGGCTGCTGCTGCTCGAGTCGCTGATGGTCGGGGTCTTCGCCGCCACCGACGTCTTCCTGTTCTACGTCTTCTTCGAGGCCATGCTCGTGCCGATGTACTTCCTGATCGGCAGCTTCGGCGGGGAGAACCGGCAGTACGCCGCGGTCAAGTTCTTCCTGTACAGCCTGCTCGGCGGCCTGGTCATGCTCGCCTCGGTGATCGGGCTGTACGTGGTCAGCAACTCCCAGCTGGGCGAGGGCACCTTCGCCTTCGACGCGCTGCGCCAGCTGGAGATCGACCCGAACGTGCAGAAGCTGCTCTTCGCCGGGTTCTTCCTCGCCTTCGCGATCAAGGCGCCGCTGGTGCCCTTCCACACCTGGCTGCCCGACTCCGGCGCCGAGGCCCCCATCGGCGGCGCCGTGCTCCTGGTCGGGGTGCTGGACAAGGTCGGCACCTTCGGCTTCCTGCGCTACTGCCTCCCGCTGTTCCCCGACGCCTCCCGCGACCTGGCCCCCTGGGTGCTGGTGCTCGCGGTCGCCGGGATCATCTACGCGGCACTGCTCGCCGTCGGGCAGAGCGACATGAAGCGGCTGGTGTCCTACACCTCGATCGCCCACTTCGGCTTCATCGCGCTGGGCATCTTCGCCTTCACCACCGAGGCGGCCACCGGCGCGGTGCTCTACATGGTCAACCACGGCATCGCCACCGGCCTGCTGTTCATCGTCGTCGGCATGGTGATCGCCCGCGGCGGCTCCCGGCAGATCCGCGACTACGGCGGGCTGGCCGCCAGGACGCCGGTGCTGGCCGGGGTCTTCCTGCTCGCCGGGCTGGCCTCCCTCGCGCTGCCGGGCACCAACAGCTTCGTCAGCGAGTTCCTGGTGCTCATCGGGGCGTTCCCGACCCGGCCGGTGTTCACGATCATCGCCACCGCCGGGATCGTGCTGGCCGCCCTCTACGTGCTGCTGATGTACCAGCGGGTCATGCACGGCCCGCCGCGCGGCGTGCTCCTGGCCGACACCGACGCCGACCCCGACGACCGCCCTGAGGACGGCGACCTGTCCGCCGGACCCGTCGGTGGGCCGCACGGCGCGACCGCCGTGCTCGACGCGCCGGTGCGGGCGCGGCTGCGGGCCGTCCGGGACCTGTCCGGGCGGGAGATCGCCGTCGTCACGCCGCTGGTCGCCCTGATCCTGGTGCTCGGGGTGTACCCGCAGCCGCTGATCGACCTGGTCAGCCCGGCGGTCGAGGCGACCATGACCGACATCGGCGTCGACCCCGGGGGCAGCACGCCGGCTGCACCGGGCACCGGGACCGGGGGGACCGACTGATGGGCGCCATCGAGGCACCGGACCTGTCCTACGCAGCGCTCGCACCGCTGCTGTTCGTCTTCGGTGCCGCCTGCGTCGGCGTCCTGGTCGAGGCGTTCGCGCCGCGGTCCGTGCGCCACCCCGTGCAGGTGGCGATCGCCCTGGTCGGCACGGTCGGGGCCCTGGTCGCCACGCTGCTGCTGGCCGGCACCGAGGACGTCACCGCCGGCGGGGCGCTGGCCGTCGACGGGCCGGCGCTGTTCCTGCAGGGGACGATCGCCGTCCTGGGCGCGCTGTCGGTCCTGCTGTTCAGCGAGCGCGCCCTGGACCCGGCCCGCTCGGCGTTCGTCGCCGCCGCCGCGGTGCCGGCCGGCAGCGTCCGGGACCGCGAACTGGCCACCTCCGAGCGGGTGCAGACCGAGGTATACCCGCTGGCCACCTTCGCCATCGGCGGCATGATGCTGTTCACCGCCGCCAACGACCTGCTGATCATGTTCGTGGCGCTGGAGGTGCTCAGCCTGCCGCTGTACCTGATGTGCGGGCTCGCCCGCCGCCGGCGGCTGCTGTCCCAGGAGGCGGCGGTCAAGTACTTCCTGCTCGGCGCCTTCGCCTCGGCGTTCTTCCTGTACGGGCTCGCCCTCGTCTACGGGGCGACCGGCAGCGTGCGGCTGTCCGACGTGCGGGTGGCCGTGGTGACCGAGGGCGGCGGCGCCCTGATGGTGCTCGGGCTGGGCCTGCTCGTGGTCGGGCTGATGTTCAAGGCCAGCGTCGCGCCGTTCCACAGCTGGACCCCCGACGTCTACCAGGGCGCCCCCACCGCGGTGACCGCCTTCATGGCCGCGGCCACCAAGGTCGCCGCCTTCGGGGCGGTGCTGCGGCTGCTCTACGTCGCCTTCGGCACCGCCGACTGGACCTGGCGGCCGCTGGTCTACGCCCTGGCGATCGCCTCCATGGTGGTCGGCGCGGTGCTCGGGCTCACCCAGACCGACGTCAAGCGGATGCTGGCCTACTCCTCGATCGCCCACGCCGGCTTCCTGCTCACCGGGGTCATCGGCCTCGGCCCGGACGGCACCGGCTACGGGCTGGCCGCGACCATGTTCTACCTGGTCACCTACGGCCTGACGACGCTCGGCGCGTTCGGGCTGGTCACCCTCGTCCGGGACGGCGACGGCGAGGCCACCCACCTCGCCCAGTGGGCCGGCCTGGCCCAGCGCTCCCCGCTCGTCGCCGCACTGATGACCTTCTTCCTGCTCGCGCTCGCCGGCATCCCGCTCACCAGCGGGTTCACCGGCAAGTTCGCCGTCTTCCGGGCCGCGATCGAGGCCGGGGCCTGGCCGCTGGCCCTCGTCGCGCTGGTCGCCAGTGCGATCGCGGCGTTCTTCTACCTGCGGGTGGTCGTGCTCATGTACTTCTCCGACCCCGCGCCCGACGGCCCCACCGTCGGCGTCCCCGGCATGCCGACCACGATCGTGCTCGCGGTCACCGCGGCGGCCACGCTGGTGCTCGGCGTCCTGCCCGGGGCGGTGCTCGAGCTGGCCGAGTCGGCCGCCGTGTTCGTCGGCTGACCGGCTCCGCGCGCCCCGGCCGGCGGCAGGCCGGTGCGCCGGGGGTCGTGCACGGCGGCTATCTTCGTCGGTTGATGACCGGAGCCGGCACCACCAGCCCCCAGGGCGGCGGACGCGACCCCCAGCGTGAGGGCCAGTCGTGGCACCGGCCCGCGAGCCCGGCCTCGACGATCGGCCCCTGGCTCCCCGACGGCGAGCTCGGCGAGGCGCTGTCCGACGGGCTGGCGCGGGTGGAAGCCCGGCTGGCCGCCTCGGTCGCCAGCGAGCACGCGTTCGTGAACGAGGCCGCCGGCCACCTGATGGCCGCCGGGGGCAAGCGGTTCCGGCCGCTGCTGGCGCTGCTCGCCGCCCAGCTCGGCGACGCGGACGCCCCCGAGGTGGTCGACGCGGCCGTCGTCTGCGAGCTGACCCACCTGGCCACGCTCTACCACGACGACGTGATGGACGAGGCCTCCGTCCGCCGGGGCGCCCCCAGCGCCAACAGCCGCTGGACCAACAGCGTCGCCATCCTGACCGGCGACTTCCTCTTCGCCCGGGCGTCGGACCTGCTGGCCGACCTCGGCCCGGAGGCCGTCCGGGTGCAGGCCCGGACGTTCGAGCGGCTGGTCACCGGCCAGCTGCGCGAGACGGTGGGCGCCCAGCCGGGCGAGGACGCCGTCGACCACCACCTCGGGGTGCTGGCCGACAAGACCGGGTCACTGGTGGCCACCTCCGCCCGCTTCGGCGCCTCGTTCGCCGGTGCCGCGCCGGAGCTCGTCACGGCGCTCACCGCGTTCGGCGAGGAGGTCGGGGTGGCCTTCCAGCTCTCCGACGACCTGATCGACATCGTCAGCGAGGGCGGGGTGTCCGGGAAGCGGCCCGGCACCGACCTGCGCGAGGGGATCGCCACCCTGCCGGTGCTGTTCGCCCTCGCCGGCGACGACCCGGCCGAGGCCCGGCTCCGCGAGCTGGTGGCGGGCCCGGTCGTCGACGACGCCGAGCACGCCGAGGCGCTCGCCCTGCTGCGCAGCTCCACCTCGCTGGCCCGGGCGACCGCGGTGCTCGGCGAGTACGCCGACCGCGCCCGGAACCGGTTGACGGCGGTGCCCGACGGCCCGGTGCGCGAGGCGCTGTCCGGGCTGTGCACGTACGTGGTGACCCGCACCAGCTGAGCCGTTCGGCCTGATCGGGGGCATCCTGAGGAGGATGACCCGACGCTCCTGGGTGGCGCTGCCCCCGCTCCTGCTGCTCGCCGCCTGCGGTTCCGCCGACCCCGGTGCGGACGACGCCGGCGCGGCCCCGGCGCCGGTGTCCGCACCCGCCGGTGCTCCTGAGCTGGAGGTCGAGGTCGTGCTCGACGGGCTGGACCACCCCTGGGACGTCGCCCAGGCACCCGACGGCACCCTGCTGGTCGACGAGCGCGCCGGCGGCCTGACCGCGGTGCTGCCCGACGGCGAGGCGCGCACGCTGGACGCGGACTTCGACGACCTCTTCGCCGAGGGGGAGACCGGTCTGATGGGTCTCGCCCTGGACCCCGCCTTCGCCGACAACCGGCGCTTCTACACCTGCCAGGGCGTGGAGTCCGCCGACGGCGCCGAGATCCAGGTGATCGCCTGGACCGTGGACGAGGGGTGGACCACCGCCACCCGGGTCGCCGACCCGCTGCTGGGCGGCATCCCGGTGAACGCCGAGAGCGGCCGGCACGGCGGGTGCCGGGTCGAGTTCGGCCCCGACGGTGCGCTGTTCATCGGCACCGGGGACAACGCCGTCGGCACGAACCCGCAGGACCTCGGCTCACTCGCCGGCAAGGTCCTCCGGATCGACCCGCAGACGGGAGAGGCCCTGCCGGACAACCCGTTCACCGACGAGGACGCCGCCGACCGGGTCTTCACCTACGGGCACCGCAACGTGCAGGGCCTCGCCGTGCGCCCCGGCACCGGACAGGTGTACTCCGTCGAGCACGGACCGGACCGGGACGACGAGGTGAACCTGCTGCAGCCGGGGGCCGACCTCGGCTGGGACCCGGTCGGGGCGGGCAGCTACGACGAGAGCGTGCCGATGACCGCCCCCGGGGCCGTGCCCGCCGTCTGGTCCTCCGGCGACCCGACCATCGCCCCCTCCGGCGCGACGTTCCTGGACGGGGACGCCTGGGGGGACTACGACGGGCTGCTGGTGATCGGCGTGCAGAAGGACACCGGCGTCCTCGCGCTCCGGCTGACCGAGGACGGCGAGCTCGTCGAGTCCTTCCGGCTGCCCGAGCTCGAGGACGCCCACGGCCGCATCCGCACCCCCGTCCAGGGCGAGGACGGCGCGCTCTACGTCACCACCGACAACGGCGACGGCGAGGACCAGCTGCTCCGGGTCACCCCGGCCGGCTGAGCGAGCGGTCCCGGACGCGGGGCGGCACCGGAACCCCCGCCGGGAGCAGCGGATCGGGCTCCGGCTCGCCCAGCACGGTGCGCAGCGGCAGCACCCCCGCCCACACCGGCGACGGCCCGGCATCGGCCGCCAGGTCGCGCTCGTCGTCCCCGGGCGGGCCGGTGCGCACCTTCAGGCTCGCCTCGGCGAGGTCCAGCGCCAGGACGGCGGTGGCGGCCAGCTCCCGGCGGTCCGGCTGGCGGGTCGCCGTCCAGGAGCCCGGCGCCAGCTGCTCGGTCAGCGCGGCCAGCGCCCGCAGCCGCTCCTCGGGGTCGGTGACCAGCTGCGCGGTGCCGTGCACGACCGCACACCGGTAGTTCATCGAGTGGTGGAAGGACGAGCGCGCGTAGACGACGCCGTCGACGTGCGTGACGGTGAAGGCCACCGGGCTCCCGGTGGCGGCGGCGCGCAGCGTGGCGGCGCCGGTGGAGCCGTGCAGGTAGAGGGTGTCGCCGACCCGGCCGTACCCGGTGGGCAGCACCACCGGCGCGCCGTCGAGCACGACGCCCAGGTGACCGACGAGCCCGGCGTCCAGCACCGCGTACAGCTCGGCGCGGTCGGTGCGGGCCCGCCGGGCGCCACGGCGGATGGTGCTGCGAGCGGTGGGGGAGAGCGGGGTCGCGACGTCCATGACCCCAACCTGCTGCACGCCGTGGCATCCTCCAAGGGCCATTCCGCCGCTTTTCCACCAGGCCACTCGCCGCCGGTCTCCCGCCGGGGCCGCTCGCCGGGGGAGCGCCTTCGACCGGTCCACCGGAGGTGTCTGCTGATCGACGTCCCACCCGTCGTCCTCGACCGGGCGGCCGCGCGGCCGCTGTCGGTGCAGCTGGCCGACGGGCTCCGCCAGGCCGCCGTGTCCGGGGCGTTGCGCCCCGGCGACCGGCTGCCGTCCACCCGGGAGCTGGCCGTGGCCCTGCGGGTCAGCCGGACGGTCACCGCCGCCGCCTACGACCAGTTGCTGGCCGAGGGGTGGGCCGCCGGGCGTCGCGGGGTGGGCACGTTCGTGACCGGGTCGGTGACGACCCCGCCGACGACCACCCGCCCCGCCCTGGTCGCGTCGCCGGCGGGGCCCCCGCTCGTCGACCTCCGGGCCGGGACGCCCTGCCTCGAGGTGCTCGACCAGACGGCCTGGCGGCGTGCCTGGCGCGCCGCCGGCGACAACGCGCCCGATGCCACCGCCGAGTCGGCCGGGGACCCGGCCTTCCGCGCCGCCGTCGCCGAGCACCTGCTGCGCCACCGAGGCCTGTCGGTCACCGCAGCCGACGTGCTGGCCACGTCCGGCACCTCCGCCGCCGTCGCCGAGGTCGCCCGCGTCCTGCCCCCGGGCAGCCGGGTCGGGGTGGAGGACCCGGGGTACCAGCGGGTCGTCGGTGCCCTGGTGGACGCCGGGGTGGAGCCGGTGCCCGTCCCGGTCGACCGCGACGGGCTGGTGGTCGACGCGCTGCCGGCCGGGTTGGCCGCCGTCTACTGCACCCCGGCCCACCAGTACCCGCTCGGTCTGCGGATGTCGGCGGCCCGCCGGCTGGCCCTCGTCGCCCGCGCCCGCACCGAGGGCTGGTGGGTGCTCGAGGACGACTACGACGGCGAGCTGCGCTACGACGTCGCGCCGCTGCCGCTGCTCGGCGCCCTCGGGCCGGACGTCGTGGTGCACCTCGGCACCACCAGCAAGATCGTGAGCCCCACCCTGGGCGTCGGCTGGCTGGTGGCGCCACCGGGCCTGCGCGCCGACCTGCTCACCCGGCGGACCACCACGGGCACCCGTCCGGCCCGGGCCGGTCAACGGGTCCTCGCCGCGCTGGCGGCCTCCGGCGACCTCGCCCGGCACCTGCGGCGGTTGCGGCGGGAGCTCGCCGGCCGGCGGGCGGAGGTGCTCGCGGCGGTGACGGCGGCCGGCTGCGTGGCGGAGGGGGACCCCGCCGGAGCGCACGTCGTGGTGTCGCTGCCGGATCCCACGGTGGAGGAGGCGCTCACGGCCGCAGCTGCGGGCCGAGGGGTGGCCCTGGACGGGCTGGGGCGCCACCACCTGAACGGCGCCGCCGGGTACCGCGCCGGGCTGGTGCTCGGGTTCGCGCACCCCAGCCGGGCCGAGCTGTCCGGGGCCCTGAGGGTGCTCACCGAGCTGCTCCGGGAGGCCTGAAGACGCCGGTGGCCGGCGGACCTGACAGGTCCGCCGGCCACCGGCGTTCAGCGTTCGAGCGGGATCAGCTGACGGTCCAGCTGTCGCCGCCGGCCAGCAGGGCGTCGAGGTCCGCGGGCTCCTGCGCCGCGGCGTCCTCGAGCTGGTCGGCCATCATCCGGTCGTACGTGGGCTTGGCCACCGACCGGAAGACGCCCATCGGGCTGTAGCGCAGGTCCTGGCTGGACAGCCGGGACAGCGCGAAGGCGTACGACGGGTCCTCGCGGGTCGCGTCGTGGACCACGATCTGGCTGGCGTCGACCTGGTTGGTCTCGGCGATCCGCAGGCCGCCGAAGTCGTCCCGGACGACGCAGGAGGCGCCCCCGGGGCCGAAGACCAGCGGCTCCCCGTGCACCAGCGGGATGGTCCACATCGGGCCGGTGGCCGGGTCCTTGAGCAGCTCGAACGCGCCGTCGTTGAAGATGTTGCAGTTCTGGTAGATCTCCACCAGCGACGTGCCCTGGTGCTCCGCGGCCTGGCGGAGCACGTCGGTGAGGCCCTTGCGGTCGGAGTCCATCGCCCGGCCGACGAAGGTCGCGTCCGCGCCCAGCGCCAGGGACACCGGGTTGAACGGGGCGTCGATCGAGCCCATCGGGGTGGACTTGGTGACCTTCCCGACCTCCGAGGTGGGGGAGTACTGCCCCTTGGTGAGCCCGTAGATCCGGTTGTTGAACAGCAGGATCGTCAGGTTCACGTTGCGGCGCAGGGTGTGGATCAGGTGGTTGCCGCCGATGGACAGCGCGTCGCCGTCCCCGGTGACGACCCACACCGACAGGTCGGGGCGGGAGGCGGCCAGGCCGGTCGCGATCGCCGGGGCGCGGCCGTGGATCGAGTGCATCCCGTAGGTGTTCATGTAGTACGGGAAGCGGCTCGAGCACCCGATGCCGGAGACGATGACCATGTCCTCGCGGGCGATGCCGAGGCTGGGCAGGAAGCTCTGGACCGCGTTGAGGATGACGTAGTCACCGCACCCGGGGCACCAGCGCACCTCCTGGTCGGTCTTGAGGTCCTTGGCCTTCAGCGTCGTCTGCTTCGCGCCGTTGGCCGCGATCGAGGCGTCGATCGCGCCGGAGATGGTGGTCACGTCCGGACCGCCGGCGGGCATGCCGAGGTCGTGCACGTGCCCGTTGCTGGATTCGATGGCGGTCACAGGGCCGCTCCCGTCTGTGCAGGGGTGTCGGAGCCGGTGTCGAGGGTGGTCGCCGTCCCGGTGGTCCCGTCGATGACGTCCTGGAACACGGCCGCCAGCTCCGCGGCGCGGAACGGCAGCCCGCGCACCTGGGTGTGGCTGTGCACGTCGACCAGGTACTTGGCCCGCAGGACCATGGCCAGCTGGCCGAGGTTCATCTCGGGGCAGACCACCTGGTCGTAGCGGGCGAGGATCTCGCCCAGGTCGGCCGGCAGCGGGTTGAGGTGGCGCAGGTGCACCTGGGCGATCGAGCGGCCCGAGGCGCGGATCCGCCGGCAGGCGGCGCCGATCGGCCCGTACGTGGAGCCCCAGCCGATGACCGCGACCCGGGCGTCGCCGTCCGGGTCGTCGACCTCGGTGGCCGGGATGGAGGCGGCGATGCCGTCGACCTTGGCCTGCCGGAGGCGGGTCATCAGGTCGTGGTTGGCCGGGTCGTAGGAGATGTTGCCGGTCTTGTCGGCCTTCTCCAGCCCGCCGATCCGGTGCTGCAGTCCCGCCGTCCCGGGCACCGCCCACGGCCGGGCCAGGGTCTCCGGGTCACGCAGGTAGGGGAGGAACTCGCCGTCCTCGCCGTTGGGCTCGGTGGCGAACTCCGTGCGCAGGTCGGGGAGCTCGTCGGTGGCCGGGATCGACCACGGCTCGGCGCCGTTGGCCAGGTAGCCGTCGGACAGCAGGATGACCGGCGTCCGGTAGGTCAGCGCGATCCGCGCCGCCTCCAGCGTGGCGTCGAAGCAGTCGCCGGGGGAGCGCGGCGCGATGACGGGCACCGGGGCCTCGCCGTTGCGGCCGTAGAGGGCCTGCAGCAGGTCCGACTGCTCGGTCTTGGTGGGCAACCCGGTGGAGGGGCCACCGCGCTGCACGTCGACGATGAGGAGCGGCAGCTCGGTCATCACGGCCAGGCCGATGGTCTCGGCCTTGAGCGCCACACCCGGCCCGGACGTCGTCGTCACGCCCAGCGCCCCGCCGAAGGAGGCGCCCAGCGCCGCGCCGATGCCGGCGATCTCGTCCTCGGCCTGGAAGGTGCGCACGCCGAAGGACTTGTGCTTGGACAGCTCGTGCAGGATGTCGCTGGCCGGGGTGATCGGGTAGGCGCCCAGGAAGACCGGCAGCCCCGAGCGCTGGCCCGCGGCGACCAGGCCGTAGGAGAGCGCCTGGTTGCCGGAGATGTGCCGGTACCTGCCCGGGGCCATCGGGGCCGGCTTGACCTCGTAGGAGACCGCGAAGGCCTCGGTCGTCTCGCCGTAGTTGAAGCCCGCCCGGAAGGCGGCGATGTTGGCGGCGGCGATCTGCGGCTTGCGCCGGAACTGCCGCTCCAGGAAGCGGATCGTGCCCTCGGTGGGCCGGTGGTACATCCAGGACAGCAGGCCGAGGGTGAACATGTTCTTGCTGCGCTCGGCCTCCTTCTTGCCCAGGCCGGAGTCCGCGAGCGCGTCGGTGGTCATCGAGGTCAGCGGCACGCTCACCAGCTGCCACTTGTCCAGCGAGCCGTCCTCGAGCGGGTTGCTGGCGTAGCCGACCTTGGCCAGGTTCCGCGGGGTGAACTCGTCGGAGTCGGCGATCAGCAGGCCACCGCCGGGGAGGTCCACGAGGTTGGCCTTCAGCGCGGCCGGGTTCATCACGACCAGCACGTCGGGCGCGTCACCCGGGGTCATGATGTCGTGGTCGGCGAAGTGCAGCTGGAAGCTGCTGACGCCGGGGAGGGTGCCCGTCGGCGCCCGGATCTCGGCGGGGAAGTTCGGCAGCGTCGACAGGTCGTTGCCGAAGCTGGCCGTCTCGCTGGTGAACCGCCCCCCGGTGAGCTGCATCCCGTCGCCGGAGTCCCCGGCGAGCCGGATGACGACGCGGTCGAGCTCGACGACGCTCTTCACCAGTCCGCCGGGGGCGGAGCTGTGGGCAGCGGCGTCGATGGCGGGGTCCACGGCGGGGTGCATGCCAGGGGCAACACCGTTCGCGGCGGGGCTGATTCCGGGGTTGGTGCCAGTCATGTGTGAGGTACCTCCGACCCGCCAGGCTACGTGCGCGCCGCGCCGGGGGACCCGCTCGGCGGCCGACGTGAGCGAAGCCACACAGGGTCGGCTCACCTCACAGGCGGGCCCCAGCCGCCGGGGGAACGGGGATCGGGCCGAAGGCGTTCTACCGCTCGTGCAACGCTGGAACAACGGTCTGAAGACCGCCGTGCTGCTCGGCCTGATGGCCGGCGCCATCTTGCTGGTCGGCAGCTTCTTCGGCCGCGGTGGGCTCTTCATCGCCCTGGTGGTCGCCCTCGGGGTCAACGGCTGGGCGTACTTCAACTCCGACAAGCTGGCGTTGCGGGCGATGCGAGCCTTCCCGGTCACCGAGACCCAGGCGCCGCAGCTGTACGCGATCGTGCGCGAGCTGGCCACCGAGGCCCGGCAGCCGATGCCCCGGCTCTACGTCAGCCCGACCAACCAGCCGAACGCCTTCGCCACCGGCCGCAACCCGCGCAACGCCGCGGTCTGCTGCACCCAGGGCATCCTCGAGCTGCTGGATCGCCGGGAGCTGCGCGGGGTGCTCGCCCACGAGCTCTCGCACGTCTACAACCGCGACATCCTGATCAGCTCGGTGGCCGGCGCCATGGCCACGGTGATCACCTACCTGGCGCACATGGCGATGTTCGCCTCGCTGTTCGGCGGCCGCTCCGAGGACCGGCAGGGCGGCGGGCTCGGCGGCCTGCTGCTGGTCTTCCTCGGCCCGGTCGCCGCCGGCCTGGTCCAGATGGCGGTCAGCCGCAGCCGGGAGTACCAGGCCGACGCCTCCGGCGCGCAGCTCAGCTCCGACCCGCTGGCGCTGGCCAGCGCGCTGTCCAAGCTCGAGCGCGGTGTGGCCGCCCGGCCGCTGCCGCAGGACGACCGGCTGGTGACCCAGAGCCACCTGATGATCGCCAACCCGTTCCGCGGCCAGGGCATGGCGTCGATGTTCGCCACCCACCCGCCGATGGCCGAGCGCATCGCCCGGCTGCAGCAGATGGCCCGCGAGCTGGGCTGACGGCCCCCACGCCGGGGCGCGGGGGCCGTGCCTCAGCTCAGCGGTAGTTGTCGAACTGCAGGGCGATCTCGAAGTCCTTGCTCTTCAGCAGCTGCTGCACCGCCTGCAGGTCGTCGCGCTTCTTGCCGCTGACCCGCAGCTGGTCGCCCTGGATCTGCGCCTGCACGCCCTTGGGGCCCTCGTCGCGGATGGCCTTGGCGATCTCCTTGGCCTTGTCCGAGGCGATGCCCTGCTGGATCCGGGCGGAGATCTTGTAGACCTTCCCCGAGGACTGCGGCTCGTCGGCGTCCAGCGCCTTCATCGAGATGCCCCGCTTGACCAGCTTCTCCTTGAACACCTCGAGCGCCGCGGCCACCCGCTCCTCGGTGTCGGCCTGCAGGGCCACCGCCTCCTCGCCGGCCCAGGCGATGGTGGCGTTCACGCCACGGAAGTCGAACCGCTGCGACAGCTCCTTGCCCGCCTGGTTCAGGGCGTTGTCGACCTCCTGCCGGTCGACCTTGCTCACCACGTCGAAGGACGCATCGGCCATGTCGGGTTCCTCCTCAGTGGGGACGACGCGCCGCCGGGGACCCGGCGAGGACGTCGTCCCCCGTCTTGTACGCTCTCCCGGTACCACCACGGCGGGTTGCCCGAGTGGCCAATGGGAGCGGACTGTAAATCCGTCGGCTTAGCCTACGAAGGTTCGAATCCTTCACCCGCCACGCCTGGTACGACGGCCCCCGACCACATGGTCGGGGGCCGTCCTCGTTCACGCGGTCGGCGCCCGGGCGCTGGCGACGGCGGTGCGCTCCAGGGGCTCGCCGGCCAGGAAGAGCCAGCCGAAGGCGATCGGGACCGACCGGCTGCACCGCACGGTCACCTCGGCCCCGTCGGTCACCGCCGACCACGAGTCCAGGACGACGCCGGCGTCACCGAGCTGGTCGGCCACGGCTGCCTCGGCCGCCGCACGGGTCAGCGGCAGCTCGGTGCCCACCCCGCGGGTGTAGACGGCGGCCTCGTCGACCTGGTTCGCCGCCGCCAGCGCCGCACCGTCGCAGAGCGACTGGACCTCCTGCTGCTCCAGGAAGGCGTCGGAGGCGGCGATCGCGCCGAACACCATCAGCGCCCCCACCAGCCAGCAGACCAGCACGAACGGCAGGGTCGACCCGGCCTCGGGGTCGCCGACGTCGGGCTGTCCGGTTCGCACGCGCGCAGCCTAGAGGCCGCCGCAACGGCTGCTCCGCCGTCGTCCACCACCTGTGGACACCGCCTGTGGACGGTGTGGACGACGGGGCCCGGCGCAGCCTGTACCGGCCCGGTCCCTGTGGATGACGGCCCGGGACGACGCCGCCGGGCCGACAGACTCCCCGGCATGGTGATCGAGGTGGTCCCGGACCGGCTGTACGCGCTGGCCGGGGTGCTGGACGCTGCGTCGGCCCGGGCGGCGCAGGTCGGTGCGCCGGCCGGCGGGGCGGGGGTGGGCGGGCCGCTCGGCCCGGTCGTGGCCGGGTTCGGCGAGACGGTGGCGGCCGCGGGTGTCTGTCTGGCCGGCGAGCTGGCCTGGCTGCGCAGCGCCGTGGCGACGGCTGCCGACTCGTGGCAGCAGCTGGACGGTGGGCTGCTGCCGGGGCGGGGCACGGCGGTCCGTCGATGAGCACGTTGCTCCCCACTCCGGTCGCGCTGCCCGACCCGCCGGGCTCACCGGCCGCCCTGGGCGACGTGCTCGCACAGCTGGCGTCGGCCGGCTTCGCGGCGGGGACGACGGTGCACCTGCTGAGCGCGACGGCCGTCGACACCGGCTGGCAGGGCGCCGACGCGGTGGCGGTGACCACCGAGGTCGCCACGGCGACGGCCGTGGCGGGGGAGCTGCACCGCGCGCTGACCACGGCGGCGGCCCGCCTCGCCGAGCACCGTGAGCTCTGGCTGGTCGTCCTGTCCCGGGTCGCCGCCCTCCGCGCCGACCAGCGTGACCAGTTCGCCCGCGTCGGGGCGCGGGTCGCCGTGCTGGAGGGGCCGGCGTGGGGCGGCGGTCTCCCCGGCTCCGGTCGCGACGAGGCCGCCACGTTGAGCGCCGCGGTCGCTGCCGACGACGTCGACCGGGCCGCCGAGCACCGGGCGCTGCTGGACGACCTGGCCGCCGACGCCGCGGCCGTCGCGGCGGTGCTCGCTGCGGTCACCGCGCCGCTGGGTGGCCGCACCCGCCCCGGAGGCGCTGCGCAGGTCACCGCCTGGCTCGCCGGGCGGCTGCCGGGGTGGGGCGACGGTGCGTTCGCCGCGCTGGGCCGGGAGGCGGCGGAGATCCTCCTCCGGCCGGGAACGGCCCAGCAGCTCGAGGCCGCAGCCGCCGGCTGGTCCGGTCACGCTGCCGGCCCCGCCTTCGCGGCCGCCGTGGTCGAGCGGCTCGGCGTCGACGGCCTCCGCTGGCTGCTCACCGTGCTGGGCGAGCGAGGTGCCGCCGTCCCGGCGCTGGCCGGCCTGCTGGCCGGAACGCTCAGCGCGGTGGCTGCCGGGAGCCCGGCCGACCGGACCCTGAGCGACCTGCGGCTGGCGCCGGCGGACCCCGACGGCGCGGTCGACGTGCTGGCGCTCGGGATGGGCGCGGTGCTGCGTGCCCTTCCCGGCCGGGCTGGGGTCGGTGGCTCCGCCCTGGCCGCGTCCTGGGGGCGCCAGTTCCTGGCCCGGGAGGCGGCGCGAGGGGCCGGCGCGGCGACCGTGGTCGGCCCCACGGCTCCCGACCCCGTGGCGGCGGCGTTGAGCGTGGTGCGCCGCGCCGGTGACCGGGTCGCTGCGGGGGAGCTGCTCGCGGACGCGGCTGCCTGGACGACGTTGCTGAGCCGGCCGTGGCCGGGCGGCACTGAGGACCTGGCTGCGGTCGTCACCCTCGCCGCGGCCGGCCCCGCTGCGGCGACGGCGGCCGGTGCGGCGCTGCGGTCGCTGGGCCGGGGGCTGGCCCCGGACTCCCCGAACCGGGTGTTGGTCGACCAGGGGACGTTCGCCCGGATCGGCGCGGAGGTGAGCGGACTGGTGGCCGGACAGACCGGCGTCCTGGTGTCGGTCCTCGAGGCGGCCGTGCGGGACGGCGGGACGGGCGGCGCCCTCGACGCATCGACCGACACCCAGCTGCGCGGACTGGCGCACCTGTTCGCCGAGGAGGCCCGGAGCGCGCCGGTGGTCATCGCGCTCCACGCCGCCGCACGGGCAGCCGGGGTGCCGGCTCCGAGGGGCGCGGAGCTCGTCGGTGCCACCGTGGCGGTGCAGGAGCACGGCCAGCGGCTCCGCTATGCGCTCGCCTACAGCCAGGAGCAGGAGGCGGTGGTCGACCGGCAGCTGCTCTGGACCATCGGCGTGGGGACACCCACCTCACTGGTCCACGGCCCTGCGGAGGACCTGGTCGAGGGGATCGTGGACAGTGCCGCGACCCTGGTCGGTGCCGACGGCGAGGTGCGGATGGGGCCCGACGACGGTCCGGTCCGCACGGCAGCGGACGCCGAGCGGGCCGCGGTCGAGCTGCTGACCCCCGCCGCGCCGGACACCGCCGCGGTCGAGGCCGCCGCGCGGGACGGGTTCGAGCAGGTCGCTGCCACGCTCGGCCGGCTGGACCCGCCGTCCCCGTCGCTGCTCGACCGGCTCGACGACCTGCCGCTCCCGGAACACGAGGACAGGCGCCGCCACCGGTGGGAACGGCTCAAAATCACTCGATAGGTGACTTTCAGTAGATCGACCAATGCAAGGAGTGACGACACAACGAAGATCATTAACCCAGTCGTGTTGCAGATTGCGCGTGTGGGTGACCCCATGCAGTCTCTTAGTTGCGGTCTGTGCCGGACGACGCTCTGCCCCCGCGTGGGCGGCTGCCGCGACATTCGAGCCCTTTCACGCCCTCAGGGAGACGTCATGTCCGCACGCACCGCTGTGACCGCCGACCGTTCCGCCATCGCCTCCGGCCGTAACTGGAAGTGGGGCCGTAACTGGAAGTGGGGCCGCTGACCCCAGGCTCGCGCCGACGGGGGCGCGGGGAACCCTGATCGCCCGCAGGAGTGAGTTCACGACACGGGACTGCCGTGCGCTGTTACCTTCGGCCTTCGCCGACCTCGACAGACAGGCTGCCCGTGGCCCAGTCCGCGGCCCCCGAGACCACGGGGGCCCCCCTGATCCGGCGGCCGTGGACGATCGCCCTCATGGCGAGCGCGGTCGCCGTCGCTGCTGCGCTGCCCGTGTTGCCGGCCGGCTGGCAGGACGCCCCGGTCGGGTTGGTGCTGGTCCTGCTGGCTGCCTTCCTGCTCACGGAGTCCGTGCAGTTCGACGTCGAGTTCCGGAAGCAGACGATCTCGCTGTCGCCGACGGAGATAGCTGTCGTCGTCGGGTTGCTCGAAGTAGGTGGTCTGTGGACGGCCGTCACTCGGGTGGCTGCCGTTGTGATCGTCGAGTCCTGGCAGCGGTACCCCGCCCCCAAGGTGCTGTTCAATGCGGCGCTGGCCGTGGCCGAGTTGAGCGCGGCGTTGGCCGTGCTGACCCTGTTGCCACCGTTGGACGTGACTGACCCGATCGCCTGGCTGTCCCTGATGATCGCCGTCCTGGTCACCGGGATCGTCAGCATGGTCGGCGTCGGCGCTGCTGTGTCGCTGACCGAGGGCTTCCCCGGCTGGTCCTTCTTCACGGCAGCCGTGCCCAACCTGGTGCTCGGGCCGGTCAGTGTGGTCATCGGGGTGATCGCCCTTCTGCTCACCCGCGAGACGTCCTGGACCTGGGCACTGACCATCCCCTTGCTCGTCGTCGTCGTCGTGGTCTTCCGCCAGTCCGCCCGCGCGGTGCGTGAACGGCGCACCGTCCAACGGGTCTACGACTTCGCCCGGCGGGTGGAGTTGGTGTCCGCCGACGAGTCCGGCACCCGGGAGATCGTCCAGGCCGTCCGTGAGCTGCTCAACGCCGATCGCGTCGCGCTGTGGTTGCCTCCGTACCTCGACGAGGGACCGCAACTGCTCGTCGACGCGGCCGACCGGGACGTGGCCTGGTACGACGGGCCCGGCGATCCGGACGACCTGGTCCGTGCTCGCGCCGTCGTGCCGGGCGCCGAGGGCCCGGTCTTCGTCTCCTACGGCCGGGCAGACGACGCCGAGCGGGCGGCGCTCCTCCGTCGTGGCGCACGCGAGGTGCTCGGCGCGCCCGTGACCACCGCGGCCGGTGAGCCGGGGTACCTCGAGGTCTGCGACCGGCAGGGCGACATCGTCTCCTTCGCAGACGGGGACCGCAGCGCACTCGAGTCGATGCTGACCCACGTCAACGCCGCCATCCGGCAGCAGCAGCTGCTCAGCCAGATCCGGCACGACGGCGATCACGACCGGCTGACCGGGTTGCCGAACCGGCAGCGGCTGGGCGGGGAGATCGACGCCCTGCTGATGGCCGAGCCGGCCACCGCCCGGGTCGGGCTCGTGCTGGCCGCCCTGGACGGGTACACCGACGTCACGGACACGCTCGGGCACGCGGCCAGCGACGAGCTCCTCCTCGTCACCGCCGGGCTGCTCCGCGAGCACGCGCCGCCCCAGGCCGTCGTCGCCCGGATGGAGGGCGGTCAGTTCGCCGTCCTGCTGCCCGGTCTGTCCCTGGCGGCCACCGAGCGGGCTGCCCGCCGGCTGCGGGAGGCCGCCTCCACCCGGGCCCGGGTCGCCGGGCTGGACCTGGAGGTCGCGCTGACCATCGGGGTGGCAGCGGCGCCGGTGCACGGCTCGGACTCCGGCACCCTGATCCAGCGGGCGGACGTGGCGCTGCTCGCGGCACAGGGCTCCGGGGGAGTGGCGACCTACCACCCCGTCCTGGACCAGCAGAGCCTGCGCCGCCTGCAGCTGGGCACGGAGCTCGAGGCCGCGATGGCCGACGGGCAGATCTCGGTGGTCTTCCAGCCGATCGTGGACACGCGCACCGCGGACATCGTCTCGGTCGAGACGCTCGTCCGCTGGGCGCACCCGCGCTACGGGGACATCTCACCGGACGACTTCATCAGCCTGGCCGAGCAGATCGGCCGGATCGGGCTGCTGACCGACCACGTGCTGGACCGTGCGCTGGACCGCTGCCGGCGGTGGCTGGACCAGGACATCGCGCTGTCGGTGGCGGTCAACCTCTCGGCGCACTGCCTCGCCGAGCCGGACATCGTCGAGCGCGTCCGCCGGGCGCTGCGCCGCCACGGCGTCCCGGGTGAGCTGCTGACCCTGGAGCTCACCGAGGGCAGCGTCGTCGACGACACGGTGCGCAACAGCACCGTGCTGGCCGACCTGCACGCCCTGGGCCTGCGGCTGTCCATGGACGACTTCGGCACCGGCTACTCCTCGCTGTCCCAGCTGAGGCTGCTGCCGATCGACGAGCTGAAGATCGACAAGTCCTTCGTGCTGGGCATGTCGACGAGCTCGAACGAGTCCTTCATCGCCCGGTCGATCGTCGAGCTGGCGCACAACCTCGGCCTGCGCGTGGTCGCCGAGGGGGTCGAGGACGAGATGACCCGGGACCTGCTGACCCAGATGGGCTGCGACAAGCTGCAGGGCTTCCTGGTCAGCCGCCCGCTGCCTGAGGATCGGCTCGAGGGTTGGCTGCTGGCGCGCACCGGGGTCCGCGCCGCCGCGCCGGGGGCCACGCACCGGCGGCTGTTCGTCCGCACCTGAGAGAGGGCCACCCGCCGCTCACCGGCTCGCGGCGGGCCCCTGCGAGGAGGCCGAAGAGCATCAGGTACAGTTCTCCACGGCTCTTCGGAGCAGGCCCCTTTAGCTCAGTCGGCAGAGCGTCTCCATGGTAAGGAGAAGGTCTACGGTTCGATTCCGTAAAGGGGCTCGTACGATCGAATGCCGACCACCGGTCCGGTCGGGAGACCGGGCCGTGCGGTCACCTGGCGGTGTAGCTCAGCCTGGTAGAGCAAGCGGCTCATAATCGCTGTGTCACCGGTTCAAGTCCGGTCACCGCTACCCCAGACGGACCCCGGGAACGGGGTCCGTCGTCGTGTTCGGCATCCGCCGGGCACGGGCACCACCTGAGAAGCGTCGAGGAACACTCGACCACCGACAAGGCGAGGATGCGCTCATGGCAGCCACCGACGTTCGTCCGAAGATCACCCTGGCCTGCCAGGAGTGCAAGAACCGCAACTACATCACCCGCAAGAACCGGCGGAACGACCCCGACCGGATCGAGCTGAAGAAGTACTGCCCCACCGACCGGAAGCACACGGTCCACCGCGAGACGCGCTGACCGCAGCGGTCGCGAGGCGAGAGAGGGCGGGGAGCATGGCGCTGGACGCGGGACTGGTCGGGCGCAGCTACCCGCCCTCTGCCGTCTACGAGGTCGGGCGCGAGAAGATCGCGGAGTTCGCCACGGCGCTGGCCGACCCCGACCCGGTCTACCGCGACCCCGCCGCGGCCCGCGCCGCCGGCCACCCCGACGTCATCGCCCCGCCGACGTTCGCCATCGTGCTGTCCCTGGGCGCGGGCAACGTCGTCGTCGAGGACCCGGAGGTCGGGCTCGACTACAGCCGGGTCGTCCACGGCGAGCAGCGGTTCACCCACCACCGCCCCATCCGGGCCGGTGACCGGCTGGTCGCCACCGCCACCATCGACGCGGTGAAGACGGTGGCCGGCAACGACATGCTCACCACCCGAGTCGACCTGGCCACCGAGGACGGCGAGCCGGTCTGCACGACCCGCTCGATGCTGGTCGCACGGGGCACGGCGTGAGCCCGCGACCGACCGACGTCGAGGTCGGCACCGAGCTGCCCGAACAGACCTCCCGGGTCACCCGTGCGGACCTGGTCCGCTACGCCGGCGCCTCGGGTGACCTGAACGTCATCCACTGGAACGAGCGGGTCGCCCGCGAGGTCGGCCTCCCCGGCGTGATCGCGCACGGGATGCTCACCGCGGGCCTCGCCGTCCGGGCGGTCACCGCCTGGGCCGGTGACCCGGGCGCCGTCGTCGACTACTCGGTGCGCTTCAGCCGGCCGGTGGTGGTCCCCGACGACGACCTCGGTGCCGAGCTGACCGTCCGGGGCCGGGTCGCCGCGCTCCTGGAGGACGGCCGCGTGCGCGTCGACCTCACCGTGACCAGTGGTGGCGAGAAGGTCCTGTCCCTGGCCCGCGCCGTCGTCGCGCTGGGCTGAACGGTCGCGCCGGGCTGAACGGCGTCCCGGTGCCTCAGCCGGCCGAGCCCAGCAGCTGCTGCATCCGGCGGACGCCCTCCACCAGTTCGTCGTCGCCGAGGGCGTAGGACAGCCGGAGGTACCCCGGGGTGCCGAAGGCCTCGCCCGGGACGACGGCGACCTGGGCCCGTTCCAGCAGCAGCTCGGCCAGCTCGGCACTGGTGGCGACCGTGCGGCCCGCGATCGGGCGTCCGAGCAGGGCGCCGACCGACGGGTAGACGTAGAAGGCGCCCTGCGGCTCGGGGCAGGCGATCCCGGGGATCTCCCGCAGCATCCGGACGACGGTGCGGCGGCGCCGGTCGAGGGTCGCCCGCAGCTCCGCGACGCCGGACTGGTCACCGCTCAGCGCGGCCACCGCGGCGGCCTGGGCGACGTTCGAGACGTGCCCGGTGGTGTGCGACTGCAGGGCCATCGCCCCGGCCACCACGTCGGCCGGCCCGAGCAGCCAGCCCACCCGCCAGCCGGTCATCGCGTACGCCTTGGCGACCCCGTTGACCACCACGCACCGCGGCTGGAGCTCGGGCACCAGGGCGGGCAGGGACGGCGCCGTCGCCCCGTCGTAGGTCAGTTGCTCGTAGATCTCGTCGGTGACCACCCAGAGGCCGGCCGCCAGCGCCCAGCGGCCGATCTCGGCCACCTCCTCGGGCGGGTGGACGGCGCCCGTCGGGTTGGCGGGGGAGCAGAACAGCAGCAGCCTCGTGCGCGGCGTGCGCGCCGCCTCCAACTGTCCGACGGAGACCAGGTAGCCGCTGGCCTCGTCGGCGACCACCGGGACGGGGACGCCGCCGGCCAGCCGGATCGCCTCCGGGTAGGTCGTCCAGTGCGGCGTCGGGAGCAGGACCTCGTCGCCGGGGTCGAGCAGCGCGGCGAGCGCCTGGGAGACCGCCTGCTTGCCCCCGGCGGTGACCAGGACGTCGGTCGGCTGGGCGCTCAGGCCCGAGTCGCGCAGCGTCTTCGCGACGATCGCCTCCCGCAGCTCGGGGAGGCCCCCGACCGGGGTGTAGCGGTGCATCGCCGGGTCCCGGGCCGCCCGCACGGCCGCCTCGACGACGTGGTCGGCGGTCGGGGAGTCCGGCTCGCCGGCGGCGAGGTTGACCACCGGCCGCCCAGCGGACTGCAGCGCCTTGGCGCGGGCGTCGGCGGCCATCGTCGAGGAGGGCGTGACGACGCCGACCCGCCGGGACACCCGCCGCGCCGCCGACGGAGCCGGACCGCCGGGGGCTGACCCGGTTGGGGGATCCGTCGGCATGACCCGATCGTGGCAGACGGACCGGGTCTCCCGACCGGCTCCGCGCACCCCAGGAGAGTGGTCCGACTCCCGTGTTGGCTGCTGGCCGGGCCGGTCCCGTACACTCGACGACCTGGGGCCTGTGGGACCCCGCCACCGGCGTGCCCCGGAGGCCCTCTTCGGGGGGTCACGTCGAGACTCGGGCCGCGCCGCGACGCGGACCCGGCGTCCCCTAGGGGTGTAGCTCAATTGGCAGAGCAGCGGTCTCCAAAACCGCAGGCTGCAGGTTCAAGTCCTGTCACCCCTGCCACGACCTGACGACCGACCGAGAAGAGCCGACCGAAGTGAGCCGGACCGACGTGAGCGAGGCGCTGTGAGCGAGAAGGACGGCGAGCCGAACGGCGAGCAGGTCGACGCCGAGCGGCTCGACGCGGAGACGCCGGGCGTGGACGACGCCGGTGCGCTCGAGGCCGCCGAGGCCGGTGTCGCCGACGAGGCCGAGACCGACGAGGACAAGGTCGTCGCGACCCCCACGCAGCGCCGGTCCCGCTCGTCGAGCCGTCCCGCCGGACGGACGCCGGACGCCGGTTCCAGCCCGACCCGCAGCCGCGCCGCCGCCGAGCGGGAACGCGCCGCCGAGCAGCGCAAGAAGCGGGACGTGGGGCGGTTCCTCCGCGAGGTCGTCGCCGAGCTGCGCAAGGTGATCTGGCCCGGTCGCAAGGAGCTCATCACCTACACGACGGTGGTGATCATCTTCGTGGCGGTCATGGTCGCGATCGTCGCCGGCCTGGACCTCCTCTTCGCCCAGGGCGTGCTCGCCGTCTTCGGCTGACCGCCCTCCGCGACTGCACCACACCCGACAAGGAAGAGACCCTGTGACTGACCCCCGCGAGCCCTTCGAGACCGACAGCGCCGTCGAGGGCACCGACCTCGACGACGCGCGTGCGGACGTGCGCGGCAGCGCAGACCTCGAGACGGGCGCCGGCGAGACCGGGTCCGCCGAGGGGTCGAGCGACACCGCAGACCAGGACACCGACACCGGTTCCGCCGACGCCGTCCCCGAGGTGGAGACCGCCGGCCGCGACACCCTGGCGTCCGACCCGATGGCCGAGCCCGCCCCCGACCACGACCCCGTGGTCGTCGAGGCCCTCGAGACCGCGGCCGCGGAGGACGAGGACCCGGCGGAGGCCCTGCGCTCCACGCTGCGTGGTCAGTTCGGCGACTGGTACGTGATCCACTCCTACGCGGGCTACGAGAACAAGGTGAAGACCAACCTCGAGTCCCGGATCACGTCGCTGGACATGGAGGACTACATCTTCCAGATCGAGGTGCCCACCGAGGAGGTCACCGAGATCAAGAACGGCAAGCGGACCCAGGTCAACCGCAAGAAGCTGCCGGGTTACCTGCTCGTCCGGATGGACCTCAACGACGAGTCCTGGGGCGCGGTCCGCAACACCCCGGGCGTCACCGGCTTCGTCGGGGCGACCTCGAAGCCCTCGCCGCTGAGCATCGACGAGGTCGTCAACCTGCTGGTCCCGGCGACCACCGCCAAGCCGGTCTCCACGGCCGAGGCGGCCCCCGCTGCCGGGCCCGCGCCGGAGGTCGAATTCGAGGTCGGCGAGTCCGTCACGGTCATGGACGGTCCGTTCGCGACCCTGCCGGCGACCATCAACGAGATCAACCCGGAGCAGCAGAAGCTCCAGGTGCTCGTCTCCATCTTCGGCCGCGAGACGCCGGTCGAGCTGTCGTTCACCCAGGTCACCAAGATCTGATCGAAGGAGCCCCTCGCCCCCCACGCTTCGCGAGCCCAGCGTGGGACCCTGCGAGGGGGCCGTTCCATCACGTCACCATCGTCAGTAGAAGGAAGTAGTCATGCCCCCCAGGAAGCGGTTGACCGCGGTCATCAAGCTCCAGATCAACGCCGGTGCGGCCACCCCCGCGCCGCCCGTGGGCCCCGCCCTCGGCCAGCACGGCGTGAACATCATGGAGTTCTGCAAGGCCTACAACGCGGCGACGGAGTCGCAGCGCGGCAGCGTCATCCCCGTCGAGATCTCGGTCTTCGAGGACCGGTCCTTCACCTTCATCACCAAGACGCCCCCGGCAGCGCGCATGCTGCTCAAGGCCGCCGGTGTGGAGAAGGGCTCGGGCGAGCCGCACAAGACCAAGGTCGCGACGGTCACCCGCGACCAGGTCCGCGAGATCGCGCAGACCAAGATGGCCGACCTGAACGCCAACGACCTCGAGCAGGCCGAGAAGATCATCGCCGGCACCGCCCGGTCGATGGGCATCACCGTCAAGTGACGCCGGGCGTCGCCGGCTGACGGCGGCGCTGCACCACCGGGTCCGTACCGGACCCGAACAGCAACTGTGGGAGGGCCTCGCCAGGCCCGCGCACCACGCGACCCCCGGTCCCGGGGGAGAGGAGAACCACCATGGCGAAGCACGGCAAGAACTACCGCAAGGTCGCCGAGCTGGTCGACGCGGACACGCTCTACAGCCCGCTGCAGGCCGCCGGTCTGGCCAAGCAGACCTCGACCACCAAGTACGACGCCACCGTCGAGGTCGCGATCCGGCTGGGCGTCGACCCGCGCAAGGCCGACCAGATGGTCCGCGGCACGGTGAACCTGCCGCACGGCACCGGCAAGACCGCTCGCGTCATCGTCTTCGCCACCGGCGACAAGGCAGCCGAGGCCGAGGCCGCCGGCGCCGACGTCGTGGGCTCCGACGACCTGATCGAGCAGATCCAGGGCGGCTTCCTGGACTTCGACGCCGCGATCGCCACCCCCGACCAGATGGCCAAGGTCGGTCGCATCGCCCGCATCCTCGGCCCCCGTGGCCTGATGCCGAACCCGAAGACGGGCACCGTGACCCCCGACGTCACCAAGGCCGTCAACGACATCAAGGGCGGGAAGATCAACTTCCGCGTCGACAAGCAGGCCAACCTGCACCTGGTGATCGGCAAGACCTCCTTCGACCAGGCCAAGCTGGTGGAGAACTACGCCGCCGCCCTCGACGAGGTGCTGCGGGCCAAGCCGTCGGCGGCCAAGGGCCGGTACCTGCGGAAGGTCACCGTCTCCACCACCATGGGCCCGGGCATCCCGGTCGACCCGAACCGCACCCGCAACCTCACCGTGGACGAGGCCTCCGCCTGATCGAGGCGACCCGTTCCCCCGAGGGCCCCGCAGCGTACGTCGCTGCGGGGCCCTCGTGCGTCCGGGCCCACAGCGGCGTGTACTCTTGCCGCTGTTCCCCCCATGACCGCTTGGTCGTCGCACGTCCGCGTGCGATCGAAGGTCCGGACATCCCGGACGGCCCGCGCAGGTGGACGGTTCGATCGAGACGTCGGAGCACGGGTCGCTGACCCGGAGCCACCGGCCTCCCTCGCCCCGTGCGCCCTGCGCCGGGGCGTTCCTCGTCTCCGGGCCCCGATCGTGTGCGAGCGCGCACCGGCCGGTGGTCGCCCGACAGCGAGAGGAGGCCCATGCCCACGCAGGCCAAGGACGCCGCGATCCAGGAGATCACCGAGCGGTTTCAGGCATCGAGCGCGGCCGTGCTCACCGAGTACCGCGGGCTGACCGTGGCGCAGCTGACCGAGCTGCGTCGTTCCCTCGGTGCGGGCAGCAGCTATGCCGTCGTCAAGAACACCCTGACGAAGCGTGCGGCGGACTCGGTCGGTTTCTCCGACCTGGGCCCGCTGCTCAACGGCCCCACCGCGATCGCCTTCATCGACGGCGACCCGGTCGAGGCCGCGAAGGCCATCCGCGACTTCGCGCGGGCCAACCCGTCGCTCATCGTCAAGGGTGGCGTGGTCGACGGCCGCACGGTCGACGCCTCCGAGGTCACCCGCCTCGCCGACGTCGAGCCGCGCGAGGTCCTGCTGGCCAAGCTGGCCGGCGCGATGAAGGGCAACCTCACCAAGGCCGCCGGGCTGTTCCAGGCCCCGCTGTCGCAGGTCGCCCGCCTGGCCGAGGCGCTCAAGGAGAAGAAGCCCGCCGAGGGTGCTCCTGCCGCCGACGCAGCTGCTGCTGACACCACCCCCGAGACCACCGACGCTGCCGCGGACACCGCGGCCAGCGACGCCTGACCCACCAAGGAGACACCATGGCCAAGCTTTCCACCGACGAGCTGCTCGACGCCTTCAAGGAGATGACCCTCCTGGAGCTGTCGGACTTCGTGAAGCAGTTCGAGGAGACCTTCGAGGTCACCGCCGCTGCCCCCGTCGCCGTCGCGGCCGCCGGCCCCGCCGGTGGTGGCGCTGCCCCCGAGGCCGCCGCCGAGCAGGACGAGTTCGACGTCGTCCTCGAGTCCGCCGGTGACAAGAAGATCCAGGTCATCAAGGAGGTGCGCGGCCTGACCTCGCTCGGCCTCAAGGAGGCCAAGGACCTGGTCGACAACGCGCCGAAGCCGGTCCTGGAGAAGGTCGCCAAGGACGCTGCGGAGAAGGCCAAGGCCGCCCTCGAGGGCGCCGGCGCCACCGTCACCGTCAAGTGACCCCCCGCCCGGCCGTCGCCTCGGCGGCGGCCGGGTAGCACCACCCTGCACCGACGACAGGGGCCGATCCACTCCGGTGGGTCGGCCCCTGTCGTGCGTCCTGGCCACTCCCGGGAGCGGTGCCCGTAGGGCCTCCGTTCACCCACAGGTCGCGGCGTGGCAGCCCCGCGGGGGCGGTGTCACTGGCATCATCAGCGGGGCACTCGTCCCGCTCACCCCCGATCCCGGGGCACCGGGCTCCTGCTGGAGCCCCCTGCTCCCCGGGCCGGGTGGGCGCCGGCCACCCCTCGCGGGTGGGTCCCCGACCGCTCCGGCGGTCCGACGTGGACACCGGCGCTGAGCAGGGGTAGGGTCTCCTGTTGCGCTGCCCTCTGACTGCCAGCCCGCCGAGACGGGTCACGAGGGGTGCCCGGGAACGGCTCCGGGTCGCTCCGTGTTGACCCTACCGACGGGGCAGGCATCCGCGGTCAGCCTCGCCGACAACGACGACGACCCAGGACGAACTGCACCCACCGCCCGCACGTCGTGAGGTCCTCGAAAGGACGCATCTTGGCAGGCTCTCGCCCCACCAGCATCACCCCCGGCACCACCGAGTCAGGCACCACCCAGACCACCGCGGTCGACGTCCAGCCCGGTCCCCGCACCGGCGGGACCGACCAGCAGAAGATCCCCGGCGCGCCGCTCCGCGTCTCGTTCGCCAAGATCCGTGAGCCCCTCGAGGTCCCGGACCTGCTCGCCCTGCAGACCGCCTCGTTCGACTGGCTGGTCGGCGCCCCGGAGTGGAAGGCCACCCTCGCCCCCGAGGACCAGGCCACCGCCATCGGCGGCCTCGCCGAGATCCTCGAGGAGATCTCGCCGATCGAGGACTTCAGCGGCTCGATGTCGCTGTCCTTCTCCAACCCGCGCTTCGAGGACGTCAAGGCGTCCCTCGAGGAGTGCAAGGACAAGGACATGACCTACGCGGCGCCGCTGTTCGTCACCGCCGAGTTCATGAACAACACCACTGGCGAGATCAAGAGCCAGACGGTGTTCATGGGCGACTTCCCGGTCATGACGAGCAAGGGCACCTTCGTCATCAACGGGACCGAGCGGGTCGTCGTCTCCCAGCTGGTCCGCAGCCCCGGCGTCTACTTCGACAAGAGCCTGGACAAGACGTCGGACAAGGACGTCTACAGCGCCAAGGTGATCCCCAGCCGTGGTGCGTGGCTGGAGTTCGACGTCGACAAGCGCGACACCGTCGGCGTCCGGATCGACCGCAAGCGCCGCCAGCCGGTCAGCGTCCTGCTCAAGGCCCTCGGCTGGACCGAGGACCGGATCCGCGAGCACTTCCAGTGGTCGCCCACCATGCTGGCCACCCTGGAGAAGGACCACCTCGCCGGCCAGGACGAGGCGCTGCTGGACATCTACCGCAAGCTGCGTCCGGGCGAGCCGCCGACGCGTGAGTCCGCGCAGGCGCTGCTGGAGAACCTCTTCTTCAACCCGAAGCGCTACGACCTGGCGAAGGTCGGCCGCTACAAGGTGAACAAGAAGCTCGGCGTCGACGTGCCCAAGAGCACCTCGACGCTGACCGAGGACGACATCGTCGCGACCATCGAGTACGTCGTGCGGCTGCACGCCGGCGAGCCCGACCACGGCGTCGACGACATCGACCACTTCGGCAACCGCCGCCTGCGCACCGTCGGCGAGCTGATCCAGAACCAGATCCGGGTCGGCCTCTCCCGCATGGAGCGCGTGGTCCGCGAGCGGATGACCACCCAGGACGTCGAGGCCATCACGCCGCAGACGCTGATCAACATCCGGCCGGTCGTCGCCTCCATCAAGGAATTCTTCGGCACCAGCCAGCTCTCGCAGTTCATGGACCAGACCAACCCGCTCGCGGGCCTGACCCACAAGCGCCGCCTGTCGGCGCTGGGTCCGGGTGGTCTGTCCCGTGAGCGCGCGGGCATGGAGGTCCGCGACGTGCACCCCAGCCACTACGGCCGGATGTGCCCGATCGAGACCCCTGAGGGCCCGAACATCGGCCTGATCGGCTCGCTGTCCTCCTTCGGCCGGGTCAACCCGTTCGGCTTCATCGAGACGCCGTACCGCAAGGTCGAGAACGGCATCGTCACCGACCAGATCGACTACCTCACCGCGGACGAGGAGGACCGGTTCGTCGTCGCCCAGGCCAACTCGCCGCTGGACGCCAACAACCGGTTCGCCGACGACCTGGTCCTGGTCCGCACCAAGGGCGGGGAGACCACCGACCTCGCCCCGGAGAACGTCGACTACATGGACGTCTCGCCGCGGCAGATGACCTCGGTCGCGACGGCGATGATCCCGTTCCTCGAGCACGACGACGCGAACCGCGCCCTGATGGGCGCGAACAT
Organism: Modestobacter marinus; assembly: GCF_011758655.1. Taxonomy (NCBI): domain Bacteria; kingdom Bacillati; phylum Actinomycetota; class Actinomycetes; order Geodermatophilales; family Geodermatophilaceae; genus Modestobacter; species Modestobacter marinus. Next base: position 2,084,836 of record NZ_JAAMPA010000001.1, read on the forward strand.
GCAGCGTCAGGCCGTCCCGCTGCTGCGCAGCGAGGCGCCGCTGGTCGGCACCGGCATGGAGCTGCGTGCCGCCGTCGACGCCGGCGACGTCGTGGTGGCCGAGAAGGCCGGTGTGGTCGAGGACTCCACCGCCGACTACGTCACCGTGATGGCCGACGACGGGACCCGGCAGACCTACCGGCTGCTGAAGTTCCAGCGCTCGAACCAGGGCACCTCGATCAACCAGAGCCCGGTGGTCGAGGAGGGCCAGCGGGTCGAGGCCGGTCAGGTCGTCGCCGACGGTCCGTGCACCGACGAGGGCGAGATGGCGCTGGGCAAGAACCTGCTCGTCGCCTTCATGCCCTGGGAGGGCCACAACTACGAGGACGCGATCATCCTGTCGCAGCGCCTCGTGCAGGACGACGTCCTGTCCTCGATCCACATCGAGGAGTTCGAGGTCGACGCGCGGGACACCAAGCTCGGCGCCGAGGAGATCACCCGGGACATCCCGAACGTCTCCGAGGAGGTCCTCGCCGACCTCGACGAGCGCGGGATCATCCGGATCGGTGCCGAGGTCGTCCCCGGCGACATCCTCGTCGGCAAGGTCACGCCCAAGGGCGAGACCGAGCTGACCCCCGAGGAGCGGCTGCTGCGGGCGATCTTCGGTGAGAAGGCCCGCGAGGTCCGCGACACCAGCCTCAAGGTCAAGCACGGTGAGTCCGGCAAGGTCATCGGCGTCCGGGTCTTCTCCCGCGAGGACGGCGACGAGCTGCCCGCCGGCGTCAACGAGCTCATCCGGGTCTACGTGGCCCAGATGCGCAAGATCAGCGACGGCGACAAGCTGGCCGGCCGCCACGGCAACAAGGGCGTCATCTCCAAGATCCTCCCGCAGGAGGACATGCCGTTCCTCGAGGACGGCACGCCGGTCGACATCGTGCTCAACCCGCTGGGCGTGCCCGGCCGGATGAACGTCGGCCAGGTCCTGGAGACCCACCTCGGGTGGATCGCCAAGACCGGCTGGGAGGTCGAGGGCACGCCGGAGTGGGCGGCCAAGCTGCCGGGCGCTGCGCGCCAGGCCGCTCCGGGCACCCGGACCGCGACCCCGGTCTTCGACGGGGCCAAGGAGGAGGAGATCATCGGCCTGCTGGGCTCGACGATCCCGAACCGCGACGGCAACCGGATGGTCAAGGAGACCGGCAAGGCGCGGCTGTTCGACGGCCGCTCCGGGGAGCCCTTCCCCGAGCCGATCTCGGTGGGCTATGTCTACATCCTGAAGCTGCTGCACCTGGTCGACGACAAGATCCACGCCCGTTCGACCGGGCCGTACTCCATGATCACGCAGCAGCCGCTGGGTGGTAAGGCGCAGTTCGGTGGTCAGCGCTTCGGTGAGATGGAGTGCTGGGCGATGCAGGCCTACGGCGCCGCCTACGCGCTGCAGGAGCTCCTCACCATCAAGTCCGACGACATCCTCGGCCGCGTCAAGGTGTACGAGGCGATCGTCAAGGGCGAGAACATCCCGGAGCCGGGCATCCCGGAGTCCTTCAAGGTGTTGCTCAAGGAGCTCCAGTCGCTCTGCCTGAACGTGGAGGTCCTCTCCAGCGACGGCAACGCGATCGAGCTGCGTGACACCGACGACGAGGTCTTCCGGGCCGCGGAGGAGCTGGGCATCGACCTCAGCCGCCGCGAGCCGTCGTCCGTCGAAGACGTCTGATCGGCCGCCGGCCGGCCCTGACCGAGTCGGGGCCGGCCGGCACCACACCTTTCGAAAAGAAGCGAAGAACTAGCCCCGGAAAGGGGTACATCGAGTGCTCGACGTCAACTTCTTCGACGAACTGCGCATCGGTCTGGCCAGCGGAGACGACATCCGCCAGTGGTCACACGGCGAGGTGAAGAAGCCCGAGACCATCAACTACCGCACCCTCCGTCCGGAGAAGGACGGTCTGTTCTGCGAGAAGATCTTCGGTCCCACCCGGGACTGGGAGTGCTACTGCGGGAAGTACAAGCGGGTCCGCTTCAAGGGCATCATCTGCGAGCGCTGCGGCGTCGAGGTCACCCGCGCCAAGGTGCGTCGTGAGCGGATGGGCCACATCGAGCTGGCCGCGCCGGTCACCCACATCTGGTTCTTCAAGGGCGTCCCCTCGCGCCTGGGCTACCTGCTCGACCTGGCGCCCAAGGACCTCGAGAAGATCATCTACTTCGCCGCCTACATGATCACCTCGGTCGACGACGAGGCGCGTCACCGCGACCTGCCGACCGTCGAGGCCGAGATCAGCGCGGAGAAGTCCAACCTCGAGGGCCGCCGCGACGCCGACGTGGAGGCCCGCCAGCAGAAGCTGGAGGCCGACCTCGCCGAGCTCGAGGCCGAGGGTGCCAAGTCCGACGTGCGCCGCAAGGTGCGCGAGGGCGGCGAGCGCGAGATGCGCCAGCTGCGTGACCGGGCCCAGCGGGAGATCGACCGCCTCGACGAGGTGATGGACACCTTCCGCAAGCTCGAGGTCAAGCAGCTCATCGCCGACGAGGGCCTCTACCGCGAGCTGCGCGACCGCTTCGGTGAGTACTTCGAGGGCGGCATGGGCGCAGCGGCGCTGCAGAAGCTGCTCTCCGGCTTCGACCTCGACGCCGAGGCCGTCTCCCTGCGCGAGACCATCCGCAGCGGCAAGGGCCAGCGCAAGCTGCGGGCGCTCAAGCGGCTGAAGGTCGTCGCGGCTTTCCAGCAGACCCAGAACTCGCCCATGGGCATGGTGCTGGACTGCGTGCCGGTCATCCCGCCGGACCTGCGCCCGATGGTGCAGCTCGACGGTGGCCGCTTCGCCACCAGCGACATGAACGACCTGTACCGCCGGGTGATCAACCGGAACAACCGGCTCAAGCGACTGCTCGACCTGGGCGCGCCGGAGATCATCGTCAACAACGAGAAGCGGATGCTCCAGGAGTCCGTGGACGCGCTGTTCGACAACGGCCGCCGCGGCCGTCCGGTCACCGGTCCGGGCAACCGCCCGCTGAAGTCCCTGAGCGACCTGCTCAAGGGCAAGCAGGGCCGGTTCCGCCAGAACCTGCTGGGCAAGCGCGTCGACTACTCCGGCCGTTCGGTCATCGTCGTCGGCCCGCAGCTGAAGCTGCACCAGTGCGGCCTGCCCAAGCAGATGGCGCTGGAGCTGTTCAAGCCCTTCGTGATGAAGCGGCTGGTCGACCTCAACCACGCGCAGAACATCAAGTCCGCCAAGCGGATGGTGGAGCGCGCGCGGCCGGTCGTGTGGGACGTCCTGGAAGAGGTCATCACCGAGCACCCAGTGCTGCTGAACCGGGCGCCGACGCTGCACCGTCTGGGCATCCAGGCCTTCGAGCCCCAGCTGGTCGAGGGCAAGGCCATCCAGATCCACCCGCTGGTCTGCACCGCGTTCAACGCGGACTTCGACGGTGACCAGATGGCGGTGCACCTGCCGCTGTCGGCCGAGGCGCAGGCCGAGGCCCGCATCCTCATGCTGTCCAGCAACAACATCCTGAGCCCGGCCGACGGTCGCCCGATCACCGCGCCGACCCAGGACATGGTGCTGGGCCTCTACCACCTGACCTCCCTCTCCGGGTCGGTCGAGGTGCCCGAGGGTGAGCGGCCGAAGTCGTACTCGACGACGGCCGAGGCGGTCATGGCCTTCGACAAGGGCGCGCTGGGGCTGCAGGAGCGGGTCCTCATCCGCCTGGACGAGGTCTTCGGCGTCGACAGCGGCCCGAACGACCCGTGGGAGGCCCCCGAGGGCTGGGAGCCCGGTCAGCCGGCCGTCGTCTCCACCAGCCTCGGCCGGGTCCTCTTCAACGAGGCCCTGCCGGAGGACTACCGGTTCGTCAACTACCAGGTGCCGAAGAAGGCGCTGGGCGCGATCGTCAACGACCTCGCCGAGCGCTACCCCAAGGTGCAGGTGGCGGCGACGCTGGACGCCCTCAAGTCGGCCGGCTTCCGCTGGGCGACCCGCTCGGGCGTGACGATCGCCATCGACGACGTCGTCACCCCGCCGGTGAAGGCCGAGATCCTGGAGCGGCACGAGGACGAGGCCCGCAAGATCGAGCGCCAGTACGACCGCGGTGTCATCACCGACGCCGAGCGTCGTTCCGAGCTCATCGAGATCTGGACCCGGGCCCGCGCCGAGGTCAGCCAGGCCATGGTCGACAACTTCCCGACCACCAACCCGGTCTGGGTCATGGTCAACTCCGGCGCCCGCGGCAACATGATGCAGATCAGCCAGATCGCCGGCATGCGTGGCCTGGTGGCCAACCCGAAGGGCGAGATCATCCCGCGGCCGATCAAGGCCAACTTCCGGGAGGGTCTGTCCGTGCTGGAGTACTTCATCTCCACGCACGGTGCGCGCAAGGGCCTGGCCGACACGGCGCTGCGCACCGCCGACTCCGGGTACCTCACCCGCCGGCTGGTGGACGTCTCGCAGGACGTCATCATCCGCGAGGAGGACTGTGGCACCGAGCGCGGCGTCATCATGCCGATCGGCACCGTGGTGGACGGCGCGGTCATCCGCGACGCCCACGTGGAGACCAGCGTCTACGCCCGCGCACTGGCCGCTGACGTGGTCGCTGCCGACGGCACCCAGATCGCCCCGGCCGGGGCGGACCTGGGCGACGTGCTGATCGCCCAGCTCGTCGACGCCGGGGTCGCCGAGGTCAAGGTGCGCTGCGTGCTCACCTGCGAGTCCCTGCTGGGCACCTGCGCCACCTGCTACGGCCGGTCGCTGGCGTCGGGCAAGCTCGTGGACGTCGGCGAGGCGGTCGGCATCATCGCCGCCCAGTCGATCGGTGAGCCCGGTACGCAGCTGACGATGCGCACCTTCCACACCGGCGGTGTGGCCGGTGCCGACATCACCCACGGTCTGCCGCGTGTGGTCGAGCTCTTCGAGGCCCGTGTCCCCAAGGGCAAGGCCCCGATCGCCGAGCTGGCCGGCAACGTCCGGATCGAGGACGGCGACCAGTTCCGGAAGCTGACCATCACCCCGGACGACGGGTCCGACGAGGTCGTCTACGACAAGCTGTCGCGTCGCTCGCGGCTGCGGGTCGAGGACGGCGGGCACGTCGAGGTCGGCGAGCAGCTGACCGAGGGTGCGGTCGACCCGCACGAGGTGCTGCGGATCATGGGCCCGCGTGAGGTGCAGCTGCACCTGGTGCGCGAGGTCCAGGAGGTCTACCGCAGCCAGGGTGTGTCGATCCACGACAAGCACATCGAGGTGATCATCCGCCAGATGCTGAAGCGGGTGACCATCATCGACTCGGGCGCGACGGAGTTCCTGCCCGGTGCGCTGGTCGAGCGGACTCTGTTCGAGACGGAGAACCGCCGGGTGGTCGCCGAGGGTGGCGAGCCCGCCTCGGCCCGTCCGGTGCTGATGGGGATCACCAAGGCGTCGCTGGCGACGGAGTCGTGGCTGTCGGCCGCCTCCTTCCAGGAGACGACCAAGGTGCTCACCGACGCCGCGATCCAGGGCAAGAGCGACAGCCTGCTCGGCCTGAAGGAGAACGTGATCATCGGGAAGCTGATCCCGGCCGGTACCGGCATCAGCCGCTACCGGAACATCACGGTCGAGCCGACCGAGGAGGCGCGCGCCGCCGTCTACACCATGGCCGGCTACGACGACGGGCAGTACTACAGCCCCGACGTCTTCGGTCAGGGCACGGGCGAGGCCGTCCGGCTCGAGGAGTACGACTGGCGCTGATGCGCTGAGTGAGTGACAGAAGGGCCCCGGGAGCGTGAGCTCCCGGGGCCCTTCTGCGTTCCCTCAGCCGTCACGTGACGGAAGGCGCCGGCTGAGGGCCGGCACCCGCGGACTCAGCCCGCCAGGCGGCGCATGGTCTCGACGGTGCGGAGCCGGCCTTCCCGGCTGTCGTCCAGGGGCTGCAGGTTGAGCGTGGTCACCCCGGCCGCGGCGAACGCCGCGATCCGCTCCGCCACGTAGGACTCCGGCCCGATCAGGGACGTCGCACGCACAAGGTCCTCCGGGACGGCGGCGGCCGCCTCGTCCTTGCGGCCGGCCAGGTACAGCTCCTGGATCGCCTCGGCCTCGGCCTCGTAGCCGTAGCGGCGGGCCAGGTCGTTGTAGAAGTTCTTGCCCTTGGCGCCCATGCCGCCGACGTACAGCGCGATACCCGGCCGGACCGCCTCCACCAGGTGGTCGACGTCCTCGCCGATCGCCACCGGGACCCCGACGACGACGTCGAGGTCACCCAGCGACGGGTCCCGCTTGGCCCGGCCCGCCTCCAGCGAGGCGCCCCACACGTCGGCCGCCCGCTCGGGGTGGAAGAAGATCGGCTCCCACTTCTCCGCGATCTCGGCGGCCAGCTCGACGTTCTTCGGCCCGAGGGCGGCCAGCAGCACCGGGATCTGCGGGCGGACGGGGGTGTTGATCAGCTTGAGCGGCTTGCCGAGGCCCGTGCCCTGGTCGGCCGGCAGCGGGACCTGGTACTTCTTCCCGTCGTGTTCCAGTCGCTCGCGGCGCCACACCTGGCGGCAGATCTCCACGATCTCCCGGGTCCGCTGCAGCGGGGCGTCGTAGGGGAGTCCGTGCCACCCCTCGATGACCTGCGGACCCGATGCGCCGAGCCCGAGGGTGAACCGGCCACCGGAGACGAAGTCCAGGCCGGCCGCGGTCATCGCGATCAGCGCCGGGGTGCGGCTGTAGATGGGCAGGATGCCGCTCATCAACTCGACCCGGTCGGTCACGGCCGCCAGGTAGCCCAGCTGGCTGACCGCGTCGAAGGTGTACACCTCCGCGCACATGGCGACGTCGAGCCCGGCGGACTCCAGGTCACGGATCTCGTCCGCGGTCTGCTTGAAGTCACCGGCGTAGCTGGCCTGGATCCCGATGCGCACGCGCCCTCCTCGGCGTCCGTGGCACCCTCGTCGGTGCCACTGCCGCGACGGTAACGGCCAGCCGGGGTGGTGGGCCCCCGGGGCCGCTAGAGAGCGTGGACGGTGCCGACCACGTGCGTGACGACCCGTACGCCGTCGACGTCGGCCGGCACGCGGGCGCCGGCGTCGGCCTCCGTCAGGTCGACGCGGACGACGTAGTCGGTGGCCTGCCGAGCCAGCCCGACCGCGGCGACGCCGGGGTCGGCGGCGAAGCGGGAGGCCAGCGTGTTCTTGGCAGCCCGGGCAGCGGCGCGGTCGGTCATGGACCCATGGTGCCCCCCGCCGCGTGATCAGGACAGGGCAACGGCCGCCGATGCCCTCCCTGCGGGCTGCTCAGCCCGCGAACCACTCCACGTCCAGCTCGCGCAGCACGGTGGCCAGCGGGTTGGCGAAGGTGACCCCGCCCCCGGCGCTGCCGCCCGTGGCCGACCCGGCGAAGAGCAGCCCGAGCGGTGCCCGGTCGCGGCTGCGCCAGATCACCGACCCGCTGTCGCCACCGGCGCTGAACGCACCGCGCAGGCCCTCGATCTCCACCTGGTCGTCGAAGGTGTGCACGGCGTCGTCGTACTGCACGCCGACCCCGTCGACCTCGACGGCGGTGATCCGTCCGTGCGTGTGGCCCGTCGTCCGCCCCACCTTCTCCACCAGCTCCTCGGGGTCGGCGTCGTCCGCGGCGGCGACCACGGGGGAGAGCGGACCGCCGGGGTAGCCGGCGGGATCGGCGGTCACACCCGGGTCCAGCGCGGCGACCGCGGCGTCGACGAGGTTGCCCGGGTCGAGGCGGAACCGGACGAAGGCGGCCAGCTGGCCGATCCGGTCGGTCTCGAGACCACCGTCGGCGACACCGGGCTGGAGCACCGGGTCGCCCGTCACCGCCGCGTCGCTGTTGGCCAGCACGTGGTTGTTGCTCAGCACCAGCAGCCCCTCGGTGCCGCGGCGGCGGACGAACCCGCCGAGGGTGCCGGCGGTGACGTCGCGGTGGCTGACGGACGCACCGGGACGGAGCGGACGGGCCCGCCGCTGCAGCTCCTCCGGGGTCGGGGAGGTCAGTGGCCGGACCGGCCCGATCACCCGGACGTCGACCTCCTCCCGGGCGGCGGCGTCCAGGCCGGACAGCACCACGTCGGCGTCGGCCTGCTCGATCAGCCGGATCGCCAGGTGCACCTGCCCCTCGGCCACCGGGGTCAGGCCCAGGGCCACGCCGCTCCACCGGGCAGGACCGTCGACCGAGCTCGCCACGACGCTGGAGGGCGGCACCTCGCTCAGCCGCTTGGAGAGCCGGGCCTTCAGTTCGCGGGCGTTGTCGGGGAGCACGGCGTACCTCCGAGGGGCGGCCGCACCACCAACGAGGTGCGGGACGTGAGCGGGTCGGCACTGACCGTAGGGCCGGGGTCCGACAGAAGCGACGCGACGCCGGAGGTGGCCGACGCTGGGAGACCTGCCGGTGGCGGCCCGGGTCCGGTACGTTCCCCCGCACGACCCCTCGGGCGGCCACGTGCAGGCCCCCGGGAATGTGCCCGGGGCACCGGCAGTTGGTGCCGGACAGAGCGGCTGACCCGGTGCACAGCCCACATGTCGACCCGGCTTTGACCGGTCCGGCAGGGCCGGGTACTGTGGTCAGCTGTGCCCAGGATGACTGGGCCTGCTCCCGTTCGCGGTGCACCTGGGTGTCCATCGGTCTCCGGACCGACCGGATGCCGGGGGCCACTCCCGTCACCGACGGGGCCCACTGCAAGGTGGTGTGGCCGGTACCGAGTCGCGAGGGGCGACGAGTCCGATCCGATCAACTGGCCGGTTCTCGCAAAGGGCGACACGCCCGAGCGCGGGGGCCGGAGGGTGGGTCGCGGGCAGACTCGACAGGGCCGGGCCACCGGGCACACCACGAGCAGTGCACCACATCCACAGCACGACCCAGCGCAGGCAGGAGATCCAGGCCACCCATGCCCACGATCCAGCAGCTGGTCCGCAAGGGCCGCGAGGACAAGGTCGAGAAGACCAAGACCCCGGCGTTGAAGGGATCCCCTCAGCGCCGCGGCGTGTGCACGCGCGTCTACACGACGACGCCGAAGAAGCCGAACTCGGCGCTGCGCAAGGTCGCTCGCGTGCGCCTCACCAGCGGTGTCGAGGTGACCGCCTACATCCCGGGCGTCGGCCACAACCTGCAGGAGCACTCCATGGTGCTCGTGCGTGGCGGCCGGGTGAAGGACCTCCCCGGCGTCCGCTACAAGATCATCCGTGGCTCGCTGGACACCCAGGGCGTCCGCGGTCGCAAGCAGGCTCGCAGCCGGTACGGCGCGAAGAAGGAGAAGAGCTAATGCCTCGCAAGGGCCCCGCCCCGAAGCGTCCGCTCGTCGCCGACCCGGTGTACCAGTCGCCGCTGGTGACCCAGCTGGTGAACAAGGTGCTGGTCGACGGCAAGCGCTCCGTCGCCGAGGCGATCGTCTACGGCGCCCTCGAGGGCGTCCGGGCGAAGAACGACACCGACCCGGTCGTCACCCTCAAGCGTGCGCTGGACAACGTGAAGCCGGCCCTCGAGGTGCGCAGCCGCCGCGTCGGTGGCGCCACCTACCAGGTGCCGATCGAGGTCCGTCCGTCCCGCAGCACGACCCTCGGCCTGCGCTGGCTCATCCAGTACAGCCGGGCGCGTCGCGAGAAGACGATGACCGAGCGCCTCATGAACGAGCTGCTGGACGCCAGCAACGGTCTCGGTGCCGCGGTCAAGCGCCGCGAGGACACGCACAAGATGGCCGAGTCGAACAAGGCCTTCGCGCACTACCGCTGGTGACGACAGTCCCTCAGCAGCCGCTGCCCGCGGTGGACCCGGGCGACCCCCGGGCGCCGCGCACGGACGAGACAGAAGAGGAGTGACGTAATGGCCCAGAACGAGGCCCAACTCGCCAAGACCCGCAACATCGGGATCATGGCGCACATCGACGCCGGCAAGACGACGACGACCGAGCGGATCCTCTTCTACACCGGTATCAACTACAAGATCGGTGAAGTCCACGACGGCGCGGCCACGATGGACTGGATGGAGCAGGAGCAGGAGCGCGGCATCACCATCACGTCCGCCGCGACGAAGTGCTCCTGGGCGGACCACGACATCAACATCATCGACACCCCGGGGCACGTCGACTTCACCGTCGAGGTGGAGCGGTCCCTGCGCGTGCTCGACGGTGCGGTTGCCGTGTACGACGGCGTGGCCGGCGTGGAGCCGCAGACCGAGCAGGTCTGGCGGCAGGCGGAGAAGTACAGCGTCCCGCGCATGTGCTTCGTCAACAAGCTCGACCGCACCGGTGCCGACTTCTTCCGCTGCGTCGACATGATGGTCGAGCGGCTCGGGGCCAACCCGCTGGTCCTGCAGCTGCCGATCGGCGCCGAGGCCGACTTCATCGGCGTCGTCGACCTGGTCTACATGCGCGCACTCACCTGGCGCGGCGAGACCAAGATGGGTGAGGACTACTCCATCGAGGAGGTCCCCGCCGAGCTCGCCGACCAGGCCGCCGAGTACCGCGAGAAGCTGCTCGAGAACATCGCGGACTTCGACGACGCGCTGATGGAGGACTACCTCGGCGGCGAGGAGATCGCGCCGGAGCGCCTCAAGGCCGCGATCCGCAAGGCGACCATCGCCGGCCAGGTCAACCCGGTGCTCACCGGGACGGCCTTCAAGAACAAGGGCGTGCAGCCCCTGCTCGACGCGGTCGTCGACTACCTGCCCAGCCCGCTGGACGTCGAGTCGATCGTCGGCACCGCGCTCGACGGTGAGACCGAGGTCCTGCGGCACGCCGACGAGAACGAGCCGTTCTCGGCGCTGGCCTTCAAGATCCAGACGGACCAGCACCTGGGCAAGCTGACCTACATCCGGGTCTACTCCGGCAAGCTCGACGCGGGTTCCCCCGTGCTGAACAGCACCAAGGACCGCAAGGAGCGGGTCGGCAAGATCTACCAGATGCACGCCAACAAGCGCGAAGAGCGCCAGGGCGTGGGCGCCGGCGAGATCGTCGCCGTCAACGGCATGAAGAACACGACGACGGGTGACACCCTCTGCGACCCGCAGAGCCCGGTGATCCTCGAGTCGATGACCTTCCCCGCGCCGGTCATCTCGGTGGCGATCGAGCCGAAGACCAAGGGCGACCAGGAGAAGCTGGGCACGGCCATCCAGAAGCTGGCCGAGGAGGACCCGACCTTCCAGGTCAAGCTGGACGAGGAGACCGGTCAGACGGTCATCTCCGGGATGGGCGAGCTCCACCTGGAGATCCTGGTCGACCGCATGCGGCGCGAGTTCCGCGTCGAGGCCAACGTCGGCAAGCCCCAGGTCGCCTACCGCGAGACGATCCGCAAGGCCGTCGAGCGCTACGACTACACGCACAAGAAGCAGACGGGTGGCTCCGGCCAGTTCGCGAAGGTGCAGATCGCCCTCGAGCCGCTGGAGATGAGCGGCGACTCGGCGACCTACGAGTTCGAGAACAAGGTCACGGGTGGTCGCATCCCGCGGGAGTACATCCCGTCGGTCGACGCCGGCATGCAGGACGCCATGCAGTACGGCATCCTCGCCGGGTACCCGATGGTCGGCGTCAAGGCCTCGCTCCTGGACGGCCAGTACCACGAGGTCGACTCCTCGGAGATGGCCTTCAAGATCGCCGGTTCGATCGCTTTCAAGGAGGCCGCCCGCAAGGCCAGCCCGGCCCTGCTGGAGCCGATGATGGCGGTCGAGGTCGTCACCCCTGAGGAGAACATGGGCGACGTCATCGGCGACCTGAACTCCCGCCGCGGGACCATCCAGGCGATGGAGGAGCGTTCCGGCGCTCGCGTCGTCCGGGCCCTGGTGCCGCTGTCGGAGATGTTCGGCTACGTGGGCGACCTGCGCAGCCGCACCCAGGGGCGGGCGAGCTACACCATGGTGTTCGACACCTACGCCGAGGTCCCGGCCAACGTCGCCAAGGAGATCATCGCCAAGGCGACCGGCGAGTAACGGGACGGCGGGCCCGGGTACCCCGGGCCCGCCCCCCGAGCACGGACCACCCCAGACACGAGCACGACTGCGAAGACACGGAGAGAGGATCCCAGTGGCCAAGGCCAAGTTCGAGCGGACCAAGCCGCACGTCAACATCGGCACCATCGGGCACATCGACCACGGCAAGACGACGCTGACCGCGGCGATCACCAAGGTGCTGCACGACAAGTTCCCGAACCTCAACGAGGCGTCCGCGTTCGACATGATCGACAAGGCGCCCGAGGAGAAGGCTCGCGGCATCACGATCTCGATCGCCCACGTCGAGTACCAGACCGAGAACCGGCACTACGCGCACGTCGACTGCCCCGGGCACGCCGACTACATCAAGAACATGATCACCGGTGCGGCGCAGATGGACGGCGCCATCCTGGTGGTCGCCGCCACCGACGGCCCGATGCCGCAGACCAAGGAGCACGTGCTCCTGGCCCGCCAGGTCGGTGTCCCCTACATCGTGGTGGCGCTGAACAAGGCCGACATGGTCGACGACGAGGAGATCCTCGAGCTCGTCGAGCTGGAGGTCCGTGAGCTGCTCAGCGAGTACGAGTTCCCGGGCGACGACGTCCCCGTGGTCCGCGTCTCGGCGCTGAAGGCCCTTGAGGGCGACGCCGAGTGGGGCGACAAGCTCATGGAGCTCATGAACGCCGTCGACACGGCGATCCCCGAGCCCGAGCGTGAGATCGACAAGCCGTTCCTCATGCCCGTCGAGGACGTCTTCACGATCACCGGTCGCGGCACGGTCGTCACCGGTCGCGTCGAGCGCGGCATCGTCAAGGTCTCCGAGGAGATCGAGATCGTCGGCATCCGCCCGAACTCGACCAAGACGACCGTCACCGGCGTCGAGATGTTCCGCAAGCTGCTCGACCAGGGCCAGGCCGGTGACAACGTCGGTCTGCTGCTGCGCGGCATCAAGCGCGAGGACGTCGAGCGCGGCCAGGTCGTCGTGAAGCCGGGTTCGATCACCCCGCACACGAACTTCGAGGGCTCGGTCTACATCCTCTCGAAGGACGAGGGTGGCCGGCACACGCCGTTCTTCAACAACTACCGTCCGCAGTTCTACTTCCGGACCACGGACGTCACCGGCGTCGTCACGCTGCCTGCGGGCACCGAGATGGTCATGCCCGGCGACAACACCGAGATGACGGTGGAGCTCATCCAGCCCATCGCCATGGAGGACGGCCTGCGGTTCGCCATCCGTGAGGGTGGCCGCACCGTCGGCGCCGGCCGGGTCACCAAGATCCTCAAGTGACACCCTGACGGGCGGCGGCCGTTGCGGCCGCCGCCCGTCAGCAGGGCCGGGGAACCCGGCCCAGGGTCAGCAGACCCACTTGTACTTTCACAACCGATCGGCAGGAGCGAAGACAACCGATGGCGGGACAGAAGATCCGCATCCGGCTGAAGGCCTACGACCACGAGGCCATCGATGCCTCGGCTCGGCGCATCGTGGACACGGTGACGAAGACCGGAGCGCGCGTCGTCGGCCCGGTGCCGCTGCCGACGGAGAAGAACGTGTACTGCGTCATCCGCTCGCCGCACAAGTACAAGGACTCGCGCGAGCACTTCGAGATGCGTACGCACAAGCGGCTCATCGACATCCTCGACCCGACGCCGAAGACGGTCGACGCGCTGATGCGCATCGACCTGCCGGCCTCGGTCGACGTCAACATCCAGTAAGGGCTGTCCCAGACATGGCGAGCACATTCCGTGGTCTCCTCGGCGAGAAGCTGGGGATGACCCAGGTCTTCGACGAGAACAACCGCATCGTGCCGGTGACCGTCATCAAGGCGGGCCCGTGCGTGGTCACCCAGGTGCGCACCCCCGAGAAGGACGGCTACTCCGCCGTCCAGCTCGGGTTCGGTGCGATCGACCCCCGCAAGGTGAACAAGCCCGAAGGTGGGCACTTCGCCAAGGCGGGTGTCACCCCGCGCCGGCACCTGGTCGAGCTGCGCACCGAGGACGCCTCCGACTACACGGTCGGCCAGGAGCTGACCGCCGAGGTCCTCTCCGACGTGGCCAAGGTCGACGTCATCGGCACCAGCAAGGGCAAGGGCACCGCCGGTGTCATGAAGCGTCACGGCTTCAAGGGCCTCGGCGCCGGCCACGGCACCCACCGCAAGCACCGCGCACCCGGCTCGATCGGTGGGGCCTCCACCCCCGGTCGCGTCTTCAAGGGCGTGCGCATGGCCGGGCGCATGGGCGCGGTCACCACCACCACGCTCTCGCTCAAGGTCCACCAGGTGGACACCGAGAAGGGCCTGGTCCTGATCAAGGGCGCCGTCCCCGGCCCCCGCGGCGGGCTCCTGCTCGTCCGGTCCGCGGTCAAGGGCGGCCCCGTGGGGAGTGACGCGAAGTGACCGAGTCGACCGCAACCCGGACCGACCGTCAGGTCGACGTCCGGACGCCGGCGGGGGAGACCTCGGGCAGCGTCACGCTGCCCGGCGAGCTCTTCGACGCCCCGGCGAACGTCTCGCTGCTCCACCAGGTCGTCGTGGCCCAGCTGGCCGCGGCCCGCCAGGGCACGCACGCGACCAAGACCCGCGCCCAGGTCAGCGGCACCGGCGCCAAGCCGTACCGCCAGAAGGGCACCGGTCGCGCCCGTCAGGGTTCGCTGCGGTCCCCGCAGTTCACCGGCGGTGGCATCTCGCACGGCCCGCAGCCGCGCAACTACGAGCAGAAGACCCCCAAGAAGATGAAGGCCGCCGCCCTGCGCGGTGCCCTCTCCGACCGGGCCCGGGACGGCCGCGTGCACGTGGTGTCCGCGTTCGTCGACGGTGACGCGCCCTCGACCAAGGCGGCGCTCAAGGTCCTCGACGCGGTCAGCACCGCCAAGCGCGTGCTGGTCGTCCTCGACCGGGACGACGTCCTCAACTGGGTCAGCCTGCGCAACGTGCCGCGGGTGCACCTGATCGAGGCCGGTCAGCTCAACACCTACGACGTGCTGGTGTCCGACGAGGTCGTCTTCACCGAGACCGCGCTGACCGAGTACGTCACCGGCCCGGCCCGGGGCGGCAAGGGTGCGGCCTCCTCGGCCGAGCTCCCCGACCTGGAGACGCACGAGATCGACGGCGACGTGCCCTCGATCGCGCCGGCCACCACGACCGAGACGACCGAGGAGAAGGCATGAGCGTCCGCGACCCCCGGGACGTGCTGCTGTCCCCGGTCATCTCGGAGAAGAGCTACGGGCTGCTGGACGAGAACAAGTACACGTTCATCGTCCGTCCCGACGCCAACAAGACCCAGATCAAGATCGCTGTGCAGCAGGTCTTCAACGTGAAGGTCCTCGCCGTCAACACGATCAACCGCCAGGGGAAGAGGAAGCGCTCCAAGGGCGCTGTGATGGGGAAGCGCAAGGACACCAAGCGCGCCATCGTCTCCGTTGCCCCCGGTGACCGCATCGAGCTCTTCGGTGGACCCGGCGCCTGAGCGCCGTTGACCATCGATCGGACCAGAGAGAACAGACAGGGACTCTGAGGAACCATGGCCATCCGTAAGTACAAGCCGACGACGCCGGGCCGCCGCGGCTCGTCCGTCGCCGACTTCGCCGAGGTCACCCGCGACCATCCCGAGAAGTCGCTGGTCCGACCGCTGCACGGTCGTGGCGGGCGCAACGTCCACGGGCGTGTGACGGCTCGTCACCAGGGCGGCGGGCACAAGCGTGCCTACCGGCTCATCGACTTCCGCCGGGCCGACAAGGACGGCGTGCCGGCCAAGGTCGCGCACATCGAGTACGACCCCAACCGCACCTCGCGGATCGCGCTGCTGCACTTCGCCGACGGGGAGAAGCGCTACATCATCGCCCCGGCGAAGCTGAAGCAGGGCGACACGGTGGAGTGTGGCCCGGCGGCCGACATCAAGCCGGGCAACAACCTGCCGCTGCGCAACATCCCGGTCGGCACGGTCGTGCACGCGATCGAGCTGCGGCCCGGTGGCGGGGCGAAGATCGCCCGGTCGGCCGGCACGAGCGTCCAGCTGGTCGCCCGTGAGGGGCGCTTCGCCCAGCTGCGGATGCCCTCGGGCGAGATCCGTAACGTCGACGTCCGGTGCCGCGCCACGATCGGTGAGGTCGGCAACGCCGAGCAGTCGAACATCAACTGGGGCAAGGCCGGCCGGATGCGGTGGAAGGGCAAGCGCCCGACCGTCCGCGGTGTCGCCATGAACCCGGTCGACCACCCGCACGGTGGTGGTGAGGGCAAGACCTCCGGTGGCCGGCACCCGGTCAACCCGAAGGGCAAGCCGGAGGGCCGGACGCGCAAGCGCAAGGCCAGTGATGCCCTGATCGTGCGCCGCCGGCGCACCAACAAGAAGCGCTGAGCGGGTAGAGGAGTCCGACAGACATGCCACGCAGCCTGAAGAAGGGCCCGTTCGTCGACGACCACCTGCTCGCCAAGGTGGACGCTCAGAACGACAAGGGCACCAAGAACGTCATCCGCACCTGGTCGCGGCGTTCGACGATCATCCCCGACATGCTCGGGCACACGATCGCCGTGCACGACGGCCGCAAGCACGTCCCGGTGTTCGTCACCGAGGCGATGGTCGGGCACAAGCTCGGCGAGTTCGCGCCCACGCGCACCTTCCGTGGGCACGTCAAGGACGACCGCCGCTCGCGGCGCGGCTGACCAGGCAGAGAGAAGACATCAGATGACTTCCCAGTTGGGACAGGAGACGCCGGTCGCCCGGGCCACGGCCCGGTTCGTCAGCGTCACCCCCATGAAGGCCCGACGGGTGGTGGACATGATCCGCTACCTGCCCACGGACGAGGCCCTGGCACTCCTGCGCTTCACTCCGCAGACCGCCAGCGAGCCGGTGGCCAAGGTCGTCGCCAGCGCCGTCGCCAACGCCGAGCACAACCTGCAGCTCGACCCGGCTGCGCTCGTCGTCAGCGCCGCGTTCGTCGACGAGGGCCCCACGCTCAAGCGGATCCGTCCGCGTGCACAGGGGCGGGCGTTCCGCATCAACAAGCGGACCAGCCACATCACCGTCGAGGTGTCCGAGGTCAGCTCCAGCGCTGAGCTGGCCCTGCGGTCTCGCAAGGCACGTCGGGAGACCGGGCAGTCCGGCCCGGCCACCCAGCAGCAGAAGAGCAACACGAGGGGAGGGACCCGCTAGTGGGTCAGAAGGTCAACCCGCACGGGTTCCGGCTCGGCATCACCACCGACTACAAGTCCCGGTGGTACGCGGACAAGCTGTACAAGGACTACGTCAAGGAAGACGTGGCCATCCGGAAGCTCATGGGCAAGGGCATGGAGCGCGCCGGCATCTCGAAGGTGGAGATCGAGCGCACCCGTGACCGGGTCCGAGTGGACATCCACACCGCCCGGCCGGGCATCGTCATCGGTCGTCGTGGCGCGGAGGCCGACCGCATCCGCGGTGAGCTGGAGAAGCTCACCGGCAAGCAGGTGCAGCTGAACATCCTCGAGGTGAAGAACCCCGAGTCCGACGCGCAGCTGGTGGCCCAGGGGGTCGCCGAGCAGCTGTCCAGCCGGGTCAGCTTCCGTCGGGCCATGCGCAAGGCGATGCAGTCCGCGCAGCGGAGCCCGCAGGTCAAGGGGATCCGGGTGCAGTGCTCGGGTCGCCTCGGCGGCACGGAGATGAGCCGTTCGGAGTTCTACCGCGAGGGTCGCGTGCCGCTGCACACCCTGCGGGCGAACATCGACTACGGCATCTACGAGGCCCGCACGACCTTCGGCCGCATCGGCGTGAAGGTCTGGATCTACAAGGGCGACGCCAGCGGCTCGCGCGCCGAGCGGGAGGCCCTCGAGGCCCTCGCCCAGCGTCAGCAGCGCCGTGAGCGCGCCCAGCGTCCCCAGCGGCGGTCCGGCTCGTCCGGCACCACTGCCGGGGGCACCGAGGCCGGCCGCGCTGCGGCCGACGCCCCGGTCTCCACCGAGCAGCCGGCCGAGGTCCCCGCCGACGCCACCAGCGCCGTCGCCGTCGCCTCGGGCGAGGCTGCTCCCGCGCAGAGCATCGGCGAGGCCGCCGGTGCTGAGGGCACCGCGGCCGCGCAGGCCGCCGGTGCCGAGAACACGGAGGGCTGACCAGTGCTCATCCCACGTCGGGTCAAGCACCGCAAGCAGCACCACCCGGACCGCACCGGGCGGGCCAAGGGCGGCACGGCGATCAACTTCGGTGACTTCGCGATCCAGGCCCTCGAGCCTGCGTACGTGACCAACCGGCAGATCGAGTCCGCGCGTATCGCCATGACGCGTCACATCAAGCGTGGCGGCAAGGTGTGGATCTCGATCTACCCCGACCGCCCGCTGACGAAGAAGCCGGCCGAGACCCGCATGGGTTCCGGCAAGGGCTCGCCCGAGTGGTGGGTGGCGAACGTCAAGCCCGGCCGGATCATGTTCGAGCTGTCGGGTGTCGCCGAGCCGGTGGCCCGCGAGGCCATGCGCCGCGCGATCCACAAGCTCCCCATGAAGTGCCGCTTCATCACTCGCGAAGGAGAGGTGTGATGGCCGCCGGCCTCACTGCGCCTGAGCTGCGCGAGCTGTCCGCCGACGAGCTGGCCACCCGGCTGCGCGAGTCGCGCGAAGAGCTGTTCAACCTGCGGTTCCAGGTGGCCACCGGCCAGCTGGACAACAACCGGCGACTGCAGACCGTCCGCCGCGACATCGCCCGGATCTACACGATCATGCGCGAGCGCGAGCTGGGTCTCTCGGTCGCCCCGAACGAGGGTGTCGCATGAGCGAGGTCACCAACACCACCGAGACCTCGACCGGGCCCGGCCTGGCCGGGCGTGGCTACCGCAAGGTCCGTGAGGGCCTGGTCGTCAGCGACAAGATGGACAAGACCATCGTCGTCGAGGTCGAGGACCGCGTGAAGCACGGGCTGTACGGCAAGGTTCTGCGTCGCACCAGCAAGCTGAAGGCGCACGACGAGCAGAACAGCGCCGGCATCGGCGACCGGGTGCAGATCATGGAGACGCGCCCGACCTCTGCCACCAAGCGGTGGCGCCTGGTCACGGTCGTCGAGAAGGCCAAGTAAGAAGTCGACCGGCCTCTCGGGGTCGGTGAGCAGGGAGTACCCTGGACGACTGGCGCGCTCTTCGGTGCGCGCCGCATCCCGGTACCCGTGCACGGACGCACCGGCGGCCCACGCTGCCGGTGCGTCCGCACGTGGGTGCCGGACAGCCGGTTCACCGATCCGGTCCGGCTGTCGCCACTCAGATTCAGGAGCAGGAAGTGATCCAGCAGGAGTCGCGGCTCAGGGTCGCCGACAACACCGGGGCCAAGGAGATCTTGTGCATCCGGGTGCTCGGCGGGTCGGGGCGCCGCTACGCGGGCATCGGTGACGTCATCGTCGCCACCGTCAAGGACGCGCTGCCCGGCGCCGGCGTCAAGAAGGGCGATGTGGTCAAGGCCGTCATCGTCCGCACGGTCAAGGAGCGTCGCCGTCCGGACGGCTCCTACATCCGCTTCGACGAGAACGCCGCGGTCATCATCCGCGACAGCGGCGACCCGCGCGGCACGCGCATCTTCGGCCCGGTGGGCCGGGAGCTGCGCGACAAGCGCTTCATGCGGATCATCTCGCTCGCTCCGGAGGTGTTGTGATCATGGCTCAGCCGACGAGCGGGAAGACCCCGTCGATGAAGGTCAAGAAGGGCGACTCGGTCGTCGTCCTGGCCGGCAAGGACAAGGGTGCCAAGGGCCGCGTCATCGCGGCGTTCCCCCGGACCCAGAAGGTCCTGGTGGAGGGCATCGGCCGGGTGAAGAAGCACACCCGGATCAGCACCAGCCAGCGCGGTGCCCAGCAGGGCGGGATCGTCACGCAGGAGGCCGCCATCCACGTGAGCAACGTGATGGTGATCGACTCCGAGGACAAGCCGACCCGGGTCGGTTACCGCAAGGACGAGGAAGGCCGCAACATCCGGGTCTCGCGGCGCACCGGTAAGGACCTCTGATCACCATGAGCGCACCCACCCGTGAGCTGCCCCGCATGCTGGCCCGGTACCGCGAGGAGATCGCGCCGGCCCTGCAGTCCGAGTTCGGCTACCCGAACGTCATGCAGATCCCCGGTCTGGTCAAGATCGTGGTCAACATGGGCGTCGGCGAGGCCACCCGCGACGCCAAGCTGATGGACGGCGCGGTCCGCGACCTCACCGCCATCACCGGCCAGAAGCCCGCCGTCGTGCGGGCCCGCAAGTCGATCGCGCAGTTCAAGCTGCGCGAGGGCATGCCGATCGGCGCGAAGGTCACCCTCCGCGGCGACCGCATGTGGGAGTTCCTGGACCGGCTGCTGTCGCTGGCCCTGCCCCGCATCCGCGACTTCCGTGGCCTGAACCCCAAGCAGTTCGACGGCCACGGCAACTACACGTTCGGTCTGACCGAGCAGTCGATGTTCCGCGAGATCGACGTCGACAAGATCGACCGGCCCCGCGGCATGGACATCACCCTGGTGACCACCGCCACGACCGACGAGGAGGGCCGGGAGCTGCTGACGCTCCTCGGGTTCCCCTTCGCCGGCCAGACCGTCGTGAACGCCACCCGCTGACGCGGTCTGCGTAGAAGGTAGGAGACCAAGAGATGGCCAAGAAGGCCCTTGTCAACAAGGCGGCTCGCACGCCGAAGTTCGCCGTCCGCGGCTACACCCGCTGCCAGCGTTGCGGCCGGCCGCACGCGGTCTTCCGCAAGTTCGGCCTGTGCCGGATCTGCCTGCGGGAGATGGCGCACGCGGGCGAGCTGCCCGGCGTGACCAAGTCGAGCTGGTAACAGACGCAGTACGGCCCGCCCCGCACGGGGCGGGCCACCCGCTCCCGGGTTCGACCCGGGGCACCACCCACGTCGCCGAGAGGCCCGCGCACGACAGCGTGCGGAACCGCGGCGAGAGAGGCACGACGCACCCATGACGATGACCGACCCGATCGCGGACATGCTCACGCGGATCCGCAACGCCAACCAGGCGTACCACGACGCCGCGGCCATGCCGTCGTCGAAGCTCAAGACGAAGGTCGCCGAGATCCTCCAGCAGGAGGGCTACATCGGCGGCTGGACCGTGAACGACGTCGAGGTCGACGGCCACGTCCGCAAGGAGCTCGTGGTCTCCCTCAAGTACGGTCCGAACCGCGAGCGCAGCATCGCCGGTGTCCGTCGGGTGTCCAAGCCCGGCCTGCGTGTCTACGCGAAGTCGACTGCCCTGCCCAAGGTCCTGGGCGGCCTCGGGGTGGCGATCATCTCCACCTCCACCGGGCTGCTGACCGACAAGCAGGCGAACAAGAAGGGCGTGGGTGGGGAAGTCCTCGCCTACGTCTGGTAAGAGGAGCGAGCAGACATGTCACGGATCGGACGACTCCCGATTCCGGTGCCGAGCGGGGTTGACGTCGCCATCGACGGGCGAACGGTCAACGTCTCAGGCCCGAAGGGGAAGCTCAGCCACACGGTGGCAGCTCCCATCACCGTCGAGCGCGGTGAGGACGGGGTGCTGCTGGTGCAGCGTCCCAACGACGAGCGCGAGAGCCGTGCCCTGCACGGCCTGTCCCGCTCCCTCATCGCCAACATGATCACCGGCGTCACCCAGGGGTTCGAGAAGACCCTGGAGATCGTCGGCGTCGGCTACCGCGTGCAGGCCCGGGGGAGCGACCTCGAGTTCGCCCTCGGCTTCAGCCACCCGGTGCTCGTGAAGGCCCCCGAGGGGATCGCCTTCACCGTCGAGGCCCCCACCCGCCTGCGGGTGAGCGGCATCGACAAGCAGCAGGTCGGCGAGGTCTCCGCCAAGATCCGCAAGATCCGCAAGCCCGACCCGTACAAGGGCAAGGGCGTGCGGTACCAGGGCGAGGTCGTCAAGCGCAAGGTCGGGAAGACGGGCAAGTGATGGCACAGGCAGCCAAGACCGAGAAGGGTGTCCGGGTGCACAAGCCCGTCGGCACCGACGTCAGCACCGCGCGCCGCGTCTCGCGGCTGCGCCGGCACAACCGGCTGCGCAAGCGCGTCGGCGGTACGCCGGAGCGCCCCCGTCTGGTGGTCAAGCGCAGCTCCAGGCACATCCACGTCCAGGTCATCGACGACACGGTGGGCCGTACCCTGGCCAGTGCGTCGACCATGGACGCCAGCCTGAAGGGCGCCGAGGGCGACAAGTCCGCCCTCGCCCGGCAGGTCGGGGCCCTGGTCGCTGAGCGCGCCAAGGCCGCCGGCATCGCCGCCGTCGTCTTCGACCGGGGCGGCAACCGGTACGCCGGGCGCATCGCCGCCCTGGCGGACGGCGCCCGCGAAGGCGGGCTGGACTTCTGATGAGCACCATCACTGAGCAGATCGAGAGGGACGTCTGATGCCAGGACCACAGCGACGCGGCGGTGGCGCCGGCGGGACGGGTGGCCCCGGCGGTGCCGGCGGCGGCAACGACCGCCGTGACCGCCGCGACGGCGGCCGCGGCCCCGGTGGCGGTACCGCCGAGAAGAGCCAGTTCATCGAGCGCGTGGTGGCCATCAACCGCGTGTCCAAGGTCGTCAAGGGCGGTCGGCGCTTCAGCTTCACCGCGCTGGTGATCGTGGGCGACGGCAACGGCACCGTGGGTGTCGGCTACGGCAAGGCCAAGGAGGTGCCCGCGGCGATCGCCAAGGGCGTCGAGGAGGCCAAGAAGCACTTCTACAAGGTGCCCCGCATCGCCAACACCATCCCGCACCCGGTGCAGGGTGAGGCGGCTGCCGGTGTCGTGCTGCTCAAGCCGGCCAGCCCCGGTACCGGTGTGATCGCCGGTGGCCCGGTGCGTGCCGTGCTCGAGTGCGCCGGGATCCACGACATCCTGTCCAAGAGCCTCGGGTCCTCGAACCCGATCAACATCGTCCACGCGACCATGCAGGCGCTGAAGGACCTCGTCCGCCCCGAGGAGATCGCGGCCCGCCGCGGCCTGCCTCTCGAGGACGTCGCCCCCGCCGCCATGCTGCGTGCGCGGGCCGGTCAGGGGGTCTGAGATGGCTCAGCTGAAGGTCACCCAGGTCAAGTCGGCCATCGGCACCAAGCCGAACCAGCGCCAGACGCTGCGTTCGCTCGGGCTGAAGCGGATCAACGACTCGGTCGTCCAGGAGGACCGTCCCGAGATCCGCGGGATGGTCGCGACGGTGCCGCACCTGGTCGCCGTCGAAGAGATCGTCTGAGCGTCGGGCGAGAAGGAATACTGACATGACTCTCAAGGTCCACCACCTGCGTCCGGCTCCGGGCGCCCACACCAAGAAGACCCGCGTGGGTCGTGGTGAGGGCTCCAAGGGCAAGACGGCCGGTCGCGGCACCAAGGGCTCCGGCGCGCGCGTGCAGGTCTCTGCCCGCTTCGAGGGTGGTCAGACCCCCCTCTTCATGCGGCTGCCGAAGCTCTCCGGCTTCAAGAACAACAACAAGGTCGTCTTCCAGGTCGTGAACCTGGACCGGATCGCCTCCCTGTTCCCGCAGGGCGGCACGATCAGCCCGGACACGCTGGCCGACGCCGGCGCCGTCCGTCGCGGTCAGCCGGTCAAGGTCCTCGGCACGGGCGAGCTCGGCGGCGTGAAGGTCGACGTGCAGGCGCACGCGTTCTCCAAGTCCGCGGAGGAGAAGATCGGCGCTGCCGGGGGCAGCACCACCCAGATCTGACGAAGGACCCCCCTGTCCCCCCGTCGCGAACTCACTTCGCGGCGGGGGAGCCCAGGGGGGCTTTTCTCTGTCCGGCCGCCGGCCGGAGCGCCACCTGACCGTCGTCCGCACGGTCTGCACCACCCCTCCGGGTGGGCGGGCCGACCGGGCGGCGGCCTGACGTTGATAGCCTCATACGACCTACTCGGGGAGGGCACGTGCTGCAGGCGTTCGCCGCGGCGTTCCGGACGCCAGATCTCCGGCGCAAGCTGCTGTTCTCCCTGGCGGTGATCGCCGTCTACCGGCTCGGCGCCAGCATCCCCGGGCCAGGGGTCTCGACCGAGGCGATCAACAGCTGTCTGGACCTGGCTGCGGCCTCCGACCAGCGCGACGTCTACTCGCTGGTCAACCTGTTCTCCGGTGGGGCGCTGTTGCGGCTCTCCGTCTTCGCGCTCGGCATCATGCCGTACATCACCGCGAGCATCATCGTCCAGCTGCTGGTCGTGGTCATCCCACGGTTCGAGCAGCTGAAGAAGGAAGGGCAGTCGGGTCAGGCGAAACTGACCCAGTACACCCGGTACCTGACGATCGCCCTCGCCGTCCTGCAGAGCACCGGGATCATCGCCCTCGCCCGCAGCGGCCAGCTGTTCCCGAACTGTCCGCAGGACATCATCCCGTCGGACTCCGTCTGGACGACGGTCGTCCTCGTCATCACGCTGACCGCCGGCACGGCCGTCATCATGTGGCTGGGCGAGCTCCTCACCGAGAAGGGGATCGGCAACGGCATGTCCGTGCTGATCTTCACCTCGATCGCGGCCCGGATCCCCGCCGAGGGCGGCGCCATCCTGCAGACCCGCGGGGCGTTCATCTTCGCCGTGGTCTGCCTCTTCGCCCTGGTGGTCATCGCCTCGGTCGTCTACGTCGAGCAGGCGCAGCGCCGCATCCCGGTGCAGTACGCCAAGCGGATGGTCGGCCGCCGGATGTACGGCGGCACGTCGACCTACCTGCCGCTGAAGGTGAACCAGGCCGGCGTCATCCCGGTCATCTTCGCCTCCTCGCTGCTGTACCTGCCGCAGCTGCTCAGCCAGCTGCAGAGCGACTCGAGCGGCCCGGTCCGCCGGTTCTTCGAGAACTACGTGATCAACCAGAGCAGCCCGGTGCACATCGCCATCTACTTCGGGCTCATCATCTTCTTCACGTACTTCTACGTGTCGATCACGTTCAACCCCGAAGAGCGGGCCGACGACATGAAGCGCTACGGCGGCTTCATCCCGGGCATCCGACCGGGCCGGCCCACGGCGGAGTACCTGCAGTACGTGCTGTCGCGGATCACCCTGCCGGGGTCCATCTACCTCGGGCTGGTGGCAGTGCTGCCCAACCTGTTCCTCTCGATCACCCAAGAGGGGCAGAACCAGAACTTCCCGTTCGGCGGGACCGCGGTGCTGATCATGGTGGGAGTGGGCTTGGAGACGGTGAAGCAGATCGAGACGCAGCTCAACCAGCGCAGCTACGAAGGGTTCCTCCGCTGATGCGCGTCGTGCTGCTCGGCCCTCCCGGCGCCGGCAAGGGAACGCAGGCGCAGGTGATCGCCGCGCGGCTGGGCGTCCCCGCCATCTCCACGGGTGAGATCTTCCGGGCCAACGTCAGCGGCGAGACCGAGCTCGGTCAGCAGGCGAAGGTCTACATGGACGCCGGCGACCTGGTGCCTGACGAGATCACCGTCGCGATGGTCTCCGACCGGCTGGCCGAACCGGACGCGAAGGTCGGGTTCCTGCTCGACGGTTTCCCGCGCACCATCGCCCAGGCGGAGCAGCTGCGCGACTCGCTCGCCGAGATGGGCCATGCGCTCGACCGGTGCCTCGAACTGGTCGTCGACGAGGAGGAGCTGGTGCGCCGGCTCTCCGGTCGCCGGATGCTGGTCGACGGTGTGTGGGTGCAGCGCGACGACGACAAGCCCGAGACGGTCCGCCACCGGCTGGAGGTCTACCGGGAGCAGACGGCCCCGCTGTCGGGCTTCTACGCCGAGGCCGGGCTGCTGAGCCAGATCGACGCCATCGGTGAGATCGACGAGGTCACCCGCCGGGCGCTCGAGGCGCTCGGCGCGGAGCACGTACTGGACGACGAGCCGGGCGACGACCCGGCCAACGGCCCGACCGGGGTCTGAGACGGCGGGGCTGCGGTGCACGGTGACCGCGGGTCTGCGCTCCTCGCCCGGCTGCCGCTGCTGGCGAAGTGGAGTGGACGCATGATCCAGATCAAGACGGCGCACGAGATCGAGCTGATGCGCGCCTCCGGGCTCGTCACCGCAGGCGCGCTCAAGGCGGTCCGGGCGGCGGTGCGGCCGGGGGTCACCACCGGTGAGCTCGACGCCATCGCCGAGGACCACATCCGGTCGGCGGGGGCGGTCCCGAACTTCCTGGGCTACCACGGGTTCACCGGCACCATCTGCGCCTCGATCAACGACGAGGTCGTGCACGGGATCCCGAACCCGGACCGCACGTTGGCCGAGGGCGACAACATCTCGATCGACTGCGGGGCGATCCTGCAGGGCTGGCACAGCGACTCGGCGATCACCGTGCCGGTGGGGGCGCCGTCGGCGGAGGACGCCGCCCTGCTGGAGGTCACCGAGCGGTCGATGTGGGCCGGGCTGGCGAAGGCCGTCGCCGGTGGCCGGCTCACCGACATCAGCCACGCGGTGGAGGAGTCGATCACCGCGCACGAGCACCGCTACGGGATCGTCGACCACTACGGCGGTCACGGCATCGGCACCGAGATGCACCAGGACCCGCACGTGCTCAACTACGGGCGCCCGGGCCGCGGCCCGAAGCTGGTCCCGGGGCTCGCACTGGCCATCGAGCCGATGGTCACCGTGGGCGACCCGGCCACCGTGGAGCTCGAGGACGGCTGGACGGTCGTCACCAAGGACGGCTCGCGCGCCGCGCACTTCGAGCACAGCGTCGCCATCACGCCCGAGGGCCCGTGGGTCCTCACGGCGGAGGACGGCGGCGCGGCCGGACTGGCGCCCTTCGGGGTCACCGCCCGCCAGTAGCGGGGGCGGCCTCCCGGCGGAGCGGGTCCCTGGCCCGTTGCCGTCGGGTGCGGGACGGACCGGCGGGAGGGCTCTGTCACCTCGCCCCGGGTTGGAGTGTCGCAGCTGCTGGGAGTACAGTGGCCGATGGCGTTCGCGCCGTCCGTCGTCGTGCTGTGGCCGTACGCCGCCGGACGCCCTCAGTGAGGACGCCCGCACCACCGCACCCGACCTGGTCGGGTGCAGCCAGCAAGGAATCCCGCACGACCGCCCTGTCACTCCGGCATGGGCGCATGCAGTCCCGATCGAACGAGGAGGCCGTGTAGGCGTGGCTAAGAAGGACGGGGCCATCGAGGTCGAGGGTCGTGTCGTCGAGCCGCTGCCCAACGCGATGTTCCGGGTCGAACTGCAGAACGGGCACCGGGTGCTCGCCCACATCAGCGGCAAGATGCGGCAGCACTACATCCGGATCCTGCCCGAGGACCGCGTGGTCGTGGAGCTCTCGCCCTACGACCTGACCCGCGGCCGCATCGTCTACCGCTACAAGTAACCCGCTGCCGGTCCGGGTCCCCACGTGGGTCCGGGGGTCGGCGCACGATCTACAGGAATGAGGGCGGCACCGGTGAAGGTCCAGCCGTCGGTGAAGAAGATCTGTGACAAGTGCAAGGTGATCCGCCGGCACGGCCGGGTCATGGTCATCTGCGAGAACGCCCGGCACAAGCAGCGCCAGGGCTGAGGGAGTACCTGACAATGGCACGACTTGCTGGCGTCGACCTTCCCCGCGAGAAGCGGATGGAGATCGCGCTCACCTACATCTACGGGATCGGGCCGACCTCGGCCAAGGCGACCCTGGCCGCGACGGGCGTCAGCCCGGACCTGCGGGCCAAGGACCTGACCGACGAGGACCTGCTCAAGCTGCGCGACTACATCGACGAGCACTTCCGCGTCGAGGGTGACCTGCGCCGCGAGGTGGCCGCCGACATCCGCCGCAAGGTGGAGATCGGCTGCTACCAGGGTCTGCGGCACCGCCGCGGCCTGCCGGTGCACGGGCAGCGCACCAAGACGAACGCGCGCTCGAGCAAGGGCCCGCGCAAGACCATCGCGGGCAAGAAGAAGGCCCGCTGATCCCAGCACGTCGGCGCACCGTCGCGGGTCCGTAGGGCCGGACCGGCGGTGCGCCTGAGCACGACCGCCCCCTCGGCTAGGACCGGGTGGGCGACCAGGCCACGAACACAGACTCAGACCGGAGAGAGATGCCTCCCAGGGCTCGCGCGGCAGCTGGCACCAAGAAGGTGCGCCGCAAGGAGAAGAAGAACGTCGCCCACGGCGCGGCGCACATCAAGAGCACCTTCAACAACACGATCGTGTCGATCACCGACCCCACGGGCAACGTGATCAGCTGGGCCTCGGCCGGCCACGTCGGGTTCAAGGGCTCCCGCAAGTCCACGCCGTTCGCGGCGCAGATGGCTGCGGAGAACGCTGCCCGCAAGGCGCAGGAGCACGGCATGCGCAAGGTCGACGTCTTCGTGAAGGGCCCGGGCTCCGGTCGGGAGACCGCGATCCGCTCCCTGCAGGCCACCGGCCTCGAGGTCGGGCAGATCCAGGACGTGACGCCGCAGCCGCACAACGGCTGCCGCCCCAAGAAGCGCCGCCGGGTCTGACCGGTCACTGACGAGACGAAGAGGTAGATACACGTGGCCCGTTACACCGGAGCCGATTGCCGCCTGTGCCGGCGCGAGAAGATGAAGCTGTTCCTCAAGGGCAGCAAGTGCGAGTCCGCGAAGTGCCCGATCGAGATCCGGCCGTACCCGCCGGGCGAGCACGGCCGCGGTCGCAGCAAGGACAGCGAGTACCTGCTCCAGCTCCGCGAGAAGCAGAAGGCCCGCCGCATCTACGGCGTGCTGGAGAAGCAGTTCCGCGGTTACTACGAGGAGGCGAACAAGAAGTCGGGCAAGACCGGTGAGGTCCTGCTGCAGATCCTCGAGTCCCGCCTCGACAACGTGGTCTACCGGGCCGGCTTCGCCGAGTCCCGCGACATGGCCCGCCAGCTGGTGCGCCACGGTCACATCAAGGTCAACGGCCGCAAGGTCGACATCCCGTCCTACCGGGTGAGCGCCAACGACATCCTCGAGGTGGCTGCGAAGTCCGCCGAGATGGTGCCGTTCCAGCTCGCCCAGGCGAAGGCCGGCTCCCGGCCGGTCCCGCCGTGGCTGGAGGTCATCTCCTCGCAGCTGAAGGTGTTGGTCCACAACATCCCGGCGCGCCAGGTGATCGACACCCCCGTCCAGGAGCAGCTGATCGTCGAGCTCTACTCCAAGTGACCCACCTCCTCACCCCCACCGCCCTGCGGTGGGGGTGAGGGTGCGGGACAGCACCACACAGCACGACGGCGGAGCGGGTGGACCGATGTCCGCCCCGCCGGCACCACCTCCCTCACGGCGTCATATGGCGGTCGCCGGAGGACACGAAGGAGAACCACCATGCTCATCGCACAGCGTCCGACCCTCGCCGAGGAGACCATCGACGCCCAGCGCTCGCGGTTCGTCATCGAGCCGCTCGAGCCGGGTTTCGGCTACACCCTCGGCAACTCGCTGCGTCGCACCCTGCTGTCCTCGATCCCCGGCGCTGCTGTCACCAGCATCCGGATCGAGGGCACCCTGCACGAGTTCACCACCGTGCCGGGCGTCAAGGAGGACGTCACCGAGATCATCCTGAACCTCAAGGGCCTCGTGGTCAGCTCCGACTCCGACGAGCCGGTGACCATGTACCTGCGCAAGCAGGGCCCCGGTGAGGTCACGGCGGCCGACATCGCCCCGCCGGCCGGTGTCGAGGTGCACAACCCCGACCTGCACATCGCCACCCTGAACGCCAAGGGCCGGCTCGAGATCGAGCTGGTCGTCGAGCGCGGTCGCGGCTACGTGCCGGCCACCCAGAACAAGCAGCCCGGCCAGGAGATCGGCCGCATCCCCGTCGACTCCATCTACTCGCCGGTGCTCAAGGTGACCTACGCCGTCGAGGCGACCCGCGTCGAGCAGCGCACCGACTTCGACCGCCTCGTGGTCGACGTCGAGACCAAGCCGTCGATGGAGCCCCGCGACGCCATCGCCAGCGCCGGTTCGACCCTGGTCGAGCTCTTCGGCCTGCTGCGCGAGCTCAACGTCGACGCCGAGGGCATCGAGGTCGGGCCCAGCCCGGCCGAGGCCGCGGACATCGCGAACTTCTCGATGCCGATCGAGGACATGGACCTCACCGTCCGGTCCTACAACTGCCTCAAGCGCGAGGGCGTGCACACCGTCGGTGAGCTCGTCACCCGCTCCGAGGCCGACCTGCTCGACATCCGCAACTTCGGTGCGAAGTCGATCGACGAGGTCAAGCTCAAGCTCGCCGCGATGGGCCTGGCGCTCAAGGACAGCCCGCCTGGGTTCGTCCCCTCGTCGGTGGAGAGCTACGACGAGGGCTACGAGACCGACGCCTACCAGGGCGACGCGGCCTTCGGTGACCCGGCCCAGTACGACGAGGGCAGCTTCCAGGAGACCGAGCAGCTCTGACAGACGGACCCTGCCGCCCCCCGGGGCGGCAGGGTCCCGCCGGGTCCGGCACCGCCGGCACCGGAGCACCACCCATCAGTGAACGCGCGGCTCGCAGGGACCCCCCGGCGGCCTGAGGAAGGACCGACATGCCCACCCCCACCAAGGGCCCCCGTCTCGGCGGGTCCCCCGCGCACGAGCGGCTGATGCTGGCCAACCTGGCCACCTCGCTGTTCGAGCACGGACGGATCACGACCACCGAGACCAAGGCCAAGCGGCTCCGTCCGCTGGCCGAGAAGCTGGTCACCTTCGCCAAGCGCGGGGACCTGCACGCCCGTCGCCAGGTCATGACGACCATCCGGGACAAGGACGTCGTCCACCACCTGTTCGCCGAGATCGGCCCGCGCTTCGCCGACCGGCCCGGTGGCTACACGCGCATCGTGAAGGTCGGTCCCCGCAAGGGCGACAACGCTCCGATGGCGATCATCGAGCTGGTCGAGGGCCAGACCGTGGCGCAGCAGGCCGTCGGCGAGGCCGAGCGCGCCCGTGGCACCCGGTTCGCCGCCGGCGCGGGTTCCTCCGCCGCCGCCGGTGAGGTCACCGCGGACGCCACCGACACCGACCAGTCCGCCGAGGCGGAAGAGGTCGTCACCGACGTCTTCGTGCCCGACGGCGAGCGTCAGGACGACGGCGACGTCAGCCCGGAGCCGACGTCGGAGAACCTGGCCGTCGTCGACGACCCGACGCTGAGCCCGGACGTGGCCGCTGCGGCCGCTGCCGAGGTCGAGGCCGCGGAGATCAGTGACGCGGCGACCGCGGGTGCCCAGGCGCCCGGCGGCGAGCCGGCCACCGACCCGAAGTGAGCTGAGACCGTCCCCGACGGTCCACCTCATGCACGACGTGCACGCTGACGAGCCCGCCACCGATCCCGGTGGCGGGCTCGTCCGCGTCCGGCTGGGGATCTCCTACGACGGGTCGGCGCTGCACGGCTGGGCACGTCAGCCCGGTCTGCGCACCGTCCAGGGCGAACTCGAACTGGCCCTGGCGACGGTGCTGCGGGTGGACGTGGACCTGACGGTGGCGGGCCGCACGGACGCCGGCGTGCACGCCACCGGGCAGGTCGCACACGCCGACCTCCCCAGGGACCTCTTCGCCGCGCACCAGGACCGGCTGCTGCGCCGGCTGCGGGGGGTGCTGTCGCCGGACATCGCCGTCACCTCGGCCGCGGAGGTCACGCCCGACTTCGACGCGCGGTTCTCCGCGCTGGCCCGGCACTACGCGTACCGGCTCACCGATGCCGACGCCGGCCCGCCGCCGCTGCGCCGGGCCGACACGGTCGGGTGGCCGCGCCGCCTGGACGTCGGTGCGATGCAGACCGCGGCGCGGCTGCTGCTCGGGCAGCAGGACTTCGCCGCCTTCTGCCGCCGGCGCGAGGGTGCGACGACGATCCGGACCCTGCTCGCCCTGGACGTCGAGCGGGACGGCGACCTGGTGGAGATCCGGGCCTCGGCCGACGCCTTCTGCCACTCGATGGTCCGCAGCCTGGTCGGGGCCCTGGGCGCCGTGGGGGAGGGGCGCCGGCCGCCGGAGTGGCCGTCGTCCCTGCTCGCCCGCACGGAGCGGGCCAACGACGTGCCGGTCGCGCCGGCCGGGGGACTGACGCTGCTGCGGGTCGACTACCCCGACGACGCCGGCCTCGCGGCCCGGGCAGTGGTCACCCGGGCGAAGCGCAGCTGACCAGCCGCCGGCTCCACCGCAGGGCCGGGACCGCGAGGTCGGCGTCCGGTGGTCAGGGGAGGGCGGCGACGGCCTCGGCGACCGGGGTGTCACCGGAGAGCAGTTCGACGACGGCGCCGTCCTTCGGGTCGTCGAGCAGGGCCAGCAGCACGGCGGCGACGTCGTCGCGGGGCACCTCGCCGCGGTCGGTGGTGTGCTCGAGCCGGACCCGTCCGGTGCCCGGGTCGTCGGTCAGGCTGCCCGGCCGGATCACCATGGGGGACAGGCCCTCGCGGGAGAGCACGTGCTCCTCGGCGGCCAGCTTGGCCCGCAGGTAGGCGACGAAGACCTCGTCCATGTCCTCGGGGACGGCGTCACCGGCCACCGTCTCGACCCCGATGGAGGAGACCAGGAGGTAGGGGCGGACGCCGGCCGCGACCGCGGCCTCGGCCAGCAGCACGGCGGCGCCGCGGTCGACCGAGTCCTTGCGTGCGATGCCGCTGTCCGGGCCTCCACCGGCGGCGAAGACCACGGCGTCGGCGCCGGAGACGATCTCGGCGAGCTCCTCCACCGAGGCCTGCTCCAGGTCCAGCACCACCGGCTGGACGCCGTCGGACTCCAGGTCGGCCTGGTGGTCGGGATTGCGGACGATGCCGACGGCGGTGTCCCCCCGTTGGCTCAGCAACCGGCCGAGGCGGCGGGCGATCTTCCCGTGGGCTCCTGCTGTGACGACGCGCATGGCGAGGGCCTACCCGCCACGTGTGGTCCGCACGCAGGCGCCGGGCGTGGGGAACCGCTCACTCGCGGCCGGGCACCGCCCGGGCGCGGGCCAGGTCGGCGGGGGTGTCGCAGTCGGTCCATGGCGCCGGCCGGCCGGGTCGCGCGTCCGGCCGGTGGCGGCCGACGGTGAGCCCGGCGAGGACGGCCCGCAGCGGGGTGTGCGGGCGGGGGTCGCGGACGGCGGCCCGCAGCGCCGCGGTCCGCCAGACGCCCAGGAGGAGCTGGTCGCGACCGGTGTCGTCGACGACCAGCACACCGTCGTCGACCAGGCGCCGGCGCAGGTCGGTCACCAGCTCCCGGGTGAGGAAGGGCAGGTCGGCGGCGAGGACGGCGACCACCTCGGCATCGCCGACCGCGGTGAGCCCGGTGGCGAGCGCCGGGACCGGCCCACCCCCCGGCGGCACCTCCCGGACGAGCACGGTCCCCTCGGGGACGGGCTGCGGTGGCCCGACGACGACGACCGGATCGGCGTCCCGGACGGCCTCCACGACGGCGGCGAGCATCGTCCGGCCCCCGACGTCCAGCTGCGGCTTGGGCTGCCCGCCGAGCCGCGCGGCCCGGCCGCCGGCCAGCACGACGGCTGCGAAGCGCGGGAGCGAGGTCATGGCCGGAACGGTAGGGCGCGGCGGGTGAGTACCGTCACCCGCGTGGGACGAGTCACCAGCCGCACCCCGGTGCTGCGCATCCGCGGCGCCGTGCACACCCGACGGCCCGACACGGTCGCCTCCGAGGAGCCCCTGGAGATCCGGCTGGCCGGCGAGCCGCTGGCGGTGACCATGCGGACCCCGGGCGACGACTTCGACCTGGTGCACGGCTTCCTGACCACCGAGGGCGTCATCGCCTCGGCGGCGGACATCGCGGGGCTGCGGTACTGCAACTCCGTCGACGACGAGGGCCGCAACACCTACAACGTCGTGGACGTGGACCTGGCACCCGGGGTGCAGGCCCCGGACACCGCACTGGACCGGAACTTCTACACGACCAGCTCCTGCGGGGTCTGCGGCAAGGCCAGCATCGACGCCATCCGCACGAAGACCGCCTACGACGTCGCCGCCGACGACACCCGGCTGACGCTGGAAACGCTGCTGGCGCTGCCCGACCGGCTGCGCGCCGCCCAGCAGGTGTTCGACAAGACCGGCGGGCTGCACGCCGCCGGCCTGTTCTCCGCCGGCGGCGAGCTGGTGGCGCTGCGGGAGGACGTCGGCCGGCACAACGCGGTGGACAAGGTGGTCGGCGACGCGGTGCGGGAGGGCCGGGTGCCGCTGGCCGGGCACGTGCTGATGGTCAGCGGCCGGTCGTCCTTCGAGCTCACCCAGAAGGCGGCGATGGCCGCGGTGCCGGTGCTGGCCGCGGTGTCGGCGCCCAGCTCGCTGGCGGTCGAGCTCGCCCAGGAGGTGGGCATCACCCTGATCGGCTTCCTCCGCGGCGACGGCTGCAACGTCTACACCCACCCCGAGCGCCTGGTCCTGCCGGACTAGACAGCGGGTACGGATCCTCGTCCGGGAGCGCAGCGCGGGCCGCAGGCTCGCCGCTGCGATCGCGGGCACCGGCTCGACGCGGGCCGGGACGCCTCCCGGCCGCGGTGGAGCGCGGTGGCGCGACGTCAGACGTGGTCGCCGCCCCGCAGCTGGCTGACCACGTGCGGCAGCAGGGGGCCGAGCACGGCGAGGCCGTCGCGGACGCCGCCGGTGGACCCGGGCAGGTTGACGATCAGGGTGCGTCCGGCGGTGCCGGCGATGCCGCGGGACAGCACCGAGGTGGGCACCTCCCCCTCCCCGTACCGGCGCACCGCCTCGGCGATGCCGGGGGCCTCGCGTTCCAGCACCGTGCGGGTGGCCTCCGGCGTGACGTCGGTGGGGGAGAGCCCGGTGCCGCCGGTGGTCAGCACGACGTCGGCCCCGCCGGCCACGGCCTCCCGCAGCACCTCGGTGAGCGCCGCGACGTCGTCCGGGCGGACGTGGGGGCCCTCCACGGTGAACCCGAGCGCGCGCAGCCCCTCGGCGAGCGCCTGACCGGAGCGGTCGGGGTAGACCCCGGCCGAGGCGCGGTTGGAGGCGGT
Organism: Modestobacter marinus; assembly: GCF_011758655.1. Lineage (NCBI taxonomy): Bacteria > Bacillati > Actinomycetota > Actinomycetes > Geodermatophilales > Geodermatophilaceae > Modestobacter > Modestobacter marinus. The sequence continues at coordinate 2,119,371 of NZ_JAAMPA010000001.1, forward strand.
GAGCACGACGGCCCGGGCGTCGGCCGGCAGGTCGGCGCTCATCGGGTCCAGTCGCCCTTCTTGCCGCCGGACTTGGCGAGCAACCGGACGTCGGTGATGCAGGCGCGCGGGTCGACGGCCTTGACCATGTCAATGACGGTGAGCCCGGCCACCGCGACGGAGGTGAGCGCCTCCATCTCCACGCCGGTGCGGTCGGCGGTGCGGGCGGTGGCGGTGATCTCCACGGCGTCGTCGGCGACGTCGAGGTCGACCGTCACGCCGTGCAGGGCGATCGGGTGGCACAGCGGGATCAGGTCGGGGGTGCGCTTCGCGCCGGCGATCCCGGCGATCCGGGCCACCGCGATGGCGTCGCCCTTGGGCACGCCCGTGCCGCGCAGCAGGGCGACCACCTCGGGGCTGACCAGCACCCGGCCGGCGGCGGTGGCGACCCGGGCGGTGACCTGCTTGGCGGTGACGTCGACCATCCGGGCGGCGCCGGACTCGTCGACGTGGGTGAGCCGCGGGCCGTCGGGGGAGGTGGTCACTGGAGGGCTCCTTCGATCAGGACGACGGTGACCTGGGCGCCCTCGGGCAGGTCGGTGACGTCCTCGGGGACGACGACGAGGCAGTTGGCGCGGGCGAGGTGGGCGACCAGGTGCGAACCGGGCCCGCCGACCTGGTCGACGACCTCCCCGTCGAACCGCCCGCGCAGGAACTGCCGGCGGCCGGCCGGCGAGCGCAGCGGGGCGGTGAGCCGGGCGGTGGTGCGCAGCCGCTCGGGGGAGGCGTGGCCGAGGGCGCGGCGCAGGGCCGGCCGGACGAACACCTCGAAGGAGACGAAGGAGCTCACCGGGTTGCCGGGCAGCGTGATCACCGGGACGCCGTCGACGGTGCCGGCGCCCTGCGGGCCGCCGGGCTGCATGGCGACCTTGCCGAACTCGACCGTGCCGAGCCCGGCGAAGGCGTCCTTGACCACCTCGTAGGCGCCGGCGCTGACCCCGCCGCTGGTCACCAGCAGGTCGGCGTCCGGCAGCTCGGCGCGGACGGTGGTGAGGAACTGCTCGATGTCGTCGGGCACGAAGTGCAGCGTGCGGGCCTCGCCACCGGCCTCGGTGACGGCGGCGGCGAGCAGCACCGAGTTGGACTCGTAGATCTGGCCCGGCTGCAGGGGGAGACCCGGTTCCACCAGCTCGCTGCCGGTGGAGAGCACCAGCACCCGGGGTCGGCGCCGCACCGGCACGGTGTCGTACCCGACCGCGGCCGCGAGCCCCAGCTGGGCCGCGCCGAGCGCGGTGCCGGCGGGCATGGCCAGGTCGCCGGCCTGGATGTCCTCACCGGCGTGCCGGAGGTGGGTGCCGGCGGAGGGGGCGGAGGTGATGGTCACGACGTCGGTGCCGGCGTCGGTGCGCTCGACCGGGACGATCACGTCCGCGCCGTCCGGGACCGGGGCGCCGGTCATGATGCGGTGCACCGTGCCGGGCAGCAGGGGCGGCACGTCGGTGCGCCCGGCCGGCAGGTCGGCGGCGACGGGCAGCTGGACGGGGGTCTCCGCGGTGGCCGTCCCCACCTCGGCGTGCCGTGCGGCGTAGCCGTCCATGGCGGAGTTGTCGAAGCCGGGCAGCGACACCCGGGCGGGGAGATCGCGGGCGAGCACCCGCCCGGCGGCCGCGGCGAGCGGGACCTCCTCGACCGGCAGGGGGCTGAGCAGCCCGGAGACCGCTGCCTGGTGTTCCTCGACCGTGCGCACGGCCCCATCCTCACCGATGCCGCCGGAGCGGGTGGCGGCGCGGGCCGGGACCCCGGTGGTCGGGTGGTGCACGGCCGATCCTCGCCCGACGGAGCGTGAGCGGGCAGGCTGGCACGGTGACCGACGCCGCGCGGCGGGCCGGGGGCGGCGCGGCACGACCGGAGCCGAGGAGGAGGACGCGTGCCCGTTCCGGAGGGTCCCGCGGTCGTCGTCGGGCAGGTGGGCCGCGACCTGGTGCTGGAGGTCGACCGGCTGCCGCGCGGTGGCCGGAGCACCGACGTCCGCCGCCGCCGTGAACTGCTCGGCGGGAAGGGGGCGAACCAGGCCGTCGCGATGGCGCAGCTGGGCTGGCCGACCGCCCTGGTCGGCGTGCTCGGCGACGACCCACCCGGCGACCTGGTCCTGGCCCAGGCGGTCAGCGACGGGCTGTGGGTCTCCGGCGTGGTCCGCCGCCAGGGCGCCCAGACCGCCCTGCTGGTCGACCTGGTGGAGGCCGGCGGCACCCGGCGGCTGCTGGAGGACGTCCCGGACGCGACCCTGCTGACCGCAGCCGACGTCGAGGCGGCGGCCCGGTCGTTCACCCGGGCGTCCGCCGTGGTGCTCCAGCTGCAGCAGCCGGGGGCCGCGGTCCGCGCCGCGCTGGCACGGGCTCCCCGGGACGCGCTGACCGTCGCCGACGGCGCCCCGCCGGACGCCGAGACGCGGGCGGCACTGCTGGACCAGGTACGGGTCCTGCGCGCCGACCTCGCCGAGGCCGCGCTCTGGGTGGGCGGCGAGCTGGACGGGCTGGGCGACGTGCGCGCCGCGGCCCGCCAGCTGTGCTCGGCCGGGCCGACGGTGGTCTGCCTCGCCGCCGGCGAGGACGGCGACCTCACGGTGTGGCGCGAACCCGGCGGCCGGGTCCGCGAGGAGCTGGTGCCGCTGCTCGGCCAGGACCCGGTCGACCCCACCGGCGCCGGCGACAGCGTGGTCGCGGCCTTCACCGTCGCCCTGCTGCGCGGCGCCGACCCCGGGACGGCGGCCTGGCAGGCGGGAGCCGCGGCGGCGTCGACCGTGGGCCGGCTCGGCGGGCGACCGGCGCTCGACCCCGGCGAGGTCACGCGCCTCGCCGAGGAGTGCCGGGAGCGTGGCGGTGCCGGCCGCTGAGGCGTCGCGCTAGCGTTCGCCCACACACGAGGCGGGAGCAGAGGTGGTGCAGGTGACCGAGATCGACCGGATGCTGGCGGCGAACGAGGCCTGGCTGGGGGAGTTCCCCGGCGACGTCCCGGTGGCGCCGGCGCGCAAGGTCGCCGTGGTCGCCTGCATGGACTCGCGGATGCCGCTGTTCGGCATGCTCGGCCTGGCCATCGGTGACGCGCACGTCATCCGCAACGCCGGCGGCGTCGTCACCGAGGACACCCTGCGCTCGCTGACCATCTCCCAGCACGTGCTGGGCACCCGCGCGGTCGTGCTGGTGCACCACACCGACTGCGGGCTCAACAAGGCCACCGACCAGGAGGTCGCCGACCTGGTGGAGCGGACCACCGGGCACCGGCCCCCGTGGGTGGCGCGCACCTTCACCGACGTGGACGCCGACGTCCGGGAGTCGATGCGGCTGGTCCGGGAGACGCCGTACCTCCTCAGCACCGAGGTGCGGGGCACCGTCTACGACGTCGCGAGCGGCCGGCTCCGCGAGATCGAGGACCCCGCCGCCTCCCGGTGACAGGGGCGGGAGCACGGTCCCCGGTCCCGCTGGTATCGTCGTCTGCTGGTGCACGCCGCCGGCTGGTGCACGCGCGCCCGGGACCCCGACCTCGTCGGACCGTCCCACGTCTCCCGTCCTCGGTGAGGCGGTCCCACCAGCCACCCCGCCCGACGACGACAGGACAAGTGAGCCTCGTGCGCACGTACAGCCCCAAGCCCGGTGACATCACCCGGGCCTGGCACGTCATCGACGCCACCGACGTGGTGCTCGGTCGACTCGCCAGCCAGACCGCGATCCTCCTCCGCGGCAAGCACAAGCCCCAGTTCGCGCCGCACGTCGACGCCGGCGACTTCGTCGTCATCGTCAACGCGGGCAAGGTGGCCCTGACCGGCTCCAAGCGCGACACCAAGGTCGCCTACCGCCACTCCGGTTACCCGGGTGGGCTGCGGGCCACCAACGTCGGCGACGAGCTGAAGACCCGTCCCGACCGCGTCGTCGAGCGCGCCGTCAAGGGGATGCTGCCGCACAACACGCTGGGCCGGCAGATGCTCTCCAAGCTCAAGGTCTACGCCGGGCCCGAGCACCCGCACGCCGCCCAGCAGCCCCAGACCTACGAGATCAAGCAGGTGGCCCAGTGACCAGCGCACTGACCGTGACCGACGCCGACGGGCGTCCCATCCAGACCGTCGGCCGCCGCAAGGAGGCCATCGTCCGGGTGCGACTGCTCCCCGGCACCGGCGAGTTCAAGCTCAACGGCCGCAGCATCGAGCAGTACTTCCCCAACAAGGTGCACCAGCAGCTCATCCGTGAGCCGTTCGTGATCCTGGAGAAGGCCGAGCAGTACGACGTCGTCGGCATCCTGCACGGTGGTGGCGTCAGCGGTCAGGCCGGTGCGCTGCGCCTGGCCATCGCCCGCGCGCTCATCGAGATCGAGCCCGAGGACCGTCCGGCCCTGAAGAAGGCCGGCTTCCTCACCCGTGATCCGCGGGTCACCGAGCGCAAGAAGTACGGCCTGAAGAAGGCCCGCAAGGCGCCTCAGTACTCGAAGCGCTGACGGTACGTCCGTGGGTCGGCTCTTCGGGACCGACGGCGTCCGGGGCCGGGCCAACGCCGAGCTGACGCCGGAACTGGCGCTTTCGGTGGCCCGGGCCGCGGCCAGCGTGCTCGCCGACCGCGACGGGACCTCGCGTCCCGTCGCGGTCGTCGGCCGTGACCCCCGTGCGAGCGGGGAGATGCTCGAGGCCGCGGTCGTCGCCGGTCTGACGAGCGCCGGCGCCGAGGTGCTGCGGGTCGGCGTCCTCCCGACGCCGGCGGTCGCGCACTTGACCGGCCGCACCGACGCCGACCTGGGCGTGATGCTGTCGGCGAGCCACAACCCCATGCCCGACAACGGCATCAAGCTGTTCAGCCGTGGGGGGCACAAGCTGCCCGACGCGGTCGAGGCCGCCATCGAGCGGCGGGTCATGGGCGGCGACGAGGGTGAGCCCTGCGTCGACCACCGCCCGACCGGTGGGGGCATCGGCCGCGTCCGCGACCTGGCCGGCGCCGTGGAGGACTACACCACCCACGTGCTCTCCGCGCTGCGCGAGCCGCTCCGCGACCTGCGCGTCGTCGTCGACTGCGCCCACGGGGCCGCCTACCGCTGCGCGCCCGAGGTGTACCGCCGGGCCGGTGCGCAGGTGCACGTCATCGGCGGCGAGCCCGACGGCTGGAACATCAACGACGGCATCGGCTCCACCCACCTGGGGCCGCTGATCGACGCCGTCGCGCGGCACGGTGCCGACATCGGCATCGCCCACGACGGGGACGCCGACCGCTGCCTGGCGGTGACCGCGCAGGGCGACGTCGTCGACGGCGACGCGATCCTGGCGATCTGTGCCCTTGCGCTGCACGAGAGCGGCAACCTGACCGACGACACGGTCGTCGCCACGGTGATGAGCAACCTGGGCTTCCACCACACCATGCGGGCCGCCGGCATCTCCGTGCAGACGACGGCCGTGGGCGACCGCTACGTCCTGGAGGCGCTGCGTTCCCGGGGGCTCTCCCTGGGTGGCGAGCAGAGCGGTCACCTGGTCTTCCTGGACTGGGCGACCACCGGCGACGGCCTGCTCACCGGGCTGGCCCTGATGTCCCGGATGAGCGCCACCGGCGCCTCCCTGGCCGAGCTGGCCTCGGTCGTCCAGCGGCTGCCGCAGACCCTGGTCAACGTCCCGGTGACCGACCGGCTCGCGGTCGCGGAGAGCGACGAGGTCGCGCGGGCGGTCAACGCCGTCGAGGCCGAGCTCGGCGACTCCGGGCGGGTGCTGCTGCGCCCCTCGGGCACCGAGCAGCTGGTGCGGGTGATGGTCGAGGCCCCCACCCAGGAGGAGGCCGACGCCGTCGCCACCCGGCTGGCCGAGGTCGTCGCCGCCACGGGCTGATCCGCCCCCGGACCCGGGCGGCCGGCGGCGTCGCTCGGCGGAACCGGCGTGCGTGGAGCGTCCGGTGGTGCGCGTGGAGCGAGCGGTGGTGCACGCGGGACGCACGTTCCCGGTCGCGGCGGCGCCCCGGCGTGAGTCGGTATCGTCGGGCGAATGTGCGGCATCGTGGGGTACGTCGGTTCGCAGGACTCGGTGGACGTCGTCCTGGAAGGCCTGCGCCGGTTGGAGTACCGGGGCTATGACTCGGCCGGGGTGGCAGTGCTGGCCGACGGGCAGCTCAGCACCGCCAAGAAGGCGGGCAAGCTCGCCAACCTCGAGAAGGAGCTGGCCGAGCAGGGGCTGCCCGCCTCGACCATCGGCATCGGCCACACCCGATGGGCGACGCACGGCGGGCCGACCGACCGGAACGCCCACCCGCACATGTCCGCCGACCGCACCGTCGCGGTGATCCACAACGGGATCATCGAGAACTTCGCGTCACTGCGCGCCGAGTGCGAGGCGACCGGGATCGAGTTCTCCTCCGACACCGACACCGAGGTCGCCGCCCACCTGCTCGCCGCGGTCTACCGGGAGGTCCCCGCCGGCCCGGACCGCCTGGCCGAGGCCATGCGCCGGGTCAGCCGGCGTCTGGAGGGTGCCTTCACCCTGGTCGCCAGCCACGTCGAGGAGCCGGACCGGCTGGTCGCCTCGCGGCGCAACAGCCCGCTGGTGGTCGGGGTGGGCGACGGGGAGTACTTCTTCGGCTCGGACGTGGCGGCGTTCATCGGCCACACCCGCCGGGCGCTGGACGTCGAGGAGGACCAGGTCGTCCTCCTCGACCGCGAGCGCGGGGTGCTGGTGACCCACTTCGACGGCACCGTCGTCGAGCCGACCACCCGCACCGTGGACTGGGACGCCGCCGCTGCGGAGAAGGGCGGCTACGACTGGTTCATGCTCAAGGAGATCGCCGAGCAGCCGGAGGCGGTGGCCAACACCCTGCTGGGCCGGCTCGGCGAGACCGGCGAGCTGGTGCTCGACGAGGTCCGGCTCTCCGACCAGGAGCTGCGCGACGTCGACAAGGTCTTCGTCGTCGCCTGCGGCACCGCCTACCACGCCGGGCTGATCGCCAAGTACGCGATCGAGCACTGGACCCGGGTCCCGGTCGAGGTGGAGCTGGCCAGCGAGTTCCGCTACCGCGACCCGGTGCTGGACCGCAGCACGCTGGTCGTGGTCATCAGCCAGTCCGGCGAGACGATGGACACCCTGATGGCGCTGCGGCACGCCCGCCAGCAGAAGGCCAAGGTCCTGGCCATCTGCAACGCCAACGGGTCGACGATCCCGCGGGAGTCCGACGCCGTGCTGTACACCCACGCCGGTCCGGAGGTCGCCGTCGCCTCGACCAAGGGCTTCCTCACCCAGGTGGTGGCCTGCTACCTGGTGGGGCTCTTCCTGGCCCAGGTGCGCGGGGTGAAGTACGCCGACGAGGTCTCCGCGATCGTCGAGGACCTCCGGTCGCTGCCCGCCCAGGTCACCCAGGTGCTCGATGCGATGGAGCCGGTCCGGGAGCTCGCCCGGGACCTGGCCACCGCGAACACGATCCTGTTCCTCGGCCGGCACGTCGGCTACCCGGTGGCCCTGGAAGGGGCGCTGAAGCTCAAGGAGCTCGCCTACATCCATGCCGAGGGCTTCGCCGCCGGCGAGCTGAAGCACGGCTCGATCGCGCTGATCGACCAGGGCACCCCGGTGGTGATCGTCGTCCCGTCGCCGCTGAGCCGGGAGTCGGTGCACGGCAAGGTGGTCAGCAACATCCAAGAGGTCCGCGCCCGGGGCGCCCGCACGATCGTGATCGCCGAGGAGGGCGACGACGACGTGGTGCCCTACGCCGACCACCTCATCCGGGTGCCGCGCACGCCGACCCTGCTGGCCCCGGTGGTGACGACGGTGCCGCTGCAGGTGCTCTCCTGCGAGATCGCCGCGACCCGCGGCCTGGACGTCGACCAGCCGCGCAACCTGGCCAAGAGCGTCACCGTCGAGTGACCGGGGCGCCGGCACCCGGTGGCCCCCGCTCAGCATCGATCAGGTGACTCGGTGTCAGGGGGTCGTTGCATCACCCCAGTTGAGGGGTGCTGTCGATGGCCGTGACGAGGGCAAATCAGCGGGTGTTCTGGGAGGGGATCGCTGAGGGGCTGCCGACGGAGGCAGCCGCTCGGCGATCCCGGGTCGGTGGGCAGCGCGGTCGACGGTGGTTCCGGGAAGCTGGCGGGGTGCCACCGCTGGAGATCACCGAGCCTTCGGGCCGGTTCCTGTCGCTGAGCGAGCGGGAGGAGATCGCGGTCGGGCTGGCTGCTGGCCAGTCCGCCCGGCAGATCGCCCGTCAGCTGGGGCGTGCGGCCACGACGGTCAGCCGCGAGCTGGGCCTGTGGGCCCAGGCCCATCCCGACCGGCCCTACCGGGCAGTCCAGGCCCAGGTCGACGCCGAGACCCGCGGTGCCCGCCCCAAGCCGTTCAAGCTGGCCCATGAGCCGCTGCGGGAACGGGTGCAGGCCGATCTGGAGCGCAAGTACTCACCGCGCCAGATCGCCATGCGCCTGGCCATCGAGTTCCCCGACGAACCAGCCATGCGCCCCTCCCACGAGGCCATCTACCAGGCCCTCTACGTCCAGGGCCGAGGCCTGCTGCGCCGGGAACTGGCTGCCTGCCTGCGCACCGGGCGCGCGATCCGCCGCCCCCGCCGCCGCATCGATGGCCGATCCGACCCCAACCGCCGCATCCCCGGCAAGATCATGATCAGTGAACGCCCCGCCGAGGCCGCCGACCGCGCCGTCCCCGGGCACTGGGAAGGCGACCTGATCGCCGGCAAGGCCAACAAGTCCTACATCGGCACCCTGGTGGAGCGCACCACCCGGTTCTGCATCCTGCTGCACCTGCCCGGGACCAAGCCCGACCCACTGGCCCTGCAAGAAGCCATCATCGCCGGCATCGGGCAACTGCCCAAGCACCTGCGACTGTCCCTGACCTGGGACCAAAGTCTGGAAATGCGCCGGCACGCCGACATCACCCTCGCCGCGGACCTGCCCATCTACTTCTGCGACCCGCACTCACCCTGGCAGCGCGGCAGCAACGAGAACACCAACGGACTGCTCCGCCAGTACTTCCCCAAAGGCACCGACCTCACCGCGCACACCCCCACCGACCTGGCGATGGTCGCCGCCGAACTCAACGGACGACCCCGCCAGACCCTCGGCTGGCGCACCCCCGCCGAAGCCCTAAACGACCTACTCTCACCACCTCAACCAACCGGTGATGCAACGACCACCTGAACCCACCTGACCTGATCACCGGCTGTCCCCCTGCACCAGCGTTGGTGCAGGGGGACAGCCGTTCGTGCGGGCGGACGGCGGCGCGGCACACTGTCGGCGTGATCATCGGGATCGGTGTCGACGTCTGCCCGGTGGAGCGGTTCGCCGCATCGCTGGCCCGCACCCCGGGGCTGCGCGACCGGTTGTTCACCCCGGCCGAGCAGCGCACCCCCTCCGGTGGGGAGCGCAGCAGCGAGTCCCTGGCCGCCCGCTTCGCCGCCAAGGAGGCGCTGGCCAAGGCGCTGGGTGCCCCGGGCGACCTGCGCTGGCACGACGCCGAGGTGGTCGTGGGGGAGCGGGGGCGCCCGCACCTGGAGGTCCGCGGCACGGTGGCGCAACGCGCGGCGGAGCTGGGCGTCACCTCCTGGCACGTGTCGCTGAGCCACGACGGGGGCATCGCCTCGGCCATGGTGATCGCCGAAGGAGCCACCCCGTGATCGGTCTGTACACCTCCGCGCAGGTGCGGGCCGCCGAGCGGGCCGTGCTGGCCGGGCTCCCGGACGGGGCGCTGATGCAGCGGGCCGCGACCGGGCTGGCGACGGTCTGCCTCGGCTTGCTGGGCCGCGGGCACGGCGTCCGGGTGGTGCTGCTGGTCGGCTCCGGGGACAACGGGGGCGATGCGCTGTTCGCCGGCGCCCTGCTGGCGCGGCGCGGCGCGGCCGTCACCGCCGTCCTGCTCACCCCGGAACGGGTGCACGCCGCGGGGCTGGCCGCGTTCCGGCGGGCCGGTGGGCGGGTGGCCGAGGCGGCCGACGCCGGACTGCACCGGGCCGACCTGGTCCTCGACGGGATCGTCGGCCTCGGCGGCACCGGCGGGCTGCGCGAGCCCGCCGCCGCGCTGGTCCAGGAGGCGACCGCCGGCCCGGGGCTGCTGGTCGCGGTCGACCTGCCCAGCGGCGTCGTCGCCGACACCGGGGAGGTGCCCGGCGAGGCCTTCCCCGCCCAGCACACCGTCACCTTCGGCGCCGTCAAGCCCGGGCTGGTGGTGGGCGCCGGTCGCCGGCAGGCCGGCACGGTGCACCTGGTGGACATCGGGCTCGGCCCCGAGCTGGCCGAGCCGGCGGCCCGGCAGCTGACCGACGCCGACGTCGTCCCGCACCTGGACGCCCCCGCACCCGACGACGACAAGTACTCCCGCGGCGTGGTCGGCGTCCTGGCCGGCTCGGCGACCTACCCCGGCGCCGGGGTGCTGTGCACGGGTGCCGCGGTGCGCACCCGGCCGGGGCTGGTCCGGTACGCCGGCACCGCCGCGGAGGGCGTGCGGGCCGCCTGGCCGGAGGTCATCGTCACCTCGGGGCGCCCGGGGGACGCCGGACGGGTGCAGGCCTGGGTGGTCGGCCCGGGGATGGGCACCGACGACGACGCGGCCGGCGTGCTCGCCGAGGTGCTGGCCACCGACCTGCCGGTGGTGGTCGACGCCGACGGGCTGACCCTGGTCTCCCAGCGCCCGGAGCTGGTGGCGGACCGGTCGGCGCCCACCGTGCTCACGCCGCACGACCGCGAGTTCGCCCGCCTCTTCGGCGAGGTCGGCACCGACCGGATGGCCGCCGCGCGCCGGGGCGCCGCGGAGCTGGGGTGCACGGTGCTGCTCAAGGGCGACGCCACCGTCGTCGCCGACGCCGAGGGCACCACGTTCGTCAACGGCACCGGCACCCCGTGGCTGGCGACCGCCGGCACCGGTGACGTGCTGGCCGGGATCCTGGGGGCGGTGCTGGCGACCGGGCTGCCGGCGGCGGAGGCCGCGGCGGTCGCCGCCCACGTGCACGGCCGGGCCGGTCAGCTGGCGGCCGAGCAGGGCCCGTTGATCGCCGGTGACCTGGTGCGCCGGCTGCCTGGGACCCTGGCCCAGCTGCGCACCGGCGTCGGCTGACCGCGGCGGCCTGGGACAGTGGGCAGCGTGACGCAGGTGCAGCAGGTGCTGGACAACCGGGCCGAGGTGGTCGTCGACCTCGACGCGATCGCGGCGAACACCGCGGCCCTGCGCGAGCGGGTCGGCCGGCCGCTGATGGCGGTGGTCAAGGCCGACGGCTACGGGCACGGGCTGGTGCCGGCCGCCCGCGCGACCCTCGCCGGCGGCGCCGACGCGCTCGGGGTGACGGTGCTGGAGGAGGCGCTCGCGCTGCGCGCCGCCGGGGTCACCGCGCCGCTGCTGTCCTGGCAGCACGGGCCGGGGGAGGACTACGCCGCGGCGCTGGCCGCCGACGTCGAGCTGTCGGTCAACGCGGAGTGGGCGCTGACCGAGGTGGTCGCCGCCGCCCGCGCGACCGGCCGCACCGCCCGGGTGCAGCTGTTCGCCGACACCGGCCTGTCCCGGGAGGGCGCCACGCCGGAGGCCTGGCCGAGGCTGGTGGCCGCCGCCGCGCGCGCCCAGGCCGACGGCGAGCTGGTGGTCACCGGGCTGTGGAGCCACCTGGCCTACGCCGACGCCCCGACCCACCCGACCATCGGCCGCCAGGTGCAGGTCTTCGAGGAGGCGGTGGCGCTGGCGCGGCGGGCCGGGCTGACCGACGCCCGCCGGCACCTGGCCAACTCGGCGGCCACGATCGCCCTGCCCGAAACCTGGTACGACCAGGTCCGGCCCGGGGTCGCGCTCTACGGCCTGGACCCCCTCGGCGGCGACCCGGCGCAGTACGGGCTCCGCCCGGCGATGACGGTCCAGGCCCGGGTCGCGCTGACCAAGCGGGTGCCGGCCGGGACCGGGGTCTCCTACGGCCACACCTACTCCCCGGCGGCCGAGACGACGCTGGCCCTGGTGCCGGTCGGCTACGCCGACGGGGTTCCCCGCGCGGCCGGCAACCGGGCACCGGTGCTGGCCGCCGGGGCGCAGCGGACGATCGCGGGCCGGGTCTGCATGGACCAGTTCGTCCTGGACGTGGGCGAGGACCCGATCGCCCCCGGGGACGCGGTGGTGCTCTGGGGCCCGGGGGCGGAGGGGGAGCCGACCGCCCAGCAGTGGGCCGACGCGCTCGACACCATCCACTACGAACTCGTCACCCGGGTGGGCGGCCGCTTCACCCGCCGGTACGTCGGCACCGCCGGGGTGCGGTGATGGCGCAGCACGGACACCTCCGCCTGGGCCGCGCGGCCGGCCTGGTCGGTGCCGCGGTCGGTCTGGCGGCGGCCGGCACGGCGGTCGGGGTCGCGGTCACCCGGACGGCGACGTCCCGGGTCCGGGCCGGCGAGCTGGCGGTCCAGCGCGGGGAGGACGGCCGCCCGGTCGAGGACCTGCCGGTGAGCACGCTGCGGCGGGAGGACCCGTTGGGCTCCGGCCGTCGTGCCGCCGATCGCTCGGTCGTGGTGCGGACCGACGACGGGGTCCCGCTCGCGGTGGAGGAGATCGGCCCGACCGACGCCCCGCTCACCGTCGTCTTCGTGCACGGCTACGCCCTGTCGATGGCCTCCTGGACGTTCCAGCGCCGGGACCTCGGCGAGCAGCTGGCCACCGCCAACGGCCACCGGCCCACCGCCCGCCTGGTCTTCTACGACCAGCGGGGGCACGGCTCCTCCGGCCGCGGCGCCGCCGAGCGCTCGACGATCGACCAGCTGGCCGCGGACCTGGAGGCGGTGCTCACCGCACGCGTGCCCCGGGGACCGGTGGTGCTGGTCGGCCACTCGATGGGCGGGATGACGGTGCTCTCGCTCGCCCAGCGCCGTCCGGAGCTGTTCGGGTCCCAGGTCGCCGGCGTGGCGCTGGTGTCCACCTCCAGCGGCAACCTCGGCGAGCTGGACTTCGGCCTGCCCGCCCTGCTCACCCGGGTCCGTTCGATGGTCATGCCGGTGGCGGTCTGGACCATGCGCCGACGTCCCGGGATCGCCGAGCTGACCCGGCGCCTGGCCAAGGACGTCGTGTCGGCGGTCACCTGGTCGATGTCCTTCTCCTCCACCGGCGTCGACCCCGCGCTGGGGCGCTACGTCGACGCGATGATCGCCGGGACGCCGGTCGACGTGGTCGCCGAGTTCTACCCGGCGATCACCGGGCTGGACGTGAGCGGCGCGATCGAGCCGTTGTGCCGGGTGCCGACCGTGGTCCTCACCGGGGAAGCGGACAAGATGATCCCGAGGGCGCACAGCGAGCGGATCCGGACCCGCCTCGAGGAGTCCGGGGACGGCGTCGTCGAGTACGTCACCGTCCCCGACGCCGGGCACCTGGTGCCGCTGGAGCACCCGGAGCGGGTGACCGATGCGCTGGCCGGCCTGATCCGCCGGGTCGCCGCCGCCCAGCGGCCTCCCCGCTGACCGGCCGCGAGGCCCCGCCGTAGGGTGCTGGCGTGGCTGCTCCTCGACCCGACGCCGCCGCCGCAGAGGTGGCGGCGACCGCCGCGGCCGCGCCGGACTGGGCCGCGCTGGCCGAGGTCGCCCGCTCCTGCGTCGCCTGCCCCGAGCTGGCCGCCACCCGGCAGCACGTCGTCGTCGGCGACGTGCCGGTGACGGGGCGGCCGCGGCTGGTGGTCGTGGGGGAGGCCCCGGGGGCCACCGAGGACGAGACCGGCCGGCCGTTCGTCGGCAGGAGCGGCGCGCTGCTGGACCAGCTGCTCGGCGAGGCCGGGCTGGCCCGGGCGGAGGTGGCCGTGCTCAACATCGTGAAGTGCCGCCCGCCGGGCAACCGCACCCCGAAGGCCCCCGAGGTCGCCCGCTGCAGCGGCTGGCTGCGCCGCCAGCTCGACCTGCTCGGCGCCGACGTCGTGGTGGCGCTCGGGCTGTCCTCGGCGAAGTGGTTCCTCGGCCCGCGCACCGTGCTCGGCCAGGTGCGCGGCCGGGCGCACGACGTCGACGGGCGCGCGGTGTGGGTCACCTACCACCCGTCGGCGGCGATCCGGTTCGGCCCGAACGGCGCCCCTCGGGCGGCGCTCGCCGCCGACCTGCAGGCCGTGGCGGCGTCGCTGTGAGGCGCGCGCAGCAGCTGCCCACCGTCGCCGACACCCAGGCGTTCGGCCGCGAGCTGGCCGGTCTGCTGCGGGCCGGCGACCTGGTCGTGCTGGCCGGGCCCCTGGGTGCCGGCAAGACCGCGCTGACCCAGGGCATCGGGGCCGGGCTCGGGGTGCCGGGTCCGGTCACCTCGCCGACGTTCGTGCTGGCCCGGGTGCACCGCGGCGGGCGGGTCCCGCTGGTGCACGTGGACGCCTACCGGCTCACCGGCATGGCCGACGTCGACGACCTGGACCTGGACGCCACCACCGACGAGGCGGTCACCGTCGTCGAGTGGGGGCACGGCCTGGTCGAGCAGCTGGCCGACGAGCACCTGGTCGTCGAGCTGGACCGGCGGGACGACGACGTCCGCACCGTCCGGCTGGTGCCGCACGGCCCCGGCTGGGAGCAGCGGCTCCCCGGGGCCTGAGCCTCAGCCGGCCCGCTCGACGATCGGGCGCAGCAGCGCCGCCAGTTCCGCCGGTACGGCCAGGAACGGTGAGTGGCCGGCGTCGAGCCGGAGCACCGTGTCGGCGCGGGAGGACATCGCCTCCTGGGCCGCCACCGGGATCGCCTGGTCCTGCTCGCAGACGACGTAGGTGCTCGGCAGCCCGGTCCAGGCGGCGCGGCTCAGCGGCTGGGTGAGCGCGGCCGTGGACTGCAGCCGCAGTTCGGCCACCGCCTGCCGGGTGAGCTCCGGGGAGACGCCGTTGTAGAAGACCTCCTCCGGCGTGGTGACCCGCACGTGCGTCGGGTGCAGTTCCTGCCAGGACGGGACCTGCCCGCCCAGGCTGCCCACCAGCGACTCGCCCACGTCCAGCTGGAAGGCGCACAGGTAGACCAGGTGCGCCACGCCCAGCTCGGCGCTGGCCGCCTCGCTGATCGGGATGCCCCCGTAGGAGTGGCCCACCAGGACGACGGGGCCCTCGACCGCGGCGAGCGCGTCCCGGACGGCCGTGGCGTCGGCGGTGAGGTCGCCGAGCGACTGCGGGTCGGTGCCGGAACTGGGCAGCGCGACCCGGACGACGTCGACGCCGGGCAGCTGGTCGACCAGTGGCTGCCAGCACCAGGGGCTGTGCCAGGCGCCGTGGACCAGGACCAGGGTGGCGGGCATGGGAGGTTCCTCGTCGTCGGGGGCGATGGAGGGGCAGTTGATCAACATGTGGGCCCCGGCGCAACCGCCCGGCCGCTGCCGTCAGGAGCGGCATCTACCCTCGACGGTCGTGCTCGTCCTCGCGCTCGACACGGCCACCCCGACCCTCGTCGTCGGCCTCGCCCGCTGGACCGCCGGTGGCCCTGCCGAGGTGCTCACCGAGCGCGGGCTGCCGTCGGGCAACCGGCACGCCGAGCTGCTCACCCCCGCGGTCCGCGAGGTGCTGAGCGCGGCCGGCGTCGCGATGGCCGACCTGGACGCGGTCGTCGTCGGCCTCGGGCCGGGACCGTTCACCGGCCTGCGGGTGGGCATCGTGACCGCGGCCGCCCTGGGCGACGCCCGCGGGGTCCCGGTGCACGGGGTCTGCTCGCTGGACGCCGTGGGCGAGGGCGCCCGTTCGGTGGTCACCGACGCGCGGCGCAAGGAGGTCCACTGGGCCACCTACGACGCGGCGGGTGCGCGGGTCTCCGGCCCCGGCGTGGACCGGCCGGAGGACGCCCCGGTCGCCGACCCGGTCGTCGGCGACGTCCGGTTCGCCGAGCGGCTGGGCCGGGAGGTGGTCGCCGCCGAGGTCACCACCGCCGGGCTGCTGCGCGCCGCCCTGCCCCTGCTGGACCGGCCGCCGGCGCCGCTGGAGCCGCTGTACCTGCGCCGTCCCGATGCGGTGCCGTCGGTGACCCGGAAGCCGGTGAGCCAGTGAGCGTGCGGCTGCGCGACATGACCGTCGCGGACCTGCCCCGGGTGATGGAGCTGGAGGAGGAGCTCTTCGCCCCGGACACCTGGACCGAGTGGATGTACCGCGACGAGCTCGCCCGCCCCGACACCCGGCACTACCTGGTCGCCGTCGACGCCGATGCCGACGCCGACGCCGTGGTCGGTTACGCCGGTCTGATCTCCTACCCCTACGAGGCGCACATCGCGACCATCGGGGTGACCGGCACGCGGCAGCAGGAGGGGATCGGGGCGCTGCTGCTGGACACCCTGCTCGCCGAGGCGGACGGGCGGCGCACGCCGGTGCTGTTGGAGGTCCGCGAGGACGACGAGGCGACCCAGGCCTTCTACCGCCGGCGGGGGTTCGCCGAGATCGGCCGCCGCCCGAACTACTACCCGCTCAGTGGGAAGGACGCCGTCGTGATGCTGCGGGAGGTGGCCCGATGAGCCAGCCCCTGGTCCTGGGGTTCGAGACCTCGTGCGACGAGACCGGCATCGGGCTGGTGCGCGGGCAGACGCTGCTGTCCGACGCGCTGGCCACGAGCATGGCCGAGCACGAGCGCTTCGGTGGCGTGGTCCCGGAGATCGCCAGCCGGGCGCACCTGGAGGCGATGGTCCCCACCGTGCACCGGTCGCTGGCCGACGCCGGGGTGACGCTGGGCGACGTCGACGCGATCGCGGTCACCGCCGGGCCCGGGCTGACCGGCGCGCTGCTGGTGGGGGTGGCCGCGGCCAAGGCCTACGCGCTGGCCCTCGACGTCCCGCTGTACGGGGTGAACCACCTGGCCGCGCACGTCGCCGTCGACGAGCTGGAGCACGGCCGGCTGGCCGAGCCGTCGATCGCGCTGCTCGTCTCCGGCGGGCACAGCTCGCTGCTGCTGGTCCCCGACCTCGCCCAGGACGTGCAGGAGCTGGGCCGGACGATCGACGACGCCGCGGGGGAGGCCTTCGACAAGGTCGCCCGGGTGCTCGACCTGCCCTTCCCCGGTGGTCCGCCGATCGACCGCGCCGCCCGGGAGGGCGATCCCCGGGCGATCCCGTTCCCCCGAGGGCTGACCGGCCCCCGCGACGCCGCCTACGACTTCTCCTTCTCCGGGCTGAAGACGGCGGTCGCCCGCTGGGTCGAGGGCCGGCAGCGGG
Organism: Modestobacter marinus; assembly: GCF_011758655.1. NCBI lineage: Bacteria > Bacillati > Actinomycetota > Actinomycetes > Geodermatophilales > Geodermatophilaceae > Modestobacter > Modestobacter marinus. The sequence continues at coordinate 2,136,448 of NZ_JAAMPA010000001.1, forward strand.
ACGGGGAGCCGGTGTCGGTCGCCGACGTCTCCGCGTCCTTCCAGGAGGCGGTGGTCGACGTGCTGACCGCCAAGGCGGTGCGCGCCTGCCGCGACCACGGGGTCGACCATCTGGTCATCGGCGGCGGCGTGGCGGCCAACTCGCGGCTGCGGGCGCTGGCCCAGGAGCGCTGCGACGCCGCCGGGATCGTGCTGCGCACGCCCAGCCCGCGGCTGTGCACCGACAACGGCGCGATGGTGGCCGCCCTCGGGTCCAGGCTGGTCGAGGCGGGCGTGGCCCCGGCGCCGATCGACCTGGGCGCCGACAGCTCCATGCCGATCGACCTCGTCTCCCGGTAGCCACCCAGGATCTCCCGGTAGCCACTCGGGATCTCCCGGTACCCACACGGGGCAGAAATGGCCATTTCTGCCCTCACGGGGAGTCGCAGACCAGCACGGTGGGGGCGCCGGCGACGCGGGTGACGACGACGACCGCGCTGCCCTCGCCGGGCCCGCGGAGCTGGCGGGCCAGCGTCTCCGGCTCGATCGGCGAGCCCCGCTTCTTCACCACCACCCGGCCGACGCCGCGTGCCCGCAGCAGCGCCTTCAGCTTCTTCAGGTTGAACGGCAGGACCTCGGTCACCGCGTAGGAGCTGACCCACGGGGAGTCCGCGGCCGCATCGGAGGTCAGGTAGGCGATCGTCGGGTCGACCAGGGTCGCGTCCAGCTCCGCCGCGGCGAGGGCGACCAGGCCGGAGCGGATCACCGCCGGGTCGGGCTCGTGCAGCCAGCCGCGCACCGGACCCGGCGCGGCGTCCCCGGAGTCGGTGTCGGCGGTCAGCTCGCGCAGCACGCCGTCCCGGCCGACGACGGTGGCCCGGCGCCAGGCACGTGACGGTGCCCGCCCCCACAGCAGCGCCTCGACGATCGACCCGCCCATCGACACCCACTCGGCCTCGACCCCGGCCGGCACCCGGTCGTGGTCCAGCCCCGGCGCCACCTTCACCACGCAGGTGGGCGCGGCGTCGAGCAGCGCCTGCACCGTCGACCAGGGCGGCGACCAGCGGTCGGGGTCGAGCTGACGGCGTCCGCCGGCCCGCCGGGCGGGGTCCAGGACGGCGGCGTCGCAGCCGGCCACCCGGCCCCCGGTCGCGGCGGCCACCAGGTCGACCGCGTCGGCCGCCCGGACCTCGACCCCGCCGAGCCCCGCCGCGGCGGTGTTGAGCCGGGTGAGCTCGCGGGCGACCGGGTCCAGGTCGACGGCGACCACGGCGGCGCCGGCCCGGGCCAGCGCGATCGTGTCGGTGCCGGCGGCGCAGCCGAGGTCGACCACCGACCGGGCGCCGCCGGCCAGCAGCCGGGCCGCCCGCCGGTCGGCGAGGACGGGACGGCCGGCCTGCTCGAGGGCGTCGGCGGTGAAGAGGAACCGGTCGGCGTCGGCGCCGAACACCGGCCGGGCCCGCTCGCGCTGCCGGGCGATGCCCCAGGCCGGGCCGGCCAGCTCCACCCCCACCTCGGCGCGGAGCCGGGTCAGCGCGGTGACGGCGTCGGCGCGGTCGGCCAGCAGCTCCCGTGCCCGGGTCAGCGCCGCCGCGCCGGCCGGGGTCGCGAGCGCCCGCAACTGGCGGACCGTATCTGCGGCCTGCCCGCCGGGCGCGTCGTCGTCGTGGAGGTCGCCGGGCACCGGCACAGCCTGGCGCATCGGGCGTCCCTCCCGGGGTGGGACCCCGCTTGAGCGGCTGGCACTCACCTGGGTAGAGTGCCAATCGACACGGGCCGGGCCCCGACCCCCGCGACGGCGAGGCCCAGCCCCCGTGCCACAGCATCAGCACCATCCACCGAGAGCCCGTCCGACACCGAAGGGGGCGTCACGACGTGACGACCGCTACCAAGGTCAACATCAAGCCGCTCGAGGACCGCGTGGTCGTCCAGGCCAACGAGGCCGAGACCACCACCGCCTCTGGCCTGGTCATCCCGGACACCGCCAAGGAGAAGCCCCAGGAGGGCACCGTCATCGCTGTCGGCCCCGGCCGCGTCGACGACAACGGCAACCGGGTCCCGCTCGACGTGAACGTCGGCGACGTGGTCATCTACTCGAAGTACGGCGGCACCGAGGTGCGCTACGGCGGCGAGGACTACCTCGTCCTGTCCGCGCGCGACCTGCTCGCCGTCGTGGAGAAGTGACCTCGCTCCTCCGCTAGACCAGCACGACACCGCCCCGGCGACCCGAACCACCGGGTCCCGGGGCGGTCGTCGTCTGCCCCCGTTCTCCTCCGCACCACCTGAGAGAGGTCTGGCATGGCCAAGATCATCCTGTTCGACGAGGACGCCCGTCGCGCCCTCGAGCGTGGCGTCGACAAGCTCGCCGACGCCGTCAAGGTCACCCTCGGCCCCCGCGGCCGCAACGTGGTCATCAACAAGAACTTCGGCGCCCCGACGATCACCAACGACGGCGTGACCATCGCCCGGGAGATCGAGCTCGAGGACCCGTACGAGAACCTCGGCGCCCAGCTCGCCAAGAACGTCGCCACCAAGACCAACGACGTCGCCGGTGACGGCACCACCACCGCCACCGTGCTCGCCCAGGCCCTCGTCCACGAGGGGCTGCGCAACGTCGCCGCCGGCGCCAACCCGATGGGCCTGGGCCGCGGCATGCGCGCCGCCGTCGAGGCGGTCTCGGCCGCCCTCGACTCCGTCGCCATCCCGGTCGACGACCGGAAGGCCATCGCCGGGGTCGCCACCGTCTCCGCCCAGGACGCCGAGGTCGGCGAGCTGATCGGCGAGGCGATGGAGCGGGTCGGCAAGGACGGCGTCATCACCGTCGAAGAGGCCAACGGGATGTCCACCGACCTGGACGTCACCGAGGGCGTGCAGTTCGACAAGGGCTACCTGTCGCCGTACTTCGTCACCGACAACGAGTCGATGGAGGCCGTCCTCGAGGACGCCCTCGTGCTCATGGTCAGCGGCAAGGTCAGCGCCCTGGCCGACCTGCTGCCGCTGCTGGAGAAGGTGCTGGCCACCGGCAGCCGTCCGCTGCTGATCGTGGCCGAGGACGTCGAGGGCGAGGCGCTGTCCACCCTGGTCGTCAACTCCATCCGCAAGACCGTCAAGGTCGTCGCGGTGAAGTCGCCCTACTTCGGCGACCGGCGCAAGGCGTTCATGACCGACCTCGCCATCGTCACCGGCGGTCAGGTCGTCAGCGAGGACGTCGGCCTGTCCCTGGACGGCGTCGGCCTCGAGGTGCTCGGCACCGCGCGCCGGGTGACCGTCACCAAGGACGACACCACGATCGTCGACGGCGGCGGCACCTCCGGTGCCGTGGCCGACCGGGTCGCCCAGATCCGCAAGGAGATCGAGGCGACGGACTCCGACTGGGACCGCGAGAAGCTGCAGGAGCGGCTGGCCAAGCTGGCCGGCGGCATCGCGGTCATCCGGGTCGGTGCCGCGACCGAGGTCGAGATGAAGGAGCGCAAGCACCGCATCGAGGACGCCATCGCCGCGACCCGCGCCGCGGTGGAGGAGGGCGTCGTCCCCGGTGGCGGCTCCGCACTCGTGCACGCCGCCACGGCGATCGACGACCTGGACCTGACCGGCGACGAGCTGGTCGGCGCCCGGTCGGTGCGCAAGGCGATCGACTCGCCGCTGGCGCTGATCGCCTCCAACGCCGGGTTCGAGGGGCCGGTCGTCGTCGGCCGGGTCCGGGAGCTGGGCATCGGCCAGGGCTTCAACGCCGCGACCGGCGAGTACGGCGACCTGGCCGCTCAGGGCGTCATCGATCCGGTCAAGGTCACCAAGGCGGCGCTGTCGAACGCCACCTCGATCGCGGCGATGGTGCTCACCACCGACTCCGCGATCGTGGAGAAGCCCGCCGAGGAGGAGTCCGACGGTGGGCACCACACCCACGGGCACTCGCACGGCCACGGGCACAGCCACTGAGCTGAGCGCGACCGGCTGACCTCCGCCCCCGTTCCCTCCTGGGAGCGGGGGCGGACCCGTGTCGGCGACCGGTGGGCCCACCCGTGCGGGTCAGTCCGCCGGGTCAGGGGCTCAGCGTGGCGGACGCGCCGTCGATGGGGTGAGGTGCAGGAGATGGCGGTCGGTGAGCGGGTCGTGCCCCCCGTGCCTCCGGCGACCCCTGAGGACGCTGCCGGGCTGGCGGCTGCGCTCCACGACCTGGAGGCGCTGTCCCGCTTCGACGTCGACGGCATCGGCGAGCGGGCGCAGCAGGCCGAGGACGCCGCCCGCGCGCTGGGCGCACCCGACCTGGAGCGGCGGGCCCGGCTGGTGCTGGCGGACCTGGCCCGACGGCGCGGCGACGTGGCCGAGGCCGGCCGCATCGCCCGTCAGGTGCAGCGCTGGGCCACCGACGCGGACTCCCGTCACCTGCTGGCCCGCAGCCACTTCCTCCTCGCGGCCGTCCTGCAGGAGCTGGGCGACCTCTCGCTCGCCCTGGAGCACGCCGTCCAGTCGGTGCACCTGCTCGGGGACGAGGACCCGCCGGTCCAGCGGATCGACCACCTCGCCCGGCTGGCCGACTGCCAGGGCCTGCAGGGTGACGAGGGAGCCGGCGAGCGTTACGCGGAGGTGCTCGGTCTGGCCGAGCGGCTCGGCGACGTGGACCGCCAGCTGCTCATCCTGAACAACTGGGCCTACGTGGAGACGATCGCCGGCCGGTACGACGGCGCACTGCGCCTGAGCGCGCAGCTGCAGGCCCTCGCCGAACGGCACGGGGTGCCGCTGCACGTCGGGCGGTTGGACACCATCGCCCGCGCCCTGCTGGGCCTGGGCCGGTTGGCGGAGGCGGAGGACGCGCTGGCGCCGGGCACCGAGTCCGGGGCACTGGACGTCTCGCCGGACGGGGACGCCGGCGCCGACTTCCTGCTGACCCTGGCCGAGGTCCGCCGCCGGCGGGGGCACGTGGCGGGCGCCCAGGAGGCGCTGGACGAGTGCGTGCGCCGGTGCGAGCAGCACGGGTTGACCGCCATCCGGGTGCGTGCCCGGCGGGAGCAGGCCGAGCTGCACGCGGCGGGCGGGGACTACCGGGCCGCCTTCGAGGAGCACCAGCTGTACAGCCAGGCGGCGCTGGACCTGCAGTCCGCGCAGCGCGACGCCCGGGCCCGGGCGCTGCAGGCGATGTACGAGGCCACGGAGGCGCGGCGGCAGAGCCGGCGCTACCGCGAGCTCTCGCTGCGCGACCCGCTGACCGGCCTGTACAACCGCCGCTTCGTCGACGACCAGCTCCCGCAGCTGCTGGACCGGGCGTCCGCCACCGCCGGGACGGTCTCCGTGGCGCTGGTCGACCTGGACCACTTCAAGCGGATCAACGACGCCTGGTCGCACGACGTGGGGGACCAGGTGCTCCGCGCCGTGGCGGCGAGGCTCGAGGTCGCGGCGTCCGGCTGGACCGTGCCGGGTGGCTTCGCCGCCCGGATGGGGGGCGAGGAGTTCCTGCTGGTGCTGGTGGGCGGCGACGAGCGCCGTGCCGTCCGGCAGCTGGACGACCTGCGCCGGGCGGTCACCGCCCACCCCTGGGCCGAGCTGGCCGACGGACTCGCGGTGACCCTCAGCGCCGGGGTGGCGACCACCGGCGGGAGCGCTGCCGCGTCCCTCGCCGACCTGCTCGGTCGCGCCGACGAGCACCTGTACGAGGCCAAGGCGCGGGGGCGGGACCGGGTCGTCGGCGACGGGGGCTGAGCAGACCCCTGGACAGCCGAGAGGGCCGGTCCGACGTGAGTCGTCGGACCGGCCCTCTCGGCATCTCGTCAGCGGGGGGAGGTCTCCCGCGGACGGATCAGACCGCAGCGGCGATGGCGGCGGGCTCCGCGGCGATCAGCCGCGCGCGCTCCTCCTCGCTCATGCCGCCCCACACCCCGTAGGGCTCGCGGACGGACAGGGCGTGCTGGAGGCAGGACTCGATCACCGGACAACGTCCGCAGACGGCCTTGGCGGCGGCCTGGCGACGTGCGCGGGCCGGGCCGCGCTCCCCGTCGGGGTGGAAGAAGAGCGAGGTGCTCTCACCCCGGCAGGAACCGTGCAGCTGCCAGTCCCAGACCTCGGCCACGGGGTTGGGCAGTCGGCGGATGTCAGCCATTGGACCTCCTCGGCTCGGTGCACCGGGGGGTCTGCCCGGTCGCTTCCGGGCCGATGCCCGCTGCTGACGAGCCGCAAACACGACCGTTCGCGTTCGTCGTGCGGAATCGGCCGAGTTGTGCTTCAGCCGCCGCGCACTCACGGGTCGTCACCCGCGGGGGTGACGGCCACTGTCGTCGCGCTACCGACAGGATCAAGGTGATCACAGTGAGTGCCGACCACCAGGGTGGGGGACACCCCGACACCCGTCCGGCAGACCGGAGGTGCCGGCGCTCCCGGGAGCGGGGTGACCACCCCGCTCCGGCCACCCGCCCGGGCGACGCCCGGTCGGTACGCCGCCGGCCCCGGCCGGCGCAGACGGGAGCAGTCGTGATCGAGGACAGGACGCGGGGCAACGGCAGCGGTGGATCCGTCGTCTGGGTGTTCGACGAGCGTCGCCGGGTCCGGGACGACGTCGCCGGCCGGCTGCTCGCCCTGCCGTTCGTCAGCCGCGTCGAGGCCGTCGCCGACCCGGCGGCGCTGATGGCCCGGCTGGACAACCGCGTGCCCGACGTCCTCCTCGTCGGCACCCAGCGGGCGACCGACAGCGGGCTCTCCGTCGCCACCCAGGTGTTGCGCGCCCACCCGGCGCTGCCGGTGCTCATGCTCGGGGCGCCGGACGACGCGGAGACCGTGCGCGCCGCGGTGTCCCTCGGCGCCCGCGGCTACCTCCGCTGGGACGCCAGCCCGGTCGAGCTCGGGCTGGGCCTGTCCCGCACCGGCATGCGGCCCGACGGCGGGCGCCTGCCCTCGCAGCTGGCCCCGGCACCCCGCAGCCCCCAGCAGGCCGGCGTGCTCGCCGGCGCGCCCATGGGCTCGGGCTGGGGCGGTGCCACCCCGCTGGCCGGCCTGGCCCCGACCACGGTGCGCTCCACCGTGCCCGAGACGCCGCAGGTCGCCCTGTCGGCGCGGGAGATGCAGGTGCTCACCGGGATGAGCCAGGGCAAGAGCAACGCCCAGATCGGCCGGGAGCTCTACCTGTCCGAGGACACGATCAAGACCCACGCGCGGCGGCTGTTCCGCAAGCTGGGTGCCAAGGACCGCGCCGAGGCCGTGGCCACCGGCTTCCGCCGCGGGATGATGCACTGAGCTGACCCAGCGGGGAGCGCCCGAGCGCGGTGTCCGGACCCCCGGACACCGCGCTCGGCCGTTCCTCGGGCGCCGCCCCTGGCCCCTGCGGCGGGACGTCGGCCTCCGAGTCGTCCTCGGTGCACCTACTCGTCGCGGGCGTGGCGACCGCCGGTGCCGTGCCGGCCGGTGGGCTCCTCGCGCTCGGCCAGGGCGGCCACCCCGTCGGCGTAGCCGCTGGCGTAGTCCCAGCTGACGTAGTCGGCCGGGTCGGGGTCGAACGGCGGCTCGTGCCGGCCGGTCTGGCCCTCGTCGAGCAGCTGGCGCAGGTTCGCCTGCATCAGTGCCCAGTCGACGTGGTGCTCCTCGTCGCAGTCGGGGCAGTCCACGACAATGCCCTTGACCCCGGTGGGCTCCAGCAGCGTGCGGAAGACCTCCAGCTCGGCCAGGTCGTCGAGCACCCCGGCCCGTTCCTCCATGGTCAGCGGTGGCTGCACCGAGTGGTCACCCGAGCCGAGCTCGCCCCCGAAGTCCGGGTCGCGATCCGGGGTCGCGCCGAATGCGTCGTCCCACGCGTCCACGTGTCCTCCTCGCCGGACGGGCCGGCCTCCTCGGTCAGTGCTGGTCAGCCAGCAGTCGGGTCGGGCGCACCCGACCACCGGACCACGGTAGCGGGGGGAGGGAGCCCTCCGGTGCTCCGCCTAGCATGTGAGGGGATCCCGTGCGCCTCGGAGGCGCTCCCACCGAAGAAGTCGAGAGGGTGGCGGCACATGCAGCCCGACGAGCGCACGCCCGAACTGCCGGCCAAGTTCGCCCCGCTGGGGCTGACCTACGACGACGTCCTGCTGGTGCCCGGTGCCTCGGACATCGTGCCCACCGACGTGGACACCAGCACGCGGCTGACCCGTGGCATCCGGCTGGCCATCCCGCTGGTCTCCTCGGCGATGGACACCGTCACCGAGTCGCGGATGGCGATCGCCATGGCCCGCGCCGGGGGCATCGGCATCCTGCACCGCAACCTCGCCGCCGAGGACCAGGCCGGTCAGGTCGACCTGGTCAAGCGCTCCGAGGCCGGCATGGTCACCAACCCGGTCACCTGCTCCCCGGACAACACCCTGGCCGAGGTCGACGCCCTCTCGGGCCGGTACCGGATCTCCGGTGCGCCCGTGGTCGACGCCGACGGCGTGCTGGTCGGCATGGTCACCAACCGGGACATGCGCTTCGAGACCGACCAGCACCGCCTCGTCCGCGACGTGATGACGCCGCTGCCGCTGGTCACCGCACCGGTGGGCGTCGACCCGGACCGCGCGCTGGCGCTGCTCAAGCAGCACAAGATCGAGAAGCTGCCGCTGGTCGACGACGCCGGCCGGCTGCGCGGGCTGATCACCGTCAAGGACTTCGTCAAGCGCGACCAGTACCCCCACGCCACCAAGGACGTCGACGGCCGGCTGTCGGTCGGGGCGGCGCTCGGCGTCGGCGAGGACGCCTACAAGCGCGCCGGGCTGCTGGTGGACGCCGGGGTCGACGTGCTCGTCGTCGACACTGCGCACGGGCACCAGCGTGCGGTGCTGGAGATGGTCGCCCGGGTGAAGGCGGACTTCGCCAACGTCGGGCACGGCGTGCAGGTCGTCGGCGGCAACATCGCCACCCGGGCCGGCGCCCAGGCGCTCATCGACGCCGGGGTCGACGCGGTCAAGGTCGGCGTCGGGCCGGGTTCGATCTGCACCACCCGCGTGGTGGCCGGGGTCGGCGTCCCGCAGGTCACCGCCATCTACGAGGCCGCGCTCGCCGCGCGCCCGGCCGGGGTCCCGGTCATCGCCGACGGCGGCCTGCAGTACTCCGGTGACATCGCCAAGGCCCTCGTCGCCGGCGCCGACACGGTGATGATCGGCGGCCTGTTCGCCGGGGTCGAGGAGGCGCCGGGCGAGCTGGTCTTCATGAACGGCAAGCAGTACAAGACCTACCGCGGGATGGGCTCCCTCGGCGCGATGCAGAAGCGCGGCAACCAGTCCTTCAGCCGCGACCGGTACTTCGCCGACGACGTCCTCTCCGACGACAAGCTCGTGCCCGAGGGGATCGAGGGCCAGGTGCCCTACCGGGGCCCGCTGTCCGGGGTCGCCCACCAGCTGGTCGGTGGCCTGCGCGCGGGCATGGGCTACGCCGGTGCGGCGACCGTCGCCGACCTGCAGGAGCGTGGCCAGCTGACCCGGATCACCTCCGCCGGGCTGACCGAGAGCCACCCGCACGACATCCAGATGACCGTCGAAGCACCGAACTACCGAGGCCGCTGACCCATGCCAGTACGTGACAACGTCGAGATCGGCCTGAACCGCTTCGCCCGCCGTGGCTACGACCTGGACGAGGTGTCGATCGTCCCCTCCCGGCGCACCCGGGACCACGACGACGTCTCCACCGCCTGGCAGATCGACGCCTTCCGGTTCGACATCCCGCTCGTCACCAGCCCCAGCGACGCGGTGGTCAGCCCGGGGACCGCGGTCGCGGTCGGGCAGGCCGGCGGGCTGGGCGTGCTCAACGCCGAGGGCCTGTGGGCCCGGTACGACGACCCGACCGACGTCTACCGCCGGCTGCGCGACGCCGCCGGGGCCGACAGCGGCCCGCCGACCGCGCTGCTGCAGCAGGTCTACGCCGAGCCGGTGAAGCCGGACCTGATCGCCGCCCGGGTCAAGGAGGTGCGGGACGCCGGCGTGACGACGGCGGTGCGCGTCTCCCCGCAGCACACCGTGGCGCTCGCCCCGACCGTGCTCGCGGCGGGGGTCGACCTGCTGGTCATCCAGGGCACCATCGTCTCCGCCGAGCACGTCACCACCGGCGGGGACGCGTTGAACCTCAAGGAGTTCATCGCCGACCTCGACGTCCCGGTGATCGTCGGGGGCGCGGCGGACTACCAGACCGCGCTGCACCTGATGCGCACCGGCGCGGCCGGCGTGATCGTCGGCGTGGGCGCCGACAGCTGGTCGACCGCGGACGCCGTCATGGGCATCCGCGTCCCGCTGGCCAGCGCGATCGCCGACGCCGCCGCGGCCCGCCGCGACTACCTGGACGAGACCGGTGGCCGGTACGTGCACGTCATCGCCAACGGCCGGATCGAGACCAGCGGCGCCATCGCCCGGGCGCTGGCCTGCGGGGCCGACGCCGTCCAGCTCGGTGAGCCGCTGCGCACCGCCGCCGAGGCCCCGGCCGGCGGCGTCTGGTGGGACTCGGTGGCCGCGCACCCGCGGCTGCCCCGCGGCGGCACATCGGCACCGGCGCAGGCCCGCGGCACGCTCGAGGAGGTGCTGCTCGGCCCGGCCACCGCCGCCGACGGGCGCACCAACCTCTTCGGTGCCCTGCGCCGCACGATGGCCAAGACCGGCTACCGGGACCTCAAGGAGTTCCAGCGGGTCGACCTGGTGCTCGGCGGCGGCAGCGACGACGCCCCCGGCCACCTGGCCGGCTGACCCCAGATGAGCAGTGGCCTGTCGAACATGGACTTCCCGACCGTGCTGGTCGTCGACTTCGGTGCCCAGTACGCCCAGCTGATCGCCCGCCGGATCCGGGAGGCCGGCGTCTACTCCGAGCTGGTCGGCTCCGACGTGCCGGTGGCCGAGCTGCTGGCCCGCGAGCCGGCGGCGATCGTGCTGTCCGGGGGTCCCTCCAGCGTCTACGCCGAGGGCGCGCCGCAGGTCGACCCGGCCGTCTTCGAGGCGGGGGTGCCTGCCTTCGGCATCTGCTACGGCTTCCAGGCGATGGCCGCCAGCCTCGGCGGCACCGTCGCCCGCACCGGGGACCGGGAGTACGGCGGCACCCCGCTGACCGTCACCACGCCCGGTCAGCTCTTCGGCCAGCTGCCCAACGAGCAGTCGGTGTGGATGAGCCACGGCGACGCGGTCAGCGCGGCGCCGCCCGGGTTCACCGTCACGGCCACCTCCACCGGTGCCCCGGTCGCGGCCTTCGAGGACGTCGACCGGCGGCTGGCCGGGGTGCAGTTCCACCCCGAGGTGAAGAACACCCCGCACGGGCAGACGGTGCTCGAGCACTTCCTGTTCGACATCGCCGGCCTGGAGCCGAGCTGGACGATGGCCAACGTCGTCGACGAGCAGGTCGCCTCGATCCGGGCGCAGATCGGCGACCGCCGGGCCATCTGCGGGCTCTCCGGTGGGGTCGACTCCGCGGTGGCCGCCGCGCTGGTCCAGCGGGCCATCGGTGACCGGCTCACCTGTGTCTACGTCGACCACGGGCTGATGCGCGAGGGGGAGACCGAGCAGATCGAGCGGGACTTCGTCGCCGTCACCGGCGCCGACCTGCGCGTCGTCGACGCCAGCGAGCAGTTCCTCGCCGCGCTGGCCGGGGTCAGCGACCCGGAGACGAAGCGGAAGATCATCGGCCGGGAGTTCATCCGGGTCTTCGAGCAGGCCGCGCTCGACGTGATCGCCGACGCCAAGGAGCACGGCGAGACCGTCGACTTCCTGGTGCAGGGCACGCTCTACCCCGACGTGGTCGAGTCCGGTGGCGGCACCGGGACGGCGAACATCAAGAGCCACCACAACGTCGGTGGGCTGCCCGAGGACCTCACCTTCACCCTGGTCGAGCCGCTGCGCACGCTGTTCAAGGACGAGGTGCGCGAGGTCGGCCGGCAGCTGGGCCTGCCCGACACCCTCGTGCAGCGCCAGCCCTTCCCCGGGCCGGGCCTGGGCATCCGGATCATCGGCGAGGTCACCCGGGAGCGGCTGGACGTGCTGCGCCAGGCCGACGCGATCGCCCGCGAGGAGCTGACCGCGGCGAAGCTGGACACCGAGATCTGGCAGTGCCCGGTGGTGCTGCTGGCCGACGTCCGCTCCGTGGGGGTGCAGGGCGACGGGCGCACCTACGGCCACCCGATCGTGTTGCGCCCGGTGTCCAGCGAGGACGCGATGACCGCGGACTGGACCCGGCTGCCCTACGACGTGCTGGCGAGGATCTCCACCCGGATCACCAACGAGGTGGCCGAGGTGAACCGGGTCGTGCTCGACGTGACGAGCAAGCCCCCGGGCACCATCGAGTGGGAGTGAGGACCCCGTCCTCCCCACCACGAGCAAGCTCGCGGCGGGGCCCGGGACGGGGCCTGACCGCTCCTCGCCGGCGCTCGTCGCGGGCACCAGAGCCACGGGAGTGATCCGGGCCGTCACGTCTCCCTGAGTCGAGGGGCCCGTCCTCCAGTACCACGAGCGAGCTCGCGGCGTGGCCCGGGACGGGCCTGACCGCTCCTCGCCGGCGCTCGTCGCGGGCGCCAGGGCCACGAGGTTGATCCGGAACGTCACCTGTCGTGAGATCGGGGGCCGCCCGAGTGGCGGGGGCTGGGAGCTCATGATCGGGTTGTCGTCGATCTGATCGTCGACTCCTGGAGGCCCTCGGGTGACCACCGGAACGTGGCCGCTCGTCCCGAGTGCGATCGCGCTGGTCGCCATGGCCGCGGTCATCGTGTTCGTGGGCGTCCGGCTGACCCGGACGGCCGACGAGCTCGCCGACCGCACCGGCCTCGGTGACGCCATCGGCGGGGCGCTGCTGCTCGGCGCGGTGACCTCGCTGCCGGGCAACGTCACCGTCCTCACCGGGGCCCTGGAGGGCGACGCGGGCTTCGCGCTGGCGAACCCGGTCGGCGGGATCGCCCTGCAGACCGTCTGGCTGGCGATCGCCGACCTGGTGTACCGCCGGGCCAACCTCGAGCACGCGGCCGCGTCGCTGGAGAACGTCATGCAGTCGGTGATCCTCATGGCGATGCTGTCGCTGCCGGTGATCGCCTACGCGACCCCGCAGCTGACACTGGGCTGGATCCACCCGGTGACGCTGCTCATCCCCCTCCTCTACGCCTACGGGCTGCGGTTGCTGCGCAGGATGCACGACCACCCGATGTGGGTGCCCACCCACACCTCGGCGACCGAGGGCGACCACGCGGACGAGGACGACGGCTCCGACCGGTCCACCCCCCGGCTGTGGGCCACCCTCGCCGTGTGGGGGCTGATCGTCGGGGTGGCCGGCTGGGTCGTCGGGCAGGCCGGCCTCGGCGTCGCGGCGGGCACCGGCCTGGAGGGCGGCATCATCGGGTTCACGCTGACCACGGCCGTGAGCTCGCTGCCCGAGCTGGTCGTGCTGGTCACCGCGGTGCGGATGGGGCAGCTCACCCTCGGCGTCGGCAACATCGTCGGCGGGAACGTCTTCGACATGCTGATGATCGCCGTCGCGGACCTCGGCTACCTGAACGGCTCGCTGTACCGGGACGCCGGCTCGACCAGCCTGATCCTGCTAGGCGGCACCATGCTGCTGATCGCCGTGCTCACCGCCGGCCTGGTGATGCGCGACCGGAAGGGCATCGGGTTCGAGGGCCTGCTGATACCCGTCATCTACGTCGCCACGGTCGCCCTGGCGGTCGTCAGCCGGTGACGAGGGCCCGGGGAGCGGTCGCTCCCCGGGCCCTCGCGGTCGGATGTCGCTGTGCCTCGGTGGGTGCCGGGTGACCCCGCCCGCCCCCGGTCCGCGGCGGCTGCCCTCAGCTGCGGCGGCGGGCCTTGCGCCACTCGTTGACCAGCAGCGCGACGCCGGCCCCGATCAGGATGACCCAGGCGACCCCGTTGCCGAACCAGTCCAGGTCCAGGTCCACCCCGGCCATCAGCAGCACCGCCACCAGGATGAACAGCACCCCGGCGACCAGCGCACCGGCGTCGAGGTCCCGTCGCCGGTCGGGCTCGGTGGGGGAGGCGGTCGAGGAAGCGGTGGAGCCGCCGAGGGTGCCCTGCGGGAACACCTCCGTGTCCCGCCGTCCGTAGTCGTCGTGCTCAGCCACGGGACACCTCCACGTCGCCCAGACCGGAGTTGATGGTGATCTCGAACTCCGGCTCGGAGTCCCCGGACCAGTCGGCCGTGCCGCGGCCGGGGAAGAAGCCGGTCTCCACGCTGTCGCCGAACAGGTCGGTCGCGCCGAGCCCCTGGACGACCTCCAGCTGCACGTCGGCGGAGAAGGGCACGATGACGTCGATGTCACCGACCCCCGAGTCGATCCGGGTGGTGATCGGGGAGTCCAGGTCGTCCAGGTCCACGTCGCGCAGGTCCAGCAGCAGGTCACCGGCCCCGTTCTGGTACTCCGACTGCACCGCGGCGGCCGACGCCGGGCGCCACGTGCGGTCGCCCACGCTCCCCGACGGGACGTCGACCGTCGAGGCGATCGCCAGCGCCACGGACAGCAGCAGGCCCAGCCCGATGAGCCCGCCCTTGGCGCCCCGGCTGATCCCGGTCAGCGCGCCGAACACCAGGCCGACGCCGACGATCAGCAGGGCCGCGCCCAGCACCCCGCGGGCGCCCAGGTCCACGGTGGTGAACTGGTCGAGCATCACCGCGATGCCGGCGATGATCAGCAGCGCCGCCACCGTCACGCCGGGCACCGGCGAACGCGGGCCGGTCCGGGTCTGCTCCGGGACCCCGGGCTGGCCGGGCGGGGCGGCGGGGGCGGCCGGCATGAGCAGCCACAGCAGCACGTAGATGATCAGGCCGCTGCCGCCGGCGAGGGTCAGCGCGATGGCGCCCACCCGCCACAGCAGGGCGTCGACACCGGTGTACTCGGCCAGGCCGCCGGCGACGCCGCCGATCACCCGGTCCGTGCGGCTGCGGCGCAGCGGTGGCCGCGCGACCTGGCCCGGCGGCGGTGGCGGCGGGGGCGGCCAGGAGCCCGGCGGCTGTTCGGCCGCCGGGGGCGGGGCGGAGGGAGGGAGTGCTGAGGTCATGCCACGAGCCTGCCGCCGCGGTCGCCCTCGCGGTATCAGGGAACCCCCTGGACCGACCCTGATCCGCGCCGACCGCCCTGCCTCCGGGTGATCACCGGTGTGCGCGGCGCGGGGACGGTGACACCATCGCTGTCGTGACCACCAGCACCGCGCCGACGGCCGGGCAGCCCGCCCCGTCCGCGGCCCGGTCCCCCGACGGCCGGCCGGCCCGGCCCCCGCTGGCGCGGCCGGCCTCGGGCCGGCTGCTGGCCGGGGTGGTCGCCGGCACGGCCGCGCACCTGCGCCTGGACCCGCTGGTGGTCCGGGTCGTCGTCGTCGGGCTGGCGTTCACCGGCGTCGGCGTCGTCGCCTATGCCCTGCTGTGGCTGACCATGCCGGTCGCCGACCCGTCCGGGGACAGCACACCGACGGCCGTGATCGGGCAGCGACCCAGCCGCCGCCAGCTGATCCTGCTGGCGCTGCTCTCGTTCGTCGTCTTCGGGCTGGTCTCGCAGCTGCTCACCTTCGGCGGCTACGACGTCGTCCTGCCGCTGGTGCTCGCCGGGATCGGCCTGGCGGTGATCTGGCGGCAGACCGACAGCGACGCCTCGCTCTCCCGCCGCACCAGCCGCTGGGGGCTGGCCGCCGGTGTCGTGGTCGGCGTGGTCGGCGTGGTGCTGCTGCTGGCCACCACCGGGCAGCTGGCCAACGCCCGCAACGGCTTCACCGCCACCGTGGTGATCCTCGTCGGCGTGGCGCTGGCGACCGCCCCGCTGTGGCGCCGGCTGCTGGACCAGCGCGCGACCGAGCGGGCGGCCCGGATCCGCTCGGAGGAGCGCGCCGCGGTCGCCGCCCACCTGCACGACTCGGTGCTGCAGACGCTCGCGCTGATCCAGCGGCACGCCGCCGACCCCACGGTGGTGGGCCGGCTGGCGCGCAGCCAGGAGCGGGAGCTGCGGGCGTGGCTGTACGAGCCGACCGTCGCCACGGGTGGCACCTGGGCCGGGCTGGTCGCCCGCCTGGTCGCCGAGGTGGAGGCCGACCACGCCGTCACCGTCGACCCGGTCGTCGTCGGTGACCTGCCCGTGGACGACGCCGTCGCCACCCTCGGTCAGGCCGCCCGGGAGGCGGTGGTGAACGCCGCCAAGCACTCCGGCGCACCGTCGGTGTCGCTGTACAGCGAGGTGACGCCCGGCTCGGTGACGGTGTTCGTCCGGGACCGCGGGACCGGGTTCGACCCCACCGCCGTGCCGGGCGACCGGCGAGGACTGCGCGACTCGGTGGTGGGACGGCTGACCCGGCTGGGCGGCACGGCGACGGTGCGCTCCGCGCCGGGAGAGGGGACCGAGGTGGAGCTCTGCCTCCCACGCGAGCGGACGGAGGCGACGGCGTGAGCCGCACCCGGGTCTTCCTGGTCGACGACCACGCGATGGTCCGCGCCGGGGTGCGCGCCGAGCTGGGCGAGGAGGTCGAGGTGGTCGGCGAGGCCGCCGACGTCCCGACCGCGGTGGCCGGCATCCGGGCCAGCACACCGGACGTCGTCCTGCTCGACGTCCACCTGCCCGGCGGTGGCGGTCACGCCGTCCTGGAGTCGCTGCGTGCGGAGCTGCCCGCGACGAGGTGGCTGGCGCTGTCGGTCTCCGACGCCGCCGAGGACGTCATCGCGGTCATCCGGGCCGGGGCGCGGGGGTACGTCACCAAGACGATCTCCGGGGCCGACCTGCGGGACGCCGTGCGCCGGGTCGCCGAGGACGACGTGGTCTTCAGCCCCCGGCTGGCCGGCTTCGTGCTCGACGCCTTCTCCGCCGGCCCCGCCGCCCCCGCGCCCGCCGACGACCCGGCCACCGACCCGGGCCTGGACCTGCTGTCGGCCAGGGAGCGGGAGGTGATGCAGCTGCTGGCCCGCGGCTACACCTACCGGGAGATCGGCCAGCGGCTGTTCATCTCGGTGAAGACGGTGGAGTCCCACGCCTCCAACGTGCTGCGCAAGCTGCAGCTGTCCAACCGCAACGAGCTCACCCGCTGGGCGGCGACCAACCGCCTGCTGTGAGGTCCCGGCCCTCCGGGCCGGACCACGCCCGCCGGGATCACGCTGCGCACCCGACGGCGCTGTCATCCACCGGGGAGACCGCGATGTCCGCGGCAGCCGGGAGGTCTGTCAGGAACGCTGTGCGGTCGATCTGCACACCGCCCTCGGGATGACCGCAGTGAGGGTGTCCGGCACCAGGTCGATGGGGTGCGTGAGACGGGTGTGACTGCCGGGATCGGCGGTGCAGATGAGTGATGGCAGTAGTTGCCGAAGCGTCCCGTTCGAGCCAATTGTGGCCGTTCGTGTACTTAGAGTCCCCGGCATGACAGAGACGGTCACGGAGGCGTCGAGCGGTCACCCGATCGAGTGGCCGGCTCCCACCAGCCAGCGCGCCTGGCCGTCGATCTCCGTGGTCATGCCCGTGCTGAACGAGTCCCGGCACCTGGCCGAGAGCGTCGGCGAGATCCTCGCCCAGCACTACCTCGGCGAGCTCGAACTGATCATCGCCCTGGGACCGTCGCGGGACGACACGGACCGCGTGGCCCGGGAGCTCGCCGCCTCCGACTCCCGCGTGAAGCTGGTGCGGAACCCGACGGGCAAGACGCCTGCGGGGCTCAACGTCGGCGTGCTGGCGGCCAGTCATGAGATCGTCGCCCGGGTCGACGGGCACGGCATCCTGCTCCCCGGCTACCTGGAGCGGGCCGTCTGCCTGCTGGAGTCCACCGGCGCCGCCAACGTCGGCGGGCTCATGCTCGCGGTCGGTGTGACGGGGTTCGAGCAGGCCGTCGCCCAGGCCTACCGCTCGCCGGTCGGGCTGGGCGGCGGGAGCTTCCACGTCGGGGGCGTCGAGGGCCCGGCCGACTCCGTCTACCTCGGGGTCTTCCGGCGCGAGGTCCTGCAGCGACTGGGTGGGTTCAACGAGCACTACCAGCGCGCACAGGACTGGGAGCTGAACCACCGGATCCGGCAGGCCGGCGAGCTCGTCTGGTTCTCCCCGGACCTCGCCGTCACCTACCGGCCGCGGTCCTCCTGGGTCGAGCTCGCCCGCCAGTTCTACGCGACCGGTCGGTGGCGCCGCGAGGTCATCCGGCAGTACCCGGACACCATCTGCGCCCGGTACCTGGCACCACCGCTGGTCGTCTGCGCGATCCTCCTGGGCGCCGCAGCGGGTCTGGCCGCAGCGACGGTCGGGGTGCCCGCCCTCCTGTGGGGCTGGCTGGCCCCGGTGGCCTACGGACTCGGCGTGCTGGGGGCCTCGGTGCTGCAGAGCCGGGACCTGGGCTGGCGCGCCCGTGCCTGGTTCCCGGCAGTGCTCGCCACCATCCACCTCAGCTGGGGTGCGGGCTTCCTGTTCGGCCGGCGGCCGGGCGGTCGCGGCCGGTGACCCTGCGCACCTCCGAGGACCTGGAGCGCGTCGCCTGTCTACCGTCTGAGGGCATGGCGGGCAGCACCGAACTGGTCGCGGCCCGCCGGCGAGGTCCCGCGCGGCGGGTCGTGGCGTTGTGGGGACGGCGGCGGGCCCTCCGCCTGCTGGTGGCCCGTGACCTCAAGGTGCGCTACGCGTCCTCCTCGTTGGGCTACCTGTGGTCGGTGCTCGAGCCGCTGCTGATGGCGGGCATCTACTGGTTCGTCTTCACCCAGGTCTTCGCCCGGTCGGTGGGCGCGGAGCCCTACATCGTCTTCCTGCTGGCCGGGCTACTGCCCTGGACGTGGTTCAACACCGCGGTCGGAGACACGGCGAAGGCGTTGCGCAGCGACGCGAAGCTGGTCCGGTCCACCAACGTGCCCCGGGAGATCTGGGTGCTGCGGGTGGTGGTGTCCAAGGGCATCGAGTTCGTCCTCAGCCTGCCGGTGCTCTTCCTCTTCGCGCTCGTCCAGGCGGCGTCGGTGAACTGGCGGATCCTGTTGCTCGTCCCGGCGGTGCTGCTGCAGGCGACGCTCCTGCTCGGCCTGGGCCTGATGCTCGCCCCGATGATCGTGCTGGTCCGCGACCTGGAGAGGGTCGTACGGATCGCGCTGCGACTGGGCTTCTACGCCTCACCGGTGATCTTCGCCGTCTCCGACGTGCCGGGGCCATGGGCCGGGCTGTTCGCACTCAACCCGCTGTCCGGGATCTTCGAGCTGTGCCGGGCCGGCTTCTTCCCCGAGCAGCTGAACTGGGCCCACGTGGGGGTCTCCGTGGTGTTCTCCCTCGCCGTCCTCGCCGGCGGGTGGGCCGTCTTCGCCCGGCTCGAGCGCACCGTGCTGAAGGAGATCTGATGGCGACGGCGATCGACCTGCGGCCGGTCATCTCGGTTCGGGACGTCGGGGTCCGCTTCCAGCGCGGCCGGCGGCAGCGCAGCCTGCGTGACTGGGCGCTGCGTGCCGACCGCGGTACGCGTCCGGGGGAGTTCTGGGCCCTGGACGACGTCTCCTTCGACGTCCGGCCGGGTGAGGCCATCGGCGTGGTCGGCCGCAACGGGCAGGGCAAGTCGACGCTGCTCAAGCTCATCGCCGGCGTCCTGCTCCCCGACCGGGGCCAGGTGACCGTCCGCGAGGGGGTCGCTCCGCTGATCGAGATCACCGGTGGTTTCGTCGCCGACCTCACCGTTCGCGACAACATCGGTCTGACGGCGGGTCTGCACGGCATGTCCAAGGCGATGATCGCCGAGCGGTTCGACGAGATCGTGGACTTCGCCGAGATCTCGGAGTTCCTCGACACCCCGTACAAGCACCTTTCCAGCGGCATGCAGGTGCGGGTCGCCTTCGCGGTGGTCTCCCGGCTGGAGGAGCCCGTGATCCTGGTGGACGAGGTGCTCGCCGTCGGCGACAAGGCCTTCAAGCGCAAGTGCTACGCCCGGATCGACGAGCTGATCGCCGAGGGGCGGACCCTGTTCCTGGTCTCGCACAGCGACCGGGACCTCCGTCGGTTCTGCACCCGCGGCCTGTACCTGCGGCAGGGGCGGCTCGTCGAGGACGGGCCGATGGACGACGTCCTCACTTCCTACGCCGCGCAGGACGGCAAGGACTCATGAGCGAGTGCCCGTCGGCACCGCGACCGACCGGATGCCGGAGAGAACGATGAGCCCCAGTCTCACGAGCAGGGTCCCCGTGCGCCTGCAGCAGCAGGCCCACCGCGTCCTCCCCGCGCCCGCGTGGCGGCTGGCACGGGACGTGGGCACGGGGACGACCGCGTGGCAGAAGCGCGTCACCGCAGCGCGGTTCGAGCGGATGCGGCGCGCGGCCGAGCCGGACGTCGACGGGCCGCTCACGGTCGTGCGCTACCGCAACGAACGCTTTCTCGCCCGGCCGGTCGACCGGTTCCGCGCGGCGGACACCCTCGCCGCCAATGCCGCCTTCGTCGCCGACGCCCTCGAGCGGGCCGGCGTGCGGTACCTCGTCGTCGAGGCCCCGGTGAACCGCCGGCGGGTGCTGGCCGTGGCCGACACCGACCGGACCGCGGCCTGGGCGGCCCTGGTGGCGGCGGGTGACCGGATGCCGGTCTACGTCCGTGAGCTGAGCCCCCGGGGGGACCGGCCGAGCGTGCGCCTCGGTTCGCTGGCGGGGTCCTCCACCGGACCCACGGCCGCCACGGTGTTCCAGGTCCAGGCGGCAGCCGGGTCGGGCGAGGCACTGGCCGGCCCCGAGCTGGGCTGTGTGCTGGAGTTCTGGCGGGAGCTCGCCGAGGACGTGCCGGACGACCACCAGACGGGTGAGCCGCTGTGTGCCGGGTCCTGGGTGGCCCCGCGGCGGAACCGCTGGGTGGACGCGGTGCCCGGAGACATCGGTGAGCCGGCGCGCTGGGTCGTCGACGGGGTCGAGCGTCCGGCGGTCCCGGCCCTCACCGGGCGGCACGCGTTCGACGTCGACTTCCCCATCGACGTGGTCTACACCTGGGTCGACGGCAGCGACCCGGCGTGGCAGGAGCGCAAGGCGGCGGCGCACGCCGCCGTGGGTCTCGGTGAGCTGAACGAGTTCGCCAGCAACGAGTCGCGCTTCCTGTCCCGGGACGAGCTCCGCTACTCGCTGCGGTCGCTGGACATGTACGCCAGCTGGGTGCGGCACGTCTACCTGGTGACCGATGACCAGGTGCCCGACTGGCTGGACGTCTCGAACCCGCGCATCACCGTGGTGAGCCACCGGGAGCTGTTCGCTGACCGGGGGAAGCTGCCGACGTTCAACTCGCACGCGATCGAGTCGCAGCTGCACCACGTCCCCGGACTCAGCGACCACTTCCTCTACCTGAACGACGACTTCTTCTTCGGCCGGCCGGTCGCTCCACAGACGTTCTTCGACGGCAACGGACTGGCCCGCTTCTTCACCTCGACCGCGAAGCTGGGTCTCGGCGGTACCGGTGCGTTCGACCGGCCGGTGATGAGTGGGGGGAAGAACAACCGGGACCTGCTGTTCAAGGCCTTCGACCGAGTGGTCACGAACAAGTTCAAGCACGTCCCGCAGAGCCTGCACCGCGACCTGCTCCTGGAGATGGAGGAGCGGTTTGCCGCGGAGTTCGCGGCGACGGCGGGCCACCAGTTCCGCAGCCCGGCAGACCTTTCCATCGTCTCCTCGTTGCACCACCACTACGCCTACCTGAGCGGGCGGGCGGTGGAAGGGCGGATGCGCTACATGTACGCCGACATCGCTGCGCCGGAGACCGCGCGGCGGCTGGAGCGGATGCTCGCCTCCCGCAACTACGACACCTTCTGCCTCAACGACCACGACACGTCCGGTGTCGACCCCGCGGTGCAGCAGCAGATGCTGCACTCGTTCCTGAGCCGGTACTTCCCCCTGCCCAGCAGCTTCGAGAGGATGTCCCACTCAAAGGGGGGCACCCCGGTCACGGGCACCTCGCCGCAGACCGTCTGACTCCCGCGGCGAGGCGCCTCAGCTCTCGTAGCGGCCCGGAAAGGGCCAGTAGGCCTGGAGGAACGAGCGGACCATGTCGTCGACCTCTTCCTCTGGCAGCCCCGTGTCGTGGAAGTCCCCGATGGAGAAGACGTCGAAGTTGCGCTCCGTGAGGAGTTGCCCCAGTCGTCGGCCGATGTCGTCGCCGCCCAGTCCGACGTATGCCGCTCGGATGTTCCCGTACACGGCTTGACCTGTAAGAAGGCCGTAGTGCTGGACCAGTGAGGAGGTGACCGACAGGTCCTCGTCGTGACGGAAGGGATGCCCGGCTGTGAGGGCGTACTCGACCGGGTATCGCTCCTCCAACTCGGTCAGCAGCGACCGACGCATGGGGTGTGCCACGTGCAACATGCCATTCGTGATCGTCCGGCCGAAATCCCGCCGTAGCAGCGCGCGGTTGTTCAATGCGGCGCGCACGTGCGGCGGCGCCTCCCCAGAGGGGAAGCCGACCAGCGTCGGTGACTTAAAGACCCGGGGAAGGCCGCCCGGCGTGAAGAACATGTCGGGCGAGACGGGTCGGCCGAAGAAGACGTCGTCGTTGACGTACAGGAAGTGGTCCGCCAGTCCGTCGATGTGATGGAGCTGTGACTCGATCGCGTGTGAGTTGAAGGTGGGCAGGTCAGCGGGTCGTTGGAACAGATCTCGGTGGTCGACGATCGTGAGGCCGGGATGGTCTTCGGCGACCCAGCTGGGCACCTGGCCGGCAGTCACGAGGAAGACGTGTCGGACCCAGGGTGCGTGGTATTCCAGGGATCGCAGCGAATACCGCAGCTCGTCACGCGACCGATAGCGTGCCTCGCTGTCCGCCTCGAGGTGGAGACGTCCGCCCGCCTCCGCCCGTCGGCTGCGCCTCGTGGTCAGCCACGCTGGGTCACTGCCGTCGACCCAGGTGTAGACGGCGTCGATGTCGAAGGTGACGGTGTCGACGGAGGTGAACCCGGACAGCCGGGACAACTCGGCCACGGGAACTCCACCGTGTGTGACCGTGGTCCGCTCGGTCAGCCACTCCCACGGTATCTCTGACACGATCCCCTCCCCGTGGCCGACCAAGTGATCACCCTCGTCATGCCAGAACGCCAGATCGCATCCCAATTCGGCCCCGTAGAGGAGGGTGCGCTGAGGGTCGGCCCACCGCCGGAAGAGGCGTACTCGTGTGGGTTCGGAGCGCCAGAAGTCGTAGGCCTCGTCGGTCAGCACTCCTCGGCTGGCCCTACCATTCTGATCCACCGCAGCGACGTACAGCCCGCCGACGTCTGCGGCCCGGGACAGGGCCTCGGCGATCCGGCGGCGGTCGCGATCCGGAACGACTATGGTCGTCCGGGCCCCAGGCCCGGGCAGCCGGAAACCGGGCGACCCGGTGACGGCGATGGCCTCTACGGCGATTCGCAGGTTCTCCTGCCGGGCGTCCTCAGGGAGCAGTGCGGTGTTCGCCGCGACCTCGGAACCGGCTAGGAGCAGTATCTTCTCCCGGGATGACGGTCTGAGTGGCTGATCCACAGTGTCGGTGCCCGTGGTCCCGCTGGGAGCCGCCGGCGGGACAAGCGGTGTGTCGATGACCACGTCGTCGGCTGCGTCCCGTCGAGACGGACGATGGCGCGGCGGGTCGAGCGTTCGGCGGATCACCCGCTCGAGACGCGTCTCGCCGTCACGGACGTCGGCCAACAGGTCGAGGAAGTGCCCCTCCCAAGTCTCGGCGATCGTCTCGGCGGCGAAGGCACGGGCACGGAGTCTCGCTGCCTCGCCGAGTGCCTGCCGCCGCTCGCCGTCCCGGACGAGCGAGATCAGAGCCGTCGTCAGTTCGCCGACGTTACCGTTCTCGACGAGCAGTCCGTCGACGCCGTGAGTGATGAGCTGGGCGGGGCCGTTCGGGCATGCGTAGCTGACGACGGGTGTGCCAGCCGCCATGGCCTCTTGGATCACCAAGGAAAGGCCCTCGTTGCGTGAGGACAGAGCCGCAATGCTCGCGGCCGCCCACTCCGCGCTCATGACGGAGCTCGGACCCATGATCTCCACCTGATCGGTGAGCTGTTTGCGTGAGATCTGCCGTCGCAGGGCGGGCTCCTGGGGACCGCTGCCGAACAACCGCAGCGTCCACTGCGGATGGGCCTCAGCTATGGGCGCGAACGCATCGATCAGGTGGTCGAACCGCTTCTCAGCTGTCAACCGGCCTGCAGCGACGATGAGCGGGCGCTTGTGGCCGCTGACCGGCCGCAGATCGGGCGTCAGGGGGTTGAGCACCTGGATCAGGGTGGGGGCTGCAGAGCCCCAGGCATCACGGAAGTGCTCCACGGAAGGAGTCGTGAGGAAGGCGACCGCGTCGACGCGTGGACCATGGCTCATCAGGGGTGCCAGCGTCGCCCCTCGGCGTTCGGACGTCCGGTGCTCCTGGTGTACCACCACGACCCGATGAGGTGCCAGCTCCGAACCGATCGCCAGCAGGGCAGGCGTGGTGGTCACCAGCACGTCGCAGTCCAGCTCCCTCAGCCAGCGAGTCATCGCGAGGTCCGTGAGCTGGCTGAAGGCAGACTCCCAACCGCCGGGGATCAACCTGGACGGAGCTGCATGAAGCTCCTCCAGCCTCCTGGGCGGCAGGTCGACTCCCTCGACCGCTGACGGCAGGCCCTCGGCGTCCGTTCGAACGAGGACCCGATGGGCCACGGCCGTCGGTATGGGGAAGAACGGCTCTGGCCGCGACGAGATCACCCCGACGATCTCTACCTGGTGGCGGTGGGCCATGGCCTCGGCCTGCGTGATGATGCTTCGTTCGGTGCCGCCCATCTCGAACGGCCAGGTGAGCAGGTAGACGATCTTCATCCTCGCGGCGCTGCCTGCTGGTTCGTGTCGATCTCCACTGCTAGGTACCGGTCCTTCGTGAAGTAGGGGCGGAACACCAGGACGGGGCCGGTCGCCGGAGGTTGGTAGCTGGAGGTGACGTACCGGTAGACCCGCCGCGGATCGCTGACGTCCCGAGCGGTGCGCCCGCATCGAGTAAGTCCATCGGAGCTCTGTACGAAGACGTCCCAAACCGACGTGGGCGTGCTCACCGCCTCCTGGGCGACCTGGTCCAAGGGCACGGTCACTGCCGCGGTCCGGTCGGTCAGGGCGAGCGGGACGGAGACCCGGCCCGTACCGCCACGCTGGGCGAGGACCAGTGCGGTGGGTTCTGGCCCGGACCACCGGACGAGCTCAACCGTCAGTGCCAGCCGCCCCGGCTCGCTCACGAGCTCCGATACCTCGACGCTCGTGGGCGCGGCGGCCACCCGCAAGGCCGCCAGCCCATCCGCGGTGCGGTATGGGGTGATGATTAAGCCGCTGCTCCCGGCCACGGGGCTGGCGGGGGGGACCGGGTACAGCTGTGCGCGCTCGCCCAGTCGCAAACGCACGGGCGAGTGGCCCGGCGCCCTCACCGCCAGGTCCCAGATGCCCTCGTCTTGAGCGGTCAGGAGGTCCGCGAGCGATCCAGCGGCGAGCAGGGCACTCGGTCGCGCCTGCTGCCCGATCATGTCGGCGAGCGTCGGTGCGGGCAGAGGTCGGACATCCCGGTGCTTGCGGCGAACTGCCACGAGCTCAGCCCCCGGCCAGGCCGGCACGTCGGCGGAGATCCACAGGTCGTCTCCGTTGATCACCGCCAAGTAGGTGATCTCACGCGGCGCCGGGGTCTCCGAGGTCTTAAGCCGTGCCCTCGCACGACACAGCACTCTGCGTCGTGCCTCTCGAGCCATCCGTCTTACGATCTTGACCAGCCTCCCCCGACGTCGAGCCGGGATGGTACCCACGAGTGGACGACGCCACCGAGATCCGGTGGGGCGGCGAGCCGCTCAGCCCGGATGCTCCGGCGCCGGAGCCACGACCCGCCACGGCCCCGCCGTCCCGGTCTCGTAGACAGTTGCTGCGTCAGTCGTATGCACATCCGGATTGCACTGCGGGCACTCGGGCTGGTGCGCGGCTGTGGGACGGCGGCGACGCGCTGAGCAGTCTCGATCCGCTCGGCTCGACAGCTGGCCGGAAGAGGAGGGCGCCACCGGTCCAGCTCAAGACCGCTCCTCATCGGCCGAACTCTCCCCTGACCTTTCTGGAGAGGACACCGCATGTTCGCGCTGCACCTGTCGCGCCGCTCGATGGCCGCGCTGGCCGTGTCGCTGGTCGCTGTGATCGCCGCACCGGAGGCGGTCCCCGGCGCGGCGGCGGCTCGCGCCGAAACGACCACTGCGGCCGCGACCCAGGTCACCTGGGTGCCCAGCGCCGCGCGGCCCTTCAGCGACCCGGTGTGGTTGCCACTCCGTGAGCCGGCGCGGGTGTCCTGCACCTACACCAACTGCCCCGGGCCCTACCACGGCTACTGGGCGTTGGACCTGCTCGGTGACCAGGGCGACCCGATCCACGCGGCCGGCGCGGGGATCTTCCACATCGGCTCCCTGGACACCTCCTGCCGGACCAGCACGGCGGAAGCCGCCGGGACGTGGGTCTGGATCGACCACGGGGGCGGCGTCGTCACGAAGTACACCCACCTCGACACGGTCACGGCGCGTGAGGGTCAGCTGGTCACACCGTCCACCCGGATCGGCACGATGGGGCACAGCGGCGACGTGCTGCCGTGCACGACCAACTACCTGCACTTCGAGGTGCGCACCGGGGGCATCAAGGGCAAGCGGGTGGACCCGGGGCCGCTGTGGGGCTGCGAGGGCACGACCCGACGCGCCTTCCCGACCGTCTGGGGGCACGCCTCCTGGAACGACATCCCCAAGGTCACCCGGTCGACCCCGGCACTGGACAACGGCTGCCTCCCGACCAGCACCGTCACCTCCAGCGAACCGGCCGCCGTCGCAGTCCGGCGAGGCGACAGGACCGCCCGGGTGGCCTGGACGCCGCCCGCCTCGCGAGCTGTTGCCGTGGACCGGTACGTGATCTCCCAGGAGCTCTGGGGGCCGAGCTTCCAGGGCTGGCACCCAGCGACCTATCGCTCGGTCCCGGCCGGGCAGCTGGCCACCAACTTCCGCGGGCTGGACAACGGCCGCCGGTACCGCTATCGAGTGCTGTCCCACACGAGCGTCGGCAACAGTGCGTGGACGAGGTTCGTGGAAGCAGTGCCGGCCACCGTCCCGGTGGCTCCTGGAACGGATCGGCAGCTGACCGCCGGGCGGAGCTACGTCCGGTTCGGCTGGTGGAACGGCACCGCACAGGGAGCGCCGATCACCTCGTACACCGCGGCGATCCGCCGTCAGAAGGCCACCGGCTGGACCGCCTGGAGCTACGTGACCGTGCCCGGGAACGTGCGGACGTACCGATGGGACGGGCTGCGTCCCGGCACGACCTACCAGGTGACGGTGCGCGCGGACTCCGACGTCGGACCCAGTCGGTGGGGCCGCTTCCGGGCGCTCACCACCACGCCCTGACGCGCGTGCCTCGGCCCTGATGGCGGGAACAGTCGTCACGTCCGTCTCGTCCGACCCGCCTCTCCCGTAGCGGGCCCGGGTGCGGCGTCCGTCCGGTGATACTCGCGGCATGGTCCTCCAGCAAGCCCCTGCTCGACCGCACTCGGAGACCCCCGACCGGGGTGTTCTGAACCGCGGGCGGCCGCAGCAGGCCGGGCCGAGCCGACTGCGTGCCCTGGACGGCCTCCGGCTGCTGGCCGCCCTGTCCGTGGCGGTCTACCACTACCTCGCCTACGAAGGTGCGGCTCCGGCCTGGGGCCAGGCGCCGAGCAGCCTCTTCCCCCAGTGGTCGGGGGCCGCGGCCTACGGGTGGCTCGGCGTCGAGGTGTTCTTCGTCATCAGCGGGTTCGTCATCTGCATGAGCTGCTGGGGACGCTCCCTCGGCGACTTCTTCCGGTCCCGCGTCACCCGGCTCTACCCGGCGTACTGGGCCGCGGTGGTGCTGACGACCGTCGTGGTCACCGTGACGCCCGCGATCGGTCAGGACATCCCGTTCACCGATGTGCTGGTGAACCTCACGATGTTGCAGGACGCGGTGGGGGCGGACCGTGTCGACGGCGTCTACTGGACCCTGTGGGTCGAGCTGCGGTTCTACCTGCTGTTCGCGCTGCTGGTCTGGGGCGGGCTCACCTTCCGCCGGGTGCTGGCCTTCTCGCTCATCTGGACGGTCGTGGCTGCGCTCGCGCGTACCGCCGACAGCGAGTTGCTGACCCTGGTCGCCATGCCGAAGTACGCGCCCTACTTCCTCGTGGGCATCGGGATCTACCTGGTCCACCGGTTCGGCGACCACCTGCTGAGCTGGCTGGTCATCGGGGTCAACGCGATCCTGAGCTACCACTACGCGGTCCTGCGCATGGACCACCAGGCGGAGGACGTCGTCCACCAGCCGCTGAGCCGGCTGATCGTCGGGCTGGTGCTGTTCGGGGGGATCGCCCTGGTGGCGGCGATCGCCCGGGGGCACCTCGGCTGGGTGCGCTGGCGGTGGGTGAGCTACGCGGGCGCCCTGACGTACCCCTTCTACCTGCTGCACGACTACATCGGCTTCGCCCTGATCAACTGGCTCTACGACCGCGTCGGGGTCTCGGCCTACGCGGTGCTGCCCGTGACGGTGACGGCCATGCTGGTCCTGGCTTGGCTGGTCCACCGCCTCGCCGAGAAGCCGCTGGCCCGCTGGCTGAAGGTCCGGCTGACGTCCGGCGCGATGACCCTGGACCCCCGCGACCTGCTGTCACGGCGCCGACCGGTGCCCGCTGCGACGCCGGACGCAGCCACCCCGGGCGCTCAGGCCGCCGGGCCGGGGCGGAGCCGGGACGAGGTGACGATCGCCAGGAAGTGACCGGCGACGGCCAGCAGCGAGGCTGGGATGAGCACCAGGAGAAGCACCTGGGTGCCGGTCAGGTCGCCGACCACCAGGTCGACGACGGCGGCGACCAGGATGATGATGCTCAGCTCGATCGAGTGGTACAGCCGGTGGAACGGGACGAACCGGGCCAGCCGGCGCAGCCGGGCCAGTCCGCTGGTCCGCGGGGCCGTCGTCGCCTCGTCGTCCGCGGCGCGGGGGAGCCCGGCTGCGGCGCGGGAGACGTGCACCATGTCGTTGAGCGACTTGTTGAGCACGATGACCACGGCCAGCAGCGCCCCCAGGGTCGTCCAGCCGTAGCCCTGCCCGTCGGACAGCTCGTCCAGACCACCCGCGGCGCGTGCCCCCAGGGCGAGGGGGATCAGCGACTCGGTGCCGTAGTGGCCGACCCGGTCCAGGAAGACGCCCAGCGGGCTGGACGTGCCGCGCCACCGCGCGACCTCGCCGTCGCTGGCGTCCCAGAGCATCTGCATCTGGGTCAGCAGCACGGCGAGCACCGCGCCACCCAATCCCGGCAGCAGCAGGGCTGGGCCGGCCGCGAAGCCGGTCACGATCATCAGCGCCGTCACGGCGTTGGCCGACAGCCCGGCCCGGACGAGCGCCCGGGTGAGGTAGGGCGAGATCTGCCGCATGTACAGGTCGCCCGTCCAGTGCTCGGCGCTGCGCCGTCCCCGGATCGCCGGTGGCTGGGTGACCTCGCGGAGCTGCGCGATGCTGGGCCAGGCCGGCCGCGGAGCCGTCACTGCAGGGCCTCCTTCGCGCGGATCCGATCGTCGTCCCGGGCGGTCAGCACGTCCTGGCAGGCGTCCAGGAACCGGCCCAGTGCCGCCGCGGGGTCACCGCCACCCAGGTAGTGCTCGACGAGGGCGCCCCGCGCTGCCCGCTCCGGGTCGTCCTCCAGGCACCGGCGCACCAGCTCGGCCGTGTCCGCGGCCGCTGTCTGCGCGAGCCGCGGGGTGGCCGCCAGCAGCGGGGAGGGTGGCACCACGGCACCGGCCTCGGCCGGCTCCGTGACCACCAGGGGTCGGCCCGTGGGCAGCCACTCCACCGCGACCGAGGACACGTCGGTGATCAGCAGGTCCGCGTCACTGAACGCCTCGGTCAACGGCCCTCCTGGGTCGAGGACGCTGCCGGTGGCCTGGACGGCGGGTTCGTCGAACACCCGGCGGAGGGCGGCGTCGGCCTCGGCCACGTCCCGCCGGTTCGCGCCGGTGCGCGGGTGCGGCCGGTAGACCACCCGCAGTCCCGCACCGGTCAGGGAACGCACCAGCGCCTCCCCGTGGGTCGGCACCGAGCTGTAGGCCATCGACGGCTGCCCGCCCTCCCAGGTGGGTGCGTACAGGACGGTCGGCCGTTGACCGGCGGGTCGGTGACGCTCCGCGATCGAGACCTGGGGCCGACCGATCCGGACCAGCCGGTCGAGGTCGAACCACATCAGCTCGCCGGCGATCCGGTCCACGGCGGCCTGCCCGGCGACGAAGGACCGGTCGTAGGCCTTCAGCTGGTTGGAGGCCGAGACCGCCTTGTCGCTCTCCCCGTGACCCAGGTACACGTGCGCGAGCGAGGGGTAGCGCAGCAGCTGGAAGTTGCGGGGGTGGTGGCTCACGTAGAGCGCCAGCGCGAGCCGGCCGCGGGAGACCAGGCCGTCGAGCGTCGCGGTGCGCGCCACGCAGTGCACCGGCAGGGTGGTCCCGGCCCGCAGCTGTGCGGTGGTCCGGCTGTCCTGGGTGATCAGCACGACGCCCTGCCGGCGGTCCAGGTGTTCCAGCGGGCGGAGCCACTGTTCGAGCTGGTAGGCGTTGCGCGGTGGCTCCGGGAAGAAGACGACGACGCGCTGGTCGAGAACCCGGCCGGTGAGCTGCGCGTCCTCGCCGATGGCGTCGGGCTCGCCCCCCGGCAGCAACCGGCGCCGGAGGAGGCGCCCGCCCCGCGCGCGGAGACGCCTGGCGGAGGCGGGAAGGGAGAGGTGCACCGAGGAACTCCAGACGATCGGGCCGTTCGGACGTGGTGGTCAGAGGACCGGCGGACGCCCGTGCCGTGTCATGCGGCGGACAGTGGCCCACCGCAGAGGTCTCCGGGGGCCCGCCGGGACCCGCCATCCTTCCAGCCACCCGCGGGACCAGCTGGACAGCGCGGCCGGGTTGCGTGCGGAGCGGACCACCTGCAGGGCGGTCCAGCTGAGCACGTAGGGGATGCCGCAGACCCAGGGCAGGTTGCGCCGGGCGAGCCAGACCCGATTGCGGGCGTTGAGCCGGAGGTAGTCGACGTGCCGGGTCTGGGAGGTGAGCGGGTGCTCTGCCGCGAGGTCCCCCGCGTACCAGACGGAGAACCCGGCGTCCCAGACCCGCCAGGCCAGCTCGATGCCCTCGTGGGCGTAGAAGAACGGTGCCGGCCAGCCGCCGGCGGACTCGAAGGCCGACCGGCGGACGACCAGGGCGCCTTCCCACACGGAGAAGGCCGGGCTCGAGCGGTGCCGGTCAGCGGCCCGCAGCCGGGGCGTCCAGCGGCGCGGGGCCACGCCTCCGCCCAGGACGTCGACCCGCGGCTGCAGCACCCCGAGCCGGTCGTCCGCGGCGAAGCGCCGGGCGGCGGCGGCCAGGAAGTGCGGATCGGGCAGGGTGGCGTCGTCGTCGAGGAAGAGGAGCAGGTCGCCGGCGACCTGGGGCACGCCGGCGTTCCGCCCGGCGGGGATGCCGACGTTCTCGCGCAGGGTCAGTCCCCGGGTCCACGTCGGGAGCCCGGTCGGCTGCCACCCGTTGCCGACCACGAGGACGTCCGTCTCCACCTCCTGCTGCCAGGAGAGCGAGGCGAGGGCGCGGGTGAGGTCGGCGGGGCGCCGTCCCTGGGTGAGGACCACCACGCCCACGACCGGGCGCTCGCTGTCCGGCACGCGGTCAGCCAACGGTGACGTCGTCCAGTTCGACGCCCTCGGGGAGGACGTCGCCCGGTTCCTCCTCGTGGATGACCGCAGCCGCGATGGCCGCGTCGAGGTGCGAGGCCAGCTTGTCCTCCCGACGCACGTCGACGACGTGCCCGGTCCACCCCGAGACCAGGACCTCCAGGGAGATGGCAGCGACCGCGTCGGAGGCCAGCAGGGAACTGGCCGGCTCCTGGCCGAAGGCCTTCGTGCGCATCGGGGTGCCGGTGCGCTCGGGGTTGACGCAGTTGACCCGGACGCCGTCACAGGCCCACTCGTCGGCCAGGGCCTGCGTCAGGTTCACGACGGCTGCCTTCGCGGAGGAGTAGAGGCTGTACCCACTCCGGCCACGGGTGTACGAGCTGGACGTGAACAGCAGCAGCGACCCCCGGGTGACCTGCAGGTGGGGCTGGAATACCTGGGCGATGTGGATGGGGGCCAGGTAGTTCACGTCGGTGGCGAGGTAGATGGTCTCCTCGCTGGTGTCCGAGAGCTCGCCGCGTGGCAGGACCCCGGCGGTGTTGACGACGAAGTCCACCCGGCCGGTGGTGGCGAGCACCTGCTCGCAGGCGGCGACGATGTCCGCTCGCCGCTCGACGTGGGTGCCCGTCGACGACCGGCTGAACGTCATCGCGGTCGCGCCGTACCCCTCGGCCAACCGGACGATGTCCTGGCCGATGCCGTAGGACCCCCCGAAGACGACGACGGTCTTGCCGTCCAGTGCGGCGCGGTACTCGGCGTCCGAGCGGGGACCGGGGGCGTCGTGGCTGTCGAGCTGGAAGAGCTTGTCGGCCAGGTACACGTCGATCGGCTCGGTGACCTTCATGTTCCGTTCTTCACCGCGGACGACGGCGATCGGCACCTCGGGCGCATACCGGAGGACGACGGTGCAGTCGTCCGTGGCCTCGAAGTCCGGGTCCTCGGTGGCGACGGAGTAGGCCCGGCGGATCACCGAGAGCCGGAAGCACTGCGGCGTCTGACCACGACGGAGCAGCGGCCGGCGCAGGACGTCCTCGATGGTGTCGCCGGCTCCGCCGTCGACCTGGATGATCGTGTCGGCCGACGGGATGGCGGTGTCCACCGCCTCGTACTCGGCCAGCGCGGCGACGCAGTCCGCGATGACCCGCTGGCTCAGCAGTGGCCGGACCGCGTCGTGCAGCAGCACGTTGCACTCCTCGTCGCCGAGGGCGTCCAGCGCCCGGCGCGTGGTGGCGTTCCGCGTCTCGGCGCCTTCCAGGACGCGGGTCACCTTCGGGTAGGTGCCTGGGCGGAGGATCGCCTGGACGGCGTCGAGGTGACCCGGCGTCATCATGACGACGATCTCGTCGACGTGCGGCGAGGCCTGCAGGACCCCGATGGTGTGCTCGATGATCGGCTTGCCGGCGACCTTGATCAGCTGCTTGGGGATCGACAGGCCGACTCGGGAACCCGTACCGCCTGCCAAGACCACCGCGACGTTACGGAGGGAGGACACCGCCCGACCATAGGTCGGCGGAGATCCGCATCCCGGAACGGTCCGTCACGGGCGGGTCAGGCGTGGCCACCTGCTCCTCCTGTTGCGCATGAGCAAGCAGATGCGGGCGACGCACTGCAGAGCATCAGCCGTTCAGCAGGTGCTCACCTGGACGACGTCCTGCCGCCCTCCACTCTGCGCATGCTGACCCGTATGGCAGAACCGCGACCGACGACCTGTGCGGCGTGCGCTCACCAGTCCGCGGCGCACCTGCACTGCCGGCCGGGGACGGACTGTGGACTGTGCGACTGCCGAAGACTCCGTCGCCCGGCCGCACAGGTCGCCTCCTGGCTGTGGGCGACCCTGCGCAGGCGTCGGGCTCGGTCAGGTTCGTCGGTCCGGTCAGGCGGTCTGCGCCTCCAGGAGGACGTCGGACTGGCCGCCGCTGGGTCGGCCCCGGGAGGCCGCGCGCCCGCTGGGGCGGGCCGTCAGCAGAAGTGCGCCTTCGGGATGACGCCGTGCACCCCGACCGTGCGGTCCACCACCTGGGAGACCTCGAAGTCGGCGGCCGCCGAGAGGTAGGCGTAGGCGACCGCGCGGTCCATGCCCAGGTCTGCCTCCAGGAAGTCCAGCGCGTTGACGACCGCCCGCCGGCTGGCGACGTCGAGGTCGCTGCCCTGCCCGTTGCGGGCCCCGTCGGGGTCGGACAGCCCGATCGGCACCCAGGCGTCCGGCGTCTCCCCGAACGGGTACCGGAAGGCGACCGACGGTGCGTCACCCGACCCCGGGCGGCACACGGTGAGCCGGTAGCTGATCCGGAGCGACCCCTCCATCGCGGTCAGGGCGACCTCGCCGTTGCCCATCGACATGTGCGGGTCGCCGGTGGAGAACAGGGCGCCCTCGGCGACGACCGGCACGTAGAAGGCGGACCCCACGTTGAGGTGCTTGACGTCGATGTTGCCGCCGCCGACGGTCGGCGGGATCGAGTTGACCAGCGGGTCGTTCAGCGTGGCGGCATCGCCGACCGTGGCGACCGCCATCAACCCGGCGAAGGGGTCCAGCGGCCAGCTGACCTCGCCCTTCGTGCCGACCGGGAGGTGCGCGGTGGGCACTCCGCGGCGACCACGGCGGACCGGGGTGAAGACCGAGACGTTGCCGTACTGCAGCGGGTCCCCGGTGGCCCGGCCGTCCGGCGTCCGGGGCATCGCCTCGGCCGGGCTGATCCCGGCGTCGGGGGAGAACTGGACGGCGAGCGCCCCCTTGCCGTGCCGGCTGGAGATGACGCCGTACGGGACCCGGGGCATCGCCGAGAGGGGCTCGATCTTCAGCACGTCGCCGGGTCGGGCGCCCTCGACGTGGACCGGGCCGGTGACGACGTGCGGGCCGTCGGCGTCGAAGTCGCGCGGGTGCCGGCTGTAGCCGGCCGCGATCGCGACGGCGTCGTCGAGCACCTGGTCGCGGGGCACGCCGCGACCGGCGAACCAGCCCGCCGGGTCGCGGCCCTGGTCCTCGAGCAGCCCCTCGTGGCTCACCGTGTCGATGGTGATCGTCTGCCCGGAGCGCATCCGGGCGACCGGTGCGTCGGTGGTGCGCGGCAGGTAGCCCCACAGCACCTCGTCCGGCCGGGAGGGCAGGTACACGTCACCGTCGATGGGACCGGTGCCGGGCTGGAGGACCTGGCCGGGCAGCCGGGTCCGGTGCCCACCGCCGGCCGCGGCCGGCGCGGCGGTGGCGACCCCGGCGGCCATGACGGCGCTGGTGGCCAGGGCCGCCTGGACGAAGGCGCGGCGGCCGAGCCCGCGTTCCAGCAGGCTCGCGGCGGTCGCGGGTTCCGGGCTCTCGTGGCGTGCGTCGGTCATGGTGTTCTCCCCGGGGCTGGGTGGGCGGCCCGGAGAGGTCTACGTGAGCTGTGTTACGGCTGTGCGGCCGGACGACCGGTGCGTTCCGGGCCGGTGTCCGAGCGCCTGTCCCTCACGCTGTGTGCACGACATGGAACGCTTCGGCCAGGCGGCCGTCCGGCAGGCCGTGGGTGCGCGCCGTCTGCCGCATCCAGCCGGTCACGAACTCCGCCAGCTGCCCCGCGGGCAGGTGGCTGACCTGGGTGACGTGGTGCGCCAGCGCGGCGAGCTTCCGGTCGACCACGTCGGTGACGTCGACGGCGTGGTCGGCGCGCGGGCTGGCGCCCATCCAGACCTCGGCGACGGTCCAGGCGTCCAGCCCCTCGTCGGCGAGCAGCTCGGGGAAGGCGAAGGGGTTGCGGGCGTCGGGGTAGACGGCGCGCAGCGTCGACTCGCCCACGGTCATGTGGTCGGGGTGGCTGGCGCCGATCCGCTCCCACAGGCGCTCGGGTGAGCTGGTGAGCACCCGCTGCGGCCGCACCTGCCGGATGACCCGGCTGATGTCGCGACGCAGGTCCAGGGTCAGCTCCAGCCGCCCGTCCGGGTAGCCGAGGAACCGGACGTCGGTGACCCCCACCGCGGCCGCGGCGGCCCGCTGCTCGGCCCGGCGCAGCGGCCCCATCTGGTCCCGCGGGGTGTCGTCGAAGCCCCCGGCGTCCCCGTCGGTGACGATGCAGTAGGTGACCTCGGTGCCGGTCGCCGTCCAGCCCGCCACGGTGCCCGCGCTGCCGAAGTCGACGTCGTCGGGGTGGGCGAGCACGCACAGGGCGCGCTCGACGTGCTCGGCAGGACCGGACGGGAGTGGCATCACCCGGCGGAGCCTAGGGTGACCGGCCGGGGCGCCGGCAGCGGCCGGTCGGGCCCGGCGCTGCTGGGCGCGGCGGCGACGACCCGGTCACGACCCGCGGCCTTCGCCGCGTACAGGGCCGCGTCGCAGGAACGCAGCAGGCCGCCGAGCGTGCCGTCCCCGCCGGTGGCGACGACGACCCCGGAGGAGATGGTGACCGGCAGCCCGGCCAGGGGCTCGGCGGACACCGCGAGCCGCATCCGCTCGGCGATCTGCACGGCGGCGGCACCGTCCCGGCCGGGCAGCAGCACGACGAACTCCTCGCCACCGACCCGGAAGGCGACGTCCCCGGCGCGCAGGCTGCGCCGCAGGCGCCGGGCGAGCTCGATGAGCACCTGGTCGCCGCGGTCGTGCCCGTGGGTGTCGTTGATCGACTTGAAGTGGTCGACGTCGCACATGACCAGGGCCAGCGACCCGCCGTCGTCGGCCGCCTCCTCCTGGGCCTGGGTGAACCGGTCGGCGAGGGTCAGCCGGTTGTACAGCCCGGTCATCGGGTCGAGCACGGCCTCGTCGCGGGAGTGCAGGTCCGCCGACGCCAGGTAGCGCGCCGCCACGGTCAGGCAGGTGAGCACGGCCGCGAGCGCGACCAGACCGACCGGTCCGGGGAGCGGGGGCACGGCCGGCAGGGCGTCGGCGGCCAGCACGGCGAGGCCGGCGAACAGGAAGGTGAGGGCCGCACCGGTGACCAGCACCGGTGGGCGGAAGCACACCGCCTGGCTGAACAGCGGGATGGTGAGCAGGACCAGGTAGGGGCTGGTGGCCCCGCCGGTGAGCAGGACGACGACGGCGAGGTTCAGCTGGAGGAGCACGAAGGTGGCGGCGACCACCGGCTCGGACGGGCGTCGCAGCCGGCGCTGCAGCAGCACCCCACCGGCCATCGTCAGCCCTCCCGCCACGAGCAGCAGGACCAGCGGCAGCCCGACCCAGGGGACGCCGGCGAGCTTGGCCACCGTGACTGCACCGCCGAACACGTACGGGCGACGGAAGCGCAGGCACATGTCGGCGAACCGGGTGCGGTCCCGCGCGCCGCCGCGCAGCCAGCGCATCGCTCGGGACCCGGCGCCAGGAGAGCTCACCCCACCTGGATCGGTCGTGCGCCACCGTTCGTTGAGGACGTCGTCGTCCCGGCCCCCTTTCGGGGGAGGGGCGGCATCAGAGCCGGCCGCGGCCCTGGCGCAGCAGCAGCATGCCGAGGCTCGCGCCGTCCGGCCCGAGGGCGGCGCGGAAGCGGGACAGCACCCGCTGCTCGCGGGACAGCGACAGCCGCATGCCGCCGGTCGCCGTGCGCAGCGAGCCGATCTCCTGGGAGATGGACAGCCGGCGCTGCACGAGCGCGATGATCTCGGCGTCACAGGCGTCGATCTCACCGCGCAGTGCGTCGATCCGCGCCGTGGGGTCCTCGACCGGAACGGCGGCGCTGGGGGAGAGGGTCGTGCTCATCGTGTCCTCCGGGGCGGGCAGGAGGCCGTCGGACCCGGAGAGACGAGAAACGCCCCGGGGCCGTGGGCCCGGGGCGTCGTGTGCGGTGGCTGATCAGCCAGCGAGTACGGACACCGGGACCCGGTGGCCGTAGGGGAACTCGCGATGCGTCAGCACGACGGGGATTGTGCCACAGCCCACGGTGCCGGGCCAGGCCCGACCGTCCCCGGCGACACGCGGAGAACCGGAGCTGTCGGTGTCCCGGCTTAGAGTGGCGGGGTCATGAACCCACCCCACGACGCCGCTCCGCCGGCGCTCCACGCTCGCGCAGGAGCCCCGGAGTGAGCAGCCCCCAGCACACCCTCCCGGGCACCGCCGCGCTCCCTCGGCAGACCTCCGGCCAGACCGGCCGTGAGCTGGACCGGATGCTCGCCGGCCTCAACGGCCCGCAGCGCGACGCGGTGGTCCACGAGGGCAGCCCGCTGCTCATCGTCGCCGGCGCCGGTTCGGGGAAGACGCGGGTGCTCACCCACCGGATCTCCTACCTGCTCGGCGCCCGCGGCACCTCGCCCGGGGAGATCCTGGCGATCACCTTCACCAACAAGGCCGCCGGGGAGATGAAGGAGCGCGTCGCCGCGCTGGTCGGTCCCCGGGCCCGGGCCATGTGGGTGTCGACGTTCCACTCGATGTGCGTGCGCATCCTGCGGGCCGAGGCCGCCAAGCTCGGCATGAAGAGCTCGTTCACCATCTACGACCAGGGCGACTCGGTCCGGCTGATGACGATGGTCGCCCGCGACCTGGACCTCGACGCCAAGCGGTATCCGGGCCGCAGCCTGGCCAACCAGGTGTCGAACCTGAAGAACGAGCTGGTCGACGAGGAGTCCTACGCCCCCCAGACGGCGCCGGAGAAGGTGCTGAAGGAGGCGTACACCCTCTACCAGCGGCGGCTGCGCGAGGCGCACGCCATGGACTTCGACGACCTGATCATGACCACGGTCCACCTGCTCCAGGCCTTCCCCGACGTGGCCGAGCACTACCGCCGCCGGTTCCGGCACGTGCTGGTCGACGAGTACCAGGACACCAACCACGCCCAGTACGTGCTGGTCCGCGAGCTGGTCGGTGGGCACGGCGGCCCGGTGCCGCCCGCCGAGCTGTGCGTGGTCGGCGACGCCGACCAGTCGATCTACGCCTTCCGCGGCGCGACGATCCGCAACATCGACGAGTTCGAGCGCGACTACCCCGACGCCACCACCATCGTGCTGGAGCAGAACTACCGCTCCACCCAGCGCATCCTGCGCGCGGCCAACCAGGTGATCGCCCGCAACACCGCCCGCCGGCCGAAGAACCTCTGGTCCGACGCCGGCGACGGCGAGCTGATCGAGGGCTACGTCGCCGACAACGAGCACGACGAGGCGGCCTGGGTCGCCGAGCAGATCGACGCGCTGACCGACGAGGGCACAGCGAGGCCTGCGGACATCGCGATCTTCTACCGCACCAACAACGCCTCCCGGGTGTTCGAGGAGGTGTTCATCCGGGTCGGCATGCCCTACAAGGTGGTCGGCGGGGTGCGCTTCTACGAGCGCCGGGAGGTCCGGGACGCGGTCGCCTACCTGAAGGTCATCGCGAACCCGGCCGACGTGGTCAGCCTGCGGCGGGTGCTGAACACCCCCAAGCGCGGGATCGGCGAGCGGGCCGAGGCGTGCGTCGAGCGGTTCGCCGACCGCGAGCGGATCCCGTTCGCCAGCGCGCTGCGCCGGTGCTCGGAGGTCGGCGACCTGGCCACCCGGTCGCTGAAGGCGATCCAGGAGTTCGTCGCCCTGCTGGAGGAGTTCGAGCAGCTGGTCGAGACCGGGTCCGGCCCGGCGGCGCTGCTGGAGAGCGTGCTGGACCGCACCGGGTACCTGGCCGAGCTGGAGGCCAGCACCGACCCGCAGGACGAGGGGCGGGTGGACAACCTCAACGAGCTCATCTCGGTGGCCGCCGAGTTCGAGGCGGCCAACCCCGGCGGCACCGTCACCGAGTTCCTCGAGCAGGTCTCGCTGGTCGCCGACGCCGACCAGATCCCGGTCAGCGGCGACGAGGCCGGGGTGGTCACGCTGATGACCCTGCACACCGCCAAGGGCCTGGAGTTCCCGGTGGTCTTCCTCACCGGCCTGGAGGACGGCGTCTTCCCGCACCTGCGGGCCCTCGGTGACCCGCGGGAGCTGGAGGAGGAGCGGCGGCTGGCCTACGTGGGCATCACGCGGGCGCGGCAGCGGCTGTTCCTCTCCCGCGCGACGGTGCGCACCAGCTGGGGGCAGCCGGCCTACAACCCGCCGTCCCGGTTCCTCGACGAGCTGCCGTCCGACGCCGTCCACTGGGAGCGGCTGGAGCCGGCGCCCAGCAAGCCGATGGGCTCGGCCCAGACGCGGGTCGCCTCGACCGGGCTCTCCACCGGGGGTCTCCGTGGCGGTGCGGGCAACCGGGCGGTGATCAGCGTCGACGTCGGCGACCGGGTCAGCCACGACGCGTTCGGTCTCGGCACGGTGGTCGAGATCAACGGCGCCGGTGACAAGGCCCAGGCCACGGTCGACTTCGGTTCCGGCGGCACCAAGCGGCTCGTGCTGCGCTACGCCCCGCTCGTCAAGCTCTGAGGCCCGGCCCCCGCGCCAGCGGGGGCCGGGCGGTCAGGGCTGGTCGTCGACCGGGAGCCGGCCACCCGGTCGACGCCGGAACGGCCGACGACCGGGCCGTCGGACGCGCGGCATCCGACCGGTCCTGACCACGAGGGTGGCGGTGCCGGCGGTGGGTCAGCCGACGGAGAGGCCCCGCTCGGCGAGCCACGCCTCCGGGTCGATCGGCTTGCCGTTCATCCCGCCCCGGTGGATCTCGAAGTGCAGGTGCGGCCCGGTCGACTGGCCCTGGTTGCCGACCTTGGCGATCTGCTCACCGGCCGAGACGACGTCCCCGGCTGCCACGTCGTAGTAGCGCATGTGGCCGTAGATCTGCACGTTCCCGTCGGCGTCCTGGATGTACACGGCGTTGCCGTAGCCCGATGCGGGGCCGGCCCGCAGCACGACGCCGTCGGCGGCCGCGAGGATCGGGGTGCCGAGCGGGGCGGCGAGGTCCAGACCCCAGTGCATGGTCCCCCAGCGCTGGCAGAAGCACGTGGTCAGCCGGCCGGCGGTGGGCACGACGAAGTCCGGCTCGCGGGCGGCCCGGGAGGCGGCGATCTCGCTCAGCCGGGCCTGGGCCTCCGCCTGGCTGATCTCCCCGCGCGCGCCCTCGACGTCCACGCCGCCGGCGAAGCTGGCGTCGGCCAGGCCCAGCCCGTAGTCGCTCCCGGAGGCCACCGGGGCGGGCTCCGGTTCGTTGAGGC